>CALBME010000063.1 GCA_937896295.1 uncultured Micavibrio sp. | reverse complement strand
CTGCTTCATAGCCCAGCAGTTCCTTGGTGTCCGGATCAGTCAGGGCTTTGCCCGGGCGGTAAATTTGCCAGATCAGATTCGGATCGTTATCGGCAATACCCACGACGTAGGCTTTTTCGCCAACTGACAGAATCACCCTGTCGTCTGGCCCTTGCGCGACACGCGGGGCATTTTTCAGTTGATCCGGGCCTACAACCAGTGGTTGCGACAAATACGGCTCGATTACCGACGGCGGAATGCTGGGAATGGCAAAGCCAGTACTGGCTTCCGAGCGGATGCGCGGCGACAGCTTGACCTCGCCGCTGCCGCCACTTGAGTGCTGCTTCATCAATCTCAGTCGTGGCGAGCCATCCGAATAATCAAGTACGATCACATCACCGGGATAGATCCAGTGCGGGTCTTTGATTTCATCCTTGTTCAGGCGCCAGATTTCTGGCCAGCGCCAGGGTTGTTTCAATAGGCTTCTCGCTGCGGGCCTTGACGATGGCAGCCGCGATTTTACGTCCAAACCGCTCTTCGCCGTACTTCCAGATAAGATCGGCAAGATCTTTCTCGGGCCACGTATTCACAAGTGTACTCGCCGGCTCGCCGCTGCTGCGGTCCATGCGCATGTCCAGCGGCCCGTCCTTGTTAAAGGAAAAACCCCGGGCGCCCTCATCGATCTGCATCGACGAAACCCCAAGATCGAGCACAAATCCATCAACCTCAGAAACGCCCAGACCGTTCAGATGTCCACGGACATCGCCAAACGCCCCGTGAACGAGTGTCAGACCGTTACGCGTCTTCGCGGCCTCAATCGCGGTTTCATCCCGGTCAATACCAACCACCCGGCAATCGGCAGCATCCAGAATGGCGTTGGTGTATCCGCCCGCCCCGAACGTACCGTCGACATAAACTTCGTCTTTTTTGGGCGCGAGCGCAGCCAGCACTTCCGTAAGCATGACAGGAATATGCGGGGCCGGATGCGTCATTGTGCCACCTTGGGCAGGGTCAGCCCCCTGCTCTTCACGGCGTCCTGCGCCTGCGCCTTGCGCCTTGCCCATCCGGCAGGCGTCCACATCTGGAATTTATTGCCAAGCCCGACAAAGGCGACATCATCGGAAAGGCCCGCATACTTCGCGAACTCGCCGGGCAGCACGATACGACCTTCCGTATCGAACGGAATTTTCACGCATTCGGCCAGTGTCGCAGCCGCAAGATCGTCCTGCTCGCTGGAAAACATCGGGAATTCATTCAGACGGGCGGCGATATCGTCCATCATCGTGGCCGGAAACCCCTCAAGACAGGCATGGACGGGCGATTTCATCAGAACGACACCGGCAAAGACATGGTCGGCAAGGGCGGCACGAAAGGGTCCGGGGATGGAAACCCGTCCCTTGGCATCGATACGGTTCACCGTGGTCGATAAAAAAAGCCCCATCTGGCGTGATGACCTGAAAAAGAAGAAACCTGAAAAAATGCCCTGAAAACAGCCGGTTCGAGAGGACCGGGCGCTTAGGAAACCCTACTATATGGGATATCATGGGATATCATGGGCAGTCAATCGAAACCGGGACAAAACCCTGAAATTTCACACATTTTTTGTCTCTGCCCCTGGGTTGGAAAAAGATTTTTCATCCCTTCCCCTGCTTTTCCGCTTCAGGAAAGAACGGAATATGGAAATACTTATGAAAAACCCAACTTAAAATTATAATTTTATAAACCATTGATATTGTTCACTTTTTTCTTGTGTTTTCATAACAATGGAGGCATAGTCAGATCACGGTCCGACGTACTGGGGATAAATACGGACCCAACAGGGAGAGTAAAAAATGATGACTGGTTTGAGCATTGTACTGGCAGCGAGCCTTCTTTTGTTTGTTGGTTCTTTGATCTACGCCATGATCCAGGACGGTTTCGGTAACAGCCGCACCTTCCAGAAGATCATCGCCGAGCAAAACGCTCAGTCCGGTCACTTCTCGATGCGCCGGAACTTTGCGATCAACGCACGCCCGCCGGTTCGCGTTCTGGGAAGCTTCATTCTGTAACTGGTAAGTTCAACATTACTGTTCATTAGGGGGATTTAATGGAACAGCACATGATGGCCGCGGCTAACGCCGCGGACCAGGACGAACGTTCGCGCATACATACCGCGCACATTATGTCCGAATATCTTTTTAGCCTGAGTATGATGTGCAAAAACTTTGAGTGGCACAAAACCGGCATGCATTTATGCGCGGCGGCGGATGAACTCAAACAGATGCTTGCACGCAACGAAATGTCACAAAAACGCTACAGCACCAGCGTTTTCAGTAAATAAAAGCAAAAAGAACAAAAACAAGAAGAAGAAAAAGAAACAAGACAGGCCCGGAAGTGGGTCACACGAAGCAAAACGGCGCTCCATCAGGGGCGCCGTTTTGCTTGCAGGAAATAAAAAGTCAGAAGGCCTGTAAGCCGGGTTCTGTCGAGAACCGTCATTCCTCTTGGCGCATGATCGCTCATGCGCTCCAGCAACCAACCCGGACCCGCGCCGTGGAATCGGCTGGTGATAGTTTCCCATCACCGTGTGGTCCCTATTTGGTCTTGCTTCCGGTAGGGGTTGCCGTGCCATCGATGTTACCACCGACGCGGTGCGCTCTTACCGCACCCTTTCACCCTTACCCTTTACCCGAAGGTAAAAGGCGGTTTGCTCTCTGTTGCCCTGGTCCCTGGGGTCGCCCCCGGCGGATGTTATCCGCTACCGTCATTCCATGAAGCCCGGACTTTCCTCGGACACCTGTGGCGCCCGCGACGATCCAGCCTTCTGACGGACGACATATAGCCCCAGATGGCCGTATTTTTCAAGGTTGGCGGTTCAGCCAGGCCAGCCGGGCACAGGCCTCAAGGCCCATGGATCGGTCCGCATTGCTCAGAAAATGGCGGTTGAACGCCATGCACATCAGGTCCGTGGACGCATCGGGATCATATCCGAATTTGATCAGCGCCCCGCGCAGCGTGGACGGGGACGAGGCGTAAACCTGCGCACTGTCATAGTCCTTTTGCTCGGGCACCGGCCACAGGCCGATACCCGCCTTCGCCAGATACGCCCAGTCGAATTTTTCGCCAGGGTCATTTTTGCGGCCGATGGCCACGTCGTTATGCCCCAGCACCAGTTTTTTCTGGATGGGATGGCGCTGGATGATGCCAGTGCAAAGTTCAATCAGCGCATCCATCTGCGCTTTGGGGAAATCGGTATATCCGATGTAGTGCCCGCAATTGACCAGCTCGATCCCGATCGAATGATTATTCAGATTGGTCCTGCCCTTGAAAAACGAAACGCCCGCATGCCATGCCCGGTCACGCTCGTTGACCAGCGATACGATACGCCCGTCTTCGTAAATCATGTAATGGGCGCTGACCCTGCCCCTCGCCCGCGCGTCTTCGCCCTCATCGCACAGACGTTCCAGTGCATCTTCAGGTGTTTCCATGCCCGTGTAGTGAATGATGATCGTATCGATCACGGCATTCACGGGACGGTCGTCGAAATTGGGCGACCGGTGCTGAATGATGGGAAAGGATAAGGTCATGGCCGTCTTTATGCGCGTTTGGTACGGACTGAGTATATCACCGCAAGGCCGACCGCCCAAAATGCCAAAATACTGACCATGCCGATACGCTGCGAGCCGGTGAAATGCGTCAATGCCGCAAAGGCGAACGGTCCCAGGAACGCAACAGATTTACCGGTCAGGGCATACAGGCCGAAAAACGCGCCGATATGTTCAGGCGGCGAGAGCCGGACCAGCAGGGCGCGGCTGGCTGCCTGCACCGGGCCAATGAACAGACCGAGGGCACAGGCAAGACCGATGAACATGGTTTTATCATCCGTGGCGATGACCCCGGCGCCCAGCACGATCAGGGCCACCAATGAAACCATGACCGTCGTTTTGGAACCGATATGGTCGTCGAACAGCGCAAAGCTCCATGCGCCGATGCCGGCGGCAATATTGATGGCGATGGCGAAAACAATCACTTCCGAAGACGTCATACCCAGCGTACCGGCGGCATAGAGACCGCCGATGGAAAAGAGTGTCACCATCCCGTCGCGATAGATGGCGGATGCCAGCATGAAACGGACCAGATCCGGCAGGCGCCCCGCGTGACGAATCGTATTCTTGAGCTCGGTAAGGCCCGTGCGCACACTCTGCCCCAGGGTACGCCCACTCGGCCGGGCATCGGGACACAACAGAAAAAACGGGATGGCGAAAACGGCAAACCACCCCGCCGCCAGCAGCATAGTCGACCGGACATGCATGGCCCCGTCCTTGGTGATACCAAGCGCCCCGCCCCCGTCGCCAAGACCGATGAATGCGAACAACGCAATACCAAGACTCAGGATGCTGCCGACATATCCTGCGCCCCAGCCAATACCGGAAACGAAGCCGATTTTTTCAGGCCGCGCAATCAGCGGCAGGGTCGAGCCGTAAATATTCTGCACCAATTCGAACGATACGGTCATGACCGCGCCGATCATCAGCGCCGCGAACACGAACGACCGGTCAGGCCCGACAAAAAACAACGATGCCGCACACAGGATGCAGATGACCGAAAAGAACAACAGCGCGCGCTTGCGCGGGCCGTAATAATCGATGGCCGACCCCACGATGGGCGACAGGATGGCGATGACCACGCCAGCACAGCCCTGCGCGAACGCCCACGCGGCGGAGCCATCCACCTCGTTGCCGTAAACAGACCGCGCAAAATAAATCGAGAAAACGAACGTGAATACGATCGTGTTAATGGCCGAATTGGCCCAGTCAAACGCCGCCCATGCGAAAAGTGTCTTTTTGTTCATGCCCTTGCATCATATAGGGCGCTGAACGGCCTGCAACCGGGGTTTTAAGCGTTGAACCCGCGTGCACGCACGAAAGCGCGCTGATGGGACACACTCTGATCGCGGAAATGGAAGGTAACACCGCTCATGACCATCAGTGTATTGGCGGGCACACGCCGCGCCGCCCGTCTGAAATGATCCTCCAGATTTTGCGAGGCCATCTGCAGGGATTCAAGATAACCGCCATCAATGGGATGATAGAGTATATGCCCAGCATTTTCGCGCAGGATATCGCGGATAGCCGCATGCGGCACCACCCATGTTGGCTTTTCACTGGCGGCGAAATAGACCCGCATGCGGGGCTCGTGCGGTCCGTCCATATGCAGACTGCAGATAATGGAGGTATTGGCAACATTCTGCGCCCGGATGACATCCATATCCCAGCGCTGCGGAACGGTATGTCCGGCGCTGGCCTCGAACGCATCGATCAGGCTCGTGGCTTCGCGCACGGCCGGTGATGGTTCCCTGTCCCAGATGACGGCGTCTTTTTCAGCCCGGCCATACACACGCGGCGTAAAATCAGGCAGATCCGTAAACGCATCAACGTCATTGATAGGCCCGACCACATGAGGAAAGTCGATGGCATACACATCCCCCAGAGTCCGGGCGTTTTTAAGCTTTGCAAGAATGGTGGACGATGCCTGTGCGTCAGTCATGCGCCAACCTAGTAAGACAGGCGCAAAACTGTCAAATTTAAGGGGAAAAACGCGCTTATGCCGCGCGCACGACCATCAGTTTCTTGATTTCAGCGATCGCCTTGGCCGGGTTCAGACCCTTGGGGCAGGTACGCGTGCAGTTCATGATGGTATGGCAGCGATACAGGCGGAACGGATCTTCCAGCTGGTCCAAACGCTCGCCCGTTGCTTCATCGCGCGAATCTGCGATCCAGCGGTAAGCCATCAGCAGAATGGCGGGACCGAGGAAACGATCGCCGTTCCACCAATAGGACGGGCACGCGGTTGAACAGCAGAAACATAGAATGCAGCTTGACGCTTCGTCGATCAGCGCCTGCTCTTCCGGCGATTGCAGGCGTTCGCGTGAAGGCGCGGGGCTTTCGGCTTTCAGATACGGCTCAATCGAACCGAGCTGTGCATACACATGCGTAAGGTCGGGAACCAGGTCCTTGACCACAGGCATATGCGGCAGCGGATATACTTTTACATCACCGGTCACGTCGGCAATCGGCTTGGTACAGGCCAGCGTATTGGTGCCGTCGATGTTCATCGCGCACGATCCGCAGATCCCCTCGCGGCAGGAACGGCGGAACGTCAGCGTACCGTCGATATTGTTTTTGATATGGATCAGCGCATCCAGCACCATCGGTCCGCAGGCGTCGAGGTCGATCTCATACGTATCACGGCTGGGGTTGCCGCCCTTTTCAGGCGACCAGCGGTAAACGACGAATTTTTTGGCACGCGATGCGTTCTCGGGTCCTTCGAACGTGCGGCCTTCAGTGATCTTGGAATTCTGGGGGAGTGTAAATTCAGCCATGACATTATTATAGCCCCTGTGCGGGGCTTGTCCAAGGGGGTGAGCAAGGGAAGATCTATAAAAACCCGTTCATAAAATCAGGGGGTTAGGCCGGCCACTGCCCGTGATTTGGCGGCGATATGACGCCGGATCAGGACGGTGGGCACAGGGTCCGCAACCGCCATGTGGGCATGATATTGCCCCCCGGCCAGGGCGAAGGCCCCCACCGATACCTTTTCACGCTGTAAAAGCGGGTTACCAGACAGCCGCATGGCCATAACCTTGTCATTCAGTTGTTCAAGTGCGGTTTTGACCTGTCCCCGCGTCAGGGCCTGCCGCGCGGCGGCAATAAACCGCAGGTCGTCCGGATGACGCAGCTGGGCGGCGTCCCGCAGGGGATAGTAATCGCGAAAATCCATATGTTCTTTCAGCGCCATGATGCGGCGATTGAGAAGAACGGAGGCGTTGAACATGGACTGCGCCTCGATCACGGCGCCGTTATGGGCCCAGACATACGCCCCCATTTGCGAACCGGCCTCAAACGTAATTCTGGGAATATTGAGCCAGAAACACAGCCGCAGCGCATTATACATGAGGCGAAGGCCGATACCCTTGCCGTAAAAAGAAGAATTGATATTGATGGTTTCTGCCTCCGCACTTTTGGCGGCCGCATTGAAGACGAACTGTGCCTCGATCACAGGAAAATCCAGACGCGTCATTTTCAGGATATGAACCCGGTAACCACCCTTGCGGTCCGTGGACACGCCGACATCGCCTTTGTCCAGGGCGTCGATATCCTTCATCATGAAATCCCGCACCACATGAACCGTCAGCCCATAGGCATCGGGCTCCGGGCTTTGCTGGCTTGCAAGAAAGGGCAGCGGGATCATGGCCCTTCTGACTTATCAAAAACCCGTCCATAGGCGCAAATTTTACAAAACACCCCTTCGCACCTGCGACAAACACGACCCCCATAATTATTGCGGGCTCTCTGTACCTGACCGGACATCGGGCTATATTGTCGGCACAACATAGGCAAATAAGGACCACTCATGACCAAAATCGCCATTATCGTCGGCTCGCTTCGCAAGGACTCGACCAACCTGAAACTCGCCAAGGCCATCGCCGCTTTGGGTAAAGACAAGTTCGAGGCATCCTTCAGCCGCATCGACGATCTCCCCCTGTTTAACGAAGACCTCGAAAAAGACTTCCCGAAACAGGCGCAGCGCCTGAAAGACGAAATTGCAGCCGCCGACGGTGTGTTGTTCGTGACCCCCGAATACAACCGCTCCATGCCGGGGCCCCTGAAAAACGCCCTCGACTGGGCGTCGCGCCCCTACGGCAAGAATGCTTTTGCCGGCAAACCCGGCGCCATGCTCGGCACCAGCCCCGGCGCCATCGGCACCGCTGTCGCCCAGCACAACCTGAAGGGCACGCTCTCCTATCTCGACGTCACCATGATGGGTCAGCCGGAAGTCTACCTGCAGTTCAAACCGGGCCTTATTGACGATGACGGCAATATCACCAACGACGATACGAAGAAATTCATCGCTAAATTCGTCGACGCATTCGCCAACTGGGTGGAAAACCACGCGAACGAAAAAACCGCCAAGGCTGCTTAAGATTTAAGATCAGTTTGCAGATGCCTGCCGCTTGCCGGCAGGCATTTTTTTATCGATCAGCATGGCCAGCATTTCGATCTGCTTCAGAATCGTGTCGGTGTTGCCGCCCTCACCTTCTGCCAGCGCATTGATCAGCATCACGACATCCCTGGGCAAAATCACCGGCATACAGGGGGGAATCTTCTGCAACTGACCCACCATTGGGCCATCTTCGCCCAGCGCGCACACGTAAGACGTATTCACCTGCAAAAGCCGGGCATTGCCTTGATTAAAAGCCGCGAAATACCCGCCGTCATCATCGTTCCAGATACCGATATCGGCCGCAATTTCATGGTTTTTCAGGGACACATACTTGCGCAAGGCCGCCCACAGATGCAGGTAGCACATGACGCCGACCTTGATCAGGTCGATGCGTGTCGGCGTATCAGTAGACACGTTCTTTGGGCGGGATGTATTCGACGTCTTTCGACATGGTGTAATTGTGAACGGGACGGTCCGAAAGTTTGACGCCGCCATGTTCATTCACCCACACCGTCGTGTGTTTCATCCAGAGTTTGTCATCACGTTTGGAATAATCTTCACGCGCATGGGCGCCACGCGATTCCGTGCGGTTGGCCGCGCAGTGCAGCGATGCAACCGCCTGACCCAGCAGGTTGTCCAGTTCCAGCGTTTCGACCAGATCCGTGTTGAACACCAGACCACGGTCGGTGATACCCAGATCGCCCTTCTTCTGGAACGCGGCGTCGATTTTGGCCACGCCTTCGTTCAGCATGGGGCCGTCGCGGAAAACGGCGCAGTGCGTCTGCATCGTCTTTTGCATTTCAAGGCGCAGAGCAGCCGGGCTGAGCGGCCCCTTGGCCGAGCGGAATTTATCAAGGCGCGCAATAGCTTTCTCGCCCGTATCCGTACCAAGGGGACGGTGCGGCGCACCCGGCGTCACAGTCTGGCCCGCGCGAATGCCGGCGGCCCGGCCGAAGACCACGAGGTCGAGCAGCGAGTTGGTGCCAAGACGGTTCGCGCCATGCACCGATACGCAGGCCGCTTCGCCGATCGCCATCAGACCTTTGACCACGCGGTCCGGGTCGCCGGTGACGGGGTTCAGCACTTCAGTCATGAAGTTGGTGGGAATACCGCCCATGTTGTAGTGCACGGTCGGCAGAACCGGAATCGGAGCCTTCGTGACATCGACGCCCGCGAAAATCTTCGCGGTTTCTGCAATGCCCGGCAGACGCGCATGGATGACATCCGCGCCCAGATGCTCAAGGTGCAGGTGAATATGATCTTTATGCTTGCCCACGCCACGGCCTTCATTGATTTCGACCGTCATGGCACGCGAAACAACGTCACGCGACGCCAGATCCTTGGCGTTCGGGGCATAGCGTTCCATGAAACGTTCGCCGTTCGAATTGGTGAGGTAACCGCCCTCGCCGCGCGCGCCTTCGGTAATCAGGCAGCCGGAACCGTAAATGCCCGTCGGGTGGAACTGCGTGAATTCCAGATCCTGCAGGGGCAGGCCCGCGCGAAGTACCATGCCGCCGCCGTCGCCGGTGCAGGTATGCGCCGACGTACACGAGAAGTACGAACGGCCGTAACCGCCAGTCGCCAGCACGGTTTGGTGCGCGCGGAAGCGATGAATGGTGCCATCCATCAGCGACAGCGCCATGACACCGACGCATTCGCCGTCATCCGACATGATCAGATCAAGGGCGAAATACTCGATGAAAAACTCAACATGGTGTTTCAGCGACTGCTGGTACAGCGTGTGCAACATGGCGTGACCGGTACGGTCGGCGGCGGCACAGGCGCGCAAGGCCATGCCCTTGCCGAATTCCGTCGTGTGGCCGCCGAAGGGACGCTGGTAGATTTTACCGTTCTCAAAACGCGAAAACGGCATGCCGTAATGTTCGAGTTCGATGACCGCGGGAATGGCCTCGCGGCACATGTATTCAATGGCGTCCTGATCGCCCAACCAGTCGGACCCCTTGACCGTATCGTAGAAATGCCAGCGCCAGTCATCGGGCCCGCCATTGCCCAGTGCTGCGGAAATACCGCCCTGCGCCGCGACCGTGTGCGATCGTGTCGGAAACACCTTTGAGATACAGGCGGTCTTAAGCCCGCGTTCGCCCATGCCCAGCGCGGCGCGCAGACCGGCGCCGCCGGCGCCGACGATAACAACGTCATATTCGTGATCGATAATGGGATAGGCTTGGCTCATAAGGCGACTTTCAGGATGGAATAAACGCAGACGACACCAACCGTGATCAGCACGACTTTCATGCCGTACAGTTTGAACAATTTGAATGCCTCGTTATGGATGTAATCTTCGATCACCACCTGGCAGCCCAGGATGGCGTGATAAAACAGGGTGAACACCGTCAGGATCATCAGCACCGTGTTCCATGGCTGCGAAAGCCATGCGACAAAACCGGCATAATCGGCGTCAACCAGATGCACGATCGAACAGGCCAGCCAGATTTGCAGCGGGATCAGAAGAACCGCCGTCAGACGCTGCGCGATCCAGTGGTTCACGCCGTGATGCGCACTGCCCAGATTGCGCGCGCGCGACATTGGGTGCTTCAGTCCGTAAGCTTTCCATTTGATCAGTGGTGCGCCCATATACTCCTCAGATGAACAGAATGGCGGCCCAGAACAGCGCGGTCAGGATGACCGACGCGGTAACCGCGATATAACCGGTTTTATAAAGGCCGGGGATAGTCATTTCAGCGCCCGTGTCCCACACCATGTGACGGATGCCCGTGCAGAAATGATAAAAGGCGGCGTAGGACAGGCCCACGGCGGCAATACGGCCCAGCGGATGCGATACCGCATCACGGAATGTATTATAGGCATCCTCGCCGGAGGCGGCGGAAACCAGCCACAGCGTCAGCACCAGCAGACCAAAGGTCAGCACGATGCCCGTCCCCCGGTGCAGGATGGAAAGCACCGACGTGATCTGCGGCTTGTAGATTTGGAGATGCGGTGAAAGCGGTCGTTCGATCGTCATGATGGCGTCAATTTATAACGCGCCGTCCCACTTGGCAACCGCCTGAAACTCTTGAAACTCTGCCGGTGTTGGGGCGGTCACCGTAATGGCGTCCTTCTTGGGATAAAGCGGTATGACCAGGCGGGCCGCGTGCAGGTAAAGACGCTTTGCGGTTTTATCCCCTTCGCCGCCATAAATCGTATCCCCCAGAATGGCCACCCCGAAATGGTCCAGCGCATGAACGCGGATCTGGTGGGTGCGCCCCGTACGGGGATAAAAGGCAATCAGCGACATGCCGTCGCCGCTGTTCAGCACTTTATAATCAGTCACCGTTTCCTGCGCCCCTTCTTCGGCCATGCTTTCGGCCACGCGCATTTTCCAGCCCTTGTGTTTATGGACCTTGGTCAAGGGCTTATCGATTGTTCCTGACAATTCAGTTGGGACAACCGGCAGAAGCGCGAGATAGGTTTTCTCGATCCGCCCTTCCTGGAACAGCTTACCAAGACGGGACAGCGCCTTGCGGTGCCGCCCCAAAATCAGGCAACCCGATGTGTCGCGGTCCAGCCTGTGCGCAAGATGCGGCAGGCGCGGCAGACCGAAACGCAAGGCGTCGAACCCCTCCTCCAGATTGGGCCCGCCGCCCGGCCCCGCATGCACGGGAATACCCGCCGGCTTGTCCAGCACAAGCATCAGCGCATCGCGGTAAATGAGACGGTCCTCCAGGGTCATGCCGCCGGTTTAGCGGCTTTGAACAGGGAAGAAAACAAAAAACCCGCTTTTCCGGCGGGTTTCGGTTATTCAGGTTTGAACTCCATGGCGACGCCATTCATGCAATAACGAAGACCCGTGGGCTTCGGTCCGTCTTCAAAGACATGTCCCAGATGCCCACCACAATCCGCGCAATGCACTTCGGTCCGCGCCACGCCTATTTTGTAATCGGTGGTGGTACCGACGGCTCCGCTGTCGACCGGTGCCCAGAAGGACGGCCAGCCGGTTCCGGAATTGAATTTCTGTTCCGATGAAAACAGTTTGTTCTTGCACCCTGCGCAGTAAAAATTCCCGTGACGATGCTCATCGTTAAGCGGGCTGGTAAAGGCGCGCTCGGTCCCCTGCTCACGCAGGACGCGGTAGGCCTTGGGCGACAATTTATCTTTCCATTCTTGATTGGACATGTGGACTGAGAACTCCTTCGTGGGTTGGGCGGTATCATGGCTGAACAAACCAGCCCATGCGCCGCGGGCGACAATTCCGGCTGCGGTCAGACTGCCCAGCAGGGTAATGAAATGACGGCGATGCATGATCATGACTTTCGGCTGTGAGGTGACAAAGATAGATACGCAAAAACACCCGTAAAGGTTACAGTCACAGCCATCTGCAGGCCATAAAAAAAAGTGTTAAATTATTTAAAAACAAGGGGTTAACAAAAGGCATGAAAGTAAGCATAAGGGCATATTCAAGGCAGGTGCGTTTGCTTGTTGTCAAACCCGGACAGGCTGGTTATAAGCGGGGCAACAAAGCAAACAAAGGTTACATAATATGGCAATAGAGCGCACCTTCTCCATCATCAAACCCGACGCAACCCGCCGCAATCTGACCGGCGCAATCTGCGACCGCCTGGAAAAAGCGGGCCTGCGCATTGTCGCGCAACGCCGCATCCAGATGACCAAGGCCCAGGCCGAAACATTTTACGGCGTCCACAAGGAACGCCCCTTCTTCGGCGAACTGGTATCGACCATGACCTCCGGTCCGGTCGTCGTCCAGGTGCTGGAAGGCGAGAACGCGGTCCTGAAAAACCGCGAAGTGATGGGCGCCACCAACCCGGCTCAGGCCGCTGAAGGCACCATCCGCAAAGATTTCGCTGTTTCGATCGGTGAAAATTCGGTCCACGGTTCGGACTCGGCTGAAAACGCCCAGATCGAAATCGCATACTTCTTCGCTGGCGCAGATATCGTCGGCTAAAAAATTCGGGCGGGTTGCACTAACAACCCGCCCGTCGAAAGCTTTGAGGCAGTCAAGTTAAACAATCCCCATTGTTGCTTTTGCGCTCAAAGAAAACCCGGTCTGCCCCCAGACCGGGTTTTTTCTTACCGCATAAAAAAACTTTATTCAACTACAACGCGCTCCGGCTCGTCGTAGTCGGCGGGATTGAGTTTGCCGACACGTTCCATCACCACCGCATCGCGCCCCTGTTCCTTCGCTTCGTACAGTTTTTCATCAGCACGCTGCAACGCCTCTTCCACGGTCACGATATCAGTACCGATATAGGCACCGCCAAGCGACGTGGTAACGGTCATCTGGCCTTCCGGCGTGTTGACGGGCATCGGGCGGCGGCCGATGGCGCGACGCAGACGCTCGGCAATGAAACATGCCTTTTCCATGGAAACATCGACCAGAACAGCCACAAACTCCTCGCCCCCGGTACGCGCCAGAAGGTCGAAACCGCGCATGCGTGTCTTCAGCCGGTCGGCAAAAATCTTCAAGACCTCGTCGCCCACACCATGACCGTACGTGTCGTTGATGGACTTGAATTTATCAAGATCGAACATCAGAACCGCGATCGGTTTGCGCTGGTCGCCGGTACCTTGCAGAAGTTTTTCAAGGTGAACGTTCAGATAACGGCGGTTATACAGGCCCGTCAGCGTATCGGTCAGTGCCATGGACAGGCTGACTTCATAATTGGCCTTAAGCCGTTCCTGGAAACGCTTGCGGCGGATCTGCGTGCGCACCCGGGCGACCAGTTCATTACGGTCGATGGGGCGCAAGATGTAGTCATTAGCGCCGATCTCAAGCCCGCGCGCGATCTTGGGCAGGTCATCTTCCTGCCCCAGCATCAGGATGGGGATGGAGCGCGTGCGCTCATTCGACCGCAAATGCGAACACAGGCGCAGGCCGTCTTCCTTGGCCATGTTGAGGGACACCACGATCAGGTCGCAATCGGTAACGGCGACGCGTTCAAGCGCAGCAATACCACCGGATGCGGTGTAAACCTTGTGCTGATCCTTGGTCAGGGCTTCCAGGCATTTTTGTGCTTCGAACGCCTGGTCCTCGACGATCAGGATATTCGCATTTTCAACCGTCTGCGCCATCATTTCAGCGGCTTCGTTGCTTACGCCCAGACTGGTGGCGGTGCTTTCACGCGCGCGCCACTCATCGACCGTCATTTTCAGACGCACCAGACCATTGCCGAAAGGCTGTACCGCATACAGATCACCGAAGGTCACCTGAATATCGCTGCCCTGCGCGCCGGATGGCAAATCGTTGCGGATGCCGCCGGAATTCATGAATGCGATGTCGGCATCGGCCATGTGCTGCGCAAAGTGCAGCTGAGAATCCGCAATCAGATTGCCGAGCGAGCTGTCAAATGCATCGCCTTCACTGAAGCGCAGTAAGGGTTTGCTGAGTTTAATCACAGGACGGGAACGCAGGTCGCCGGTCAGACGCGCGACTTCTGCGACCAGTGTTTGC
>CALBME010000062.1 GCA_937896295.1 uncultured Micavibrio sp. | reverse complement strand
TGCCGGATTGCCGCGCGACTTCCAGCACGTCCCAGTAATGTACCCAGTTATAGGTCGAATATCCAAAACGCTGGCGGTTGATATGCGCCATCAGGTCCTGCGGATCGCCATCATCCTGCCAGCGGTCGAGCATGTCCTGCCGCGACTGGCGGAACATTTCGACGTACATGTGCCGCACACCCATGGCCGCCGCCTTTGGCAACAGGGCCTTCATGAAACGCGCATGCGCGTAATCGCCATGCACCTCGCCCACCGCGATGCCGTTGTTATGTTGCAAAAGCCGGGCGGCTTCGGAAATACAGCCATCCGTCATGACGGGACCGTGCCCGGCGAAAGTGCGTGCGCAAATGGTTTTCAGACGCTCGATGGCGGCGGCGGACATGATCTTTTCCCTGTTTTATCTTTTTGTACGGACGCTTTAACGGCGTCTTCGCCTTCACAAAAGACAAGATTAGGGTAAACGGCAAGATAAATATGCGCCGCAATGCAAAAAGGTTAACGCGCACCCGGCAGAGCGTCGAGATAGACCAGCGTCCCCGCAATCACCAGCACCCAGATCAGCGTGAACGGCAGGAAGATTTTCCAGCCCAGTCGCATCAGCTGATCATAGCGGTAACGCGGCAACGTCGCCCGCACCCACACGAAGATGAACAGGATGAAGAAAATCTTGGCAATGAACCAGATCGGGCCGGGAATGAAACTTAAAAACTCAATGCCGAAGGGCGGTTTCCAGCCGCCGAGGAACAGCACCGTGGCCATGGCCGACATCAGGATCATGTTGGCGTATTCAGCAAGGAAGAACAGCATGAACGCCGCCGCCGAATATTCGACCAGGAAACCGCCCGACAGTTCGGATTCGCCTTCCGGCAGGTCGAAGGGCGCGCGGTTCGTTTCCGCCAGGATGGACACGACGAACACCACGAACATGGGCAGCAGAAGAACCGTCATCCACCACGGGCGTTCGGCCATCACGATTTCAGTGAGGTTGAGCGAGCCAGTGCACAGCAGGACGCACACGATGACAAGCCCCATCGAAACTTCGTAAGACACCATCTGCGCCGCCGAACGCATACCGCCCAGGAATGCGTATTTCGAGTTCGACGCCCAGCCCGCCATCAGCACGCCGTACACGCCCATCGACGAAATGGCGAACAGGTAAAGAATACCGACATTGATGTTGGCAATGACCCAGCCTGGATTAACCGGAATGACCGCCCACGCCACCATGGCCAGAGTCATGGTCAGAAGCGGCGCAAGAAGGAACACGCCCTTCGATGCCGCGGTCGGCAGCAGAAGCTCTTTCGAAAACAGCTTGATGGCGTCCGCGAATGTCTGCAGCAGGCCGAACGGACCCACCGTCATCGGCCCCTGACGCAGTTGCATGGCACCCATGATCTTGCGCTCGGCGTAAACGGTATAGGCGACGCCAATCAGCAGGGGAACGACAAACGCCAAAATCTGTAAGACGATAAAGGCGAGCGGTTGGCCGTAAGATGTCCAGAGTTCGTTAAATGTCATGGGCGTGGACTCTATCCTTTTGTTTCGACCGCTTCAAGGAAGCGTCTGGCCAAAACGGGGTAAGTATTGTGCAAAAGAACATGGCTGCGGGCCTCCAGGCCATAGGCATCCCGCTGGGGGGCGGTCATATCCCGCAGGCGGCGGACGGCGGCGGCAATATCCTCCCCCGTCCCGGACGGTACGCTCAGCCCGCACCCGGCCTCGCCCAGCATATCGTTGCCGGCATTGACGGCCATGACCATGGGCCGGCCGGCCATCATATAATCATAGGCTTTGTTGAAGCTGACCCCGTACTGGTACACGTCCAGGGGCTTTGCACCCATGTATAAGACGTCCATCTGTTTCAGGAACCGCGGCACCTGGCGCTTGGCGATCGGCCCGCAAAAAGCAAAAAAATCAGCCACATTGCGTTCTTCCGCGTAATCCGACAGCGCCGTGCGCGACGCCCCCTCGCCGACACAGACAAAGCCCACCTTGGCATCGCGCAGATGGCTTGCGGCGTCGATCAGGCCGTAGAGGCCGTTATTGTCGCCATGCGTCCCGGCATAACCCACCACCATGCGCCCCTGCGCCCGGAACCGGTCGATGACGGCCTGCACCATCACGTCTATGCCCGAATCCTCGCGCTCGCCGCCCCATTCTTCGGGGTCGATGCCGTTGGGGACATGCACGAAAGGGCCTTCGTAACCAAAGGTCTTTAAATAAACATCCGCGCGCGGCAGGACCGAAACAACCACATCCGCAGCCGCCAGCGCCTGACGCTGGGCCCAGGCAACAAAACGCATCAGCGGATGGCCCGCATCCATGCCCCATAACTGCCGGGGCGAATCCGGCCACAGCTCGGTCACCTCGTAAACCAGCCTGGCGCCACTGGCATGCGCGATGGCCTTTGCCGGCGCGACGTCAAACGGATAGGCCGATGACGCGATCACCACGTCCGGCTTGAAATTCTGGATCAAAGCGTCCCTGCGCGTATACAGCTGCATCACGAAGCTGAAGATATTGAACCAGCGTTTCCACCCATGCCCGCTATAGGCCGGCGTTTTCAGAAATATATATTCGATCCCGTCAAACCCCGTACGCTCGATCGCGCCCTGCACGCGCGGCTGGCGCAGGCGCGTATGCGCGTGACTGGCCGCCACGATCCGCACGCGATGACCTTCGCGCACCCATTGCCGGGCAAGATAATACGGCCGGTACTCCATCCCCAGGACGGGCGAACCGGCGTAATGATCGATATACAGGATGTTCATTCTACCCTGCGGCGATGCGCTGCTTCTGCGCAAAGGCTTCGACGCATGTCGCCATCGTGACCGAGGCGCGCGAGATGGGATCGGTCTGGTAGTAGTTTTTGACCGGCGATGCGAAACGCACACCCTTGACCGCACCCGGTTTGCCGAAATCGCTCCACGCAACCGGCGTGATCGCGCCGATCGCGCCAAAGGCAGGAATTTCCCTGGCAAGACGCGCGCGCAGATCGGACAGCGTATTGTATGGCAGCGGCGCGTTCATGACTTCCGAAAACGCACGGATGATACGCCAGTCTTCCTTGGCAAGGCCCAGCGGCGTGACGGCGGCGCGTGCCATCTGCACACGCCCTTCCGTATTCACGTACAATGCCGATTTTTCGGTGTAGGCCGTGCCGGGGAAAATCACGTCGGCGCGGGCCGCGCCCACATCGCCATGGTGACCCTGATAAATGACGAAGTCATCCTTGCCGACCATGTGGTCGTACACGACTGGGTTGTCGACGCCGTGCATATACCATGCCTTGATGCCGTTCATGCTGAACTGGCCCTGCGGCGGAACGAACCCTGCCATCAGCGCGCCCATGCGGCCTGCGGCCGTGTGCAGCAGGTTGAAACCGTTCCATCCGTCTTTGACCACGGCTTTCGCACGCGCCATGGCCAGAACGGCGGCGCCGTTTTCGCCCATCAATGCGCCCATACCAAGGATCAGCGCGGGTTTTTCCGCCTTGATGTCCAAGGTCTCCAGCGTATCGGCGCCAGCACCCAGATATTTGTAGGGATAGTTCAGGTCGATCTGTTCGCCGATCACGTAAACCGGCACGCGTTTGGCCAGCCAGGTTTTGCGGATACGGGCATTGATGATCGGGGCTTCCACGCGTGGATTGGTACCGACCAGAATGATGGCATCCGCCTCTTCCAGTCCCGCGATGGTGGTATTGAAACGCCAGCTGGCCGGGTTTTGCGTATCGATCTGCGCGCCATCGGTGCGGCAGTCCATCATGTTGCTGCCCAGGCTGCGCAGCAGGTCGCGCAGCGCATAGGTCGATTCAACATCAACCAGATCGCCTGCCAGCGCGGCGATCTGACCGCCCTGCAGGGATTTGAGTTTGCCGGCGGCGTAAATGAACGCCTCTTCCCACGTGCATTCACGCAGGCGCCCAGACGTATCGCGCACATACGGACGGTCCAGACGCTGGAATTTCAGGCCGTCATACGCATAACGCGTCTTGTCCGCGATCCATTCTTCGTTCACCGCTTCGTTCAGGCGCGGCAGAACGCGCATGACTTCATTGCCGCGCGCATCGATGCGGATGTTCGAACCCACCGCGTCCATGACGTCGATGGATTCCGTTTTGCGCAATTCCCACGGACGGGCGGTGAAGGAATACGGCTTGTTAAGCAGCGCGCCGACCGGGCACACATCGGCAAGGTTGCCGGACAGTTCGGATTCGACTGCCTTGGAAATATACGTGCCGATTTCCACGTCTTCGCCGCGGTTCAGCAGGCCCAGATCGTCGACGCCCGCAATTTCAGACGCAAAGCGGACACAGCGCGTGCATTGAATGCAGCGCGTCATGTTGGTTTCAATCAGCGGCCCCAGATCCTTATCCTTCACGGCGCGCTTGGGTTCAAAATAACGCGAACGGTCGAAACCATAAGCCACAGCCTGGTCCTGCAGGTCGCATTCGCCGCCCTGATCGCAGATCGGGCAGTCCAGCGGGTGGTTGATCAGAAGGAATTCCATCACCCCTTTGCGGGCCTTGTGCACCATTTCGGAGTCGGTGAACACCTCCATGTTGTCGGCACAGGCCAGTGCGCACGATGCCTGCGGCTTCGGCGGACCGCCCTTCACTTCGACAAGGCACATGCGGCAGTTTGCCGGCACCGACAGTTTGTCGTGATAGCAAAAGCGCGGGATTTCAATACCCAGCTGTTCGGCCGCCTGAATGATGGACGTGCCGGGGGCGACTTCAAGTTCGATGTTATTGATTTTAAGCTTGGGCATCTCTCACTTACCTTTGTTCGCAGCCGCTTCATCGGCTTTCTTTTGCGCATCCAGCGCGGCCTGACCCTTTGTTGCCATTTCTTCGCTGCCGCAGCCGCGAATATCATCCGCAAGCGCGGCGTCGCCGCCATTGGCATACAGATAGGCAAGCTTTTCCTTAGCCGTGGCGACATTGCGGTCGACCCGATCGACTGCCTTGGCACCCGCATAATAACGGGCTGCCGTGGTGTACTGTCCGGATGACAGGGCGGCGGTGTCGGCAACTTCCGTATTGCCTTTGGCCCGGTTGTTGTCGGAAAGCACCGCCATCAGACCGGCACAGTTTTCCATCTTGCGCACCAGCAGGATATCCGGATCAAACTCCGGCGACTTGTCCGCAGCATACGCCGCCACGGGCGCAGCCAGCGCAGACAGAAACAGACCGGCAACCAGCATCTGTTTCATTGCGCGGCCTTGGAACGCTGACCGTAAGTCGGCGCAGACATCGGCACGGGCGTACCCGTGCGCGGGCGTTTCACCGGCTCGGCAGCAGGTGCAGGAGCAGCAGAAGCAGCAGCCGGCACCGCCGTTGTCGTTGTGACGGTGGTCGTTGTTGTGGTGGTAGCCGCGGGCGCAGCAACCGGGGCCGCAGGTGCCGTTACGGCCACATTGACGGGCAGATCACCGGGCGCAACCGTACCCGGCAGGGGAACGGACGCCACGGGCGCAATCGGCGCCGTGCTTTGCGTGGCGTTGCTGGCCTGAAACGCCTCGAACCCTTTGGTCATCATTTGCGGGGCGTTGCATTCACCCAGGCGTTTTTCAACGGCGGCGCCGCCGCTTTCGGCGTATTCGCCTTCAATCGCTGCGCGCGCGGCGCCAATACCACCCATGATGTAGGTGTTGATATCATCGACATCCATACGGCCACGCAGGAAATACTCGGCCGCATTGTGATAACGCTCAGCCGACGCCTTTACGGTGGCCTGCAGGTCGGGACTGTCTTTCAGCTTCTCGGCATTGAACTGCATCAGCGCGGTGCACCCGATAAAACGCTGCACGACCTGTTCGTCGGTCATGGGCGCTTCCTCCTTCTTTTTGGGAGCGCCAAAGGCAACACCCGAAAGCGCCGTGGTCATTATCAGAACGCCGATCAGTTTTTTCATGCTGCCGCCTTTATCTGTTTGCGATAGTCCAATATCCGCTGCTCCACCACAGGGCGGAAATGACGGAACAAGCCCTGGATCGGCCATGCCGACGCATCACCATGCGCGCAGATGGTATGCCCTTCGATCTGCTTGGAGATATCGAGAAGCATGTCGATTTCCTCGAGGCTGGAATTGCCCTTTACCATGCGTTGCATGATGCGCCACATCCATCCCGTGCCTTCACGGCACGGCGTGCACTGGCCGCATGATTCATGCATGTAGAAATACGAAAGACGCGCAATCGCATAGACGACGTCGGTCGATTTATCCATGACGATCAGACCGGCGGTACCCAGGCCCGACTGCACCGCGCGTAAAGAATCAAAATCCATCGCCACGGTGTCACAGATTTCACGCGGCAAAAGCGGCGTCGAAGAACCGCCGGGAATGACGCACAGCAGGTTGTCCCACCCGCCGCGCACGCCGCCCGCATGTTTTTCGATCAGTTCTTTCATGGGAATGCCCATGGCTTCTTCGACGTTGCACGGGTTGTTCACGTGGCCGGAGATGCAGAACAGTTTCGTACCCGTGTTTTTCGGGTCGCGTCCGATACCGGCAAACCATGCGCCGCCACGGCGCAGAATTTCCGGCACGCTGGCAATGGTTTCAACGTTGTTCACCGTGGTCGGACATGAATACAGGCCCGCCATGGCCGGGAAAGGCGGCTTGTTGCGCGGCTGGCCTTTTTTACCTTCCAGCGATTCCAAAAGCGCGGATTCCTCGCCGCAGATATACGCGCCGCCGCCGCGATGCAGCTCGACATCGAAATCCCAGCCCGTACCGGCGGCATTCTTACCCAGAAGCCCCGCTGCGCGCGCTTCGTGAATCGCCTTCCAGACGTTGGACGATTCATCGTAAAACTCGCCGCGGATGTAGATATAGCATTTATGCGCGCCGATTGCGTGCGCGGCGATCAACGCACCTTCCAGCAATTTGTGCGGCTCGTGACGCAGGATATCACGGTCCTTGCACGTACCGGGTTCGGATTCATCAGCGTTGATGACAAGATAATGCGGCTTGTCCGAAGGCTTGGGCATGAACGACCATTTCATGCCGGTCGGGAACCCCGCACCGCCACGGCCACGCAGTCCTGATTTTTTCATCTCCTCGATGATCCAGTCCTTGCCCTTGGCGATGATGGACGCCGTGTCGGACCAGTCGCCGCGCTTGCGCGCAGCTTCAAGGCTGTAAGATTCAAAACCGAAAATGTTTTTAAAGATACGGTCGCTGTCGGCAAGCATCAGGCCACCCCTGCTTTCTTGGCTTCTTCCGTCAGGGTCGTGGGACCCGCGGCGCTCATGGAACTGACGCGTTTGATTTGCGGGCCTTTGGGCACTTCTTTGCCCGCACGCAGCGCGGCCATGATTTCCTGCATCCGCGCCGGTGTCAGGTCCTCGTAATATTCATCGTTGATCTGCACCATCGGTGCGTTGACGCACGCGCCCAGGCACTCGACTTCCGAGATGGTGAACATCTTGTCGGATGACGTTTCACCGACATGGCAGCCCGCCGCCTCTTCGCACGCCTTGACGATATCGGACGACCCACGCAGCCAGCACGGTGTCGTGGTGCAGCACTGGATGTGGTATTTGCCGATGGGCGCAAGGATGTACATGGAATAGAATGTGGCGACTTCGAACACCTTGATGCGCGGCATTTCGCAGATGCGGGCGATTTCTTCCATCGCGGCTTCGGGGATCCATCCGCCGCCCTCCTTCACCTCGCCTGCCATCTGGCGCATGACCAGATCCAGCAGCGGCATCACAGCCGACTGCTTACGGTCGGCCGGATAGCGCGACAGGATGTCGGCGACCTTGGCGGTATCGGTAAAGGTAAAACTGGCGGGCTGTAATTCAGGGGGTGCGATGCGCGGTTTCATTAGGCAATCCTTGGTGCCTAATCCATAAACCTATCCGCGCCTTATTTCCAGAGATGATACTGATTTATCGTCAAAAAAGGCAGGAAGGCCGGACGGATAAATAATTTACAGAATCCAATATCATTTTCCAGGGCCTGCCTGTTATCCAAGTTCATATTTCGAAAATCGGGCAAATCCCCGTACCATGGCGTCCATGCTGATCCGCGCCGCCTTCCGTTACCGCATCCCTATGGCCGTACTTGCGGGCCTGCTGGCCCTGTTGCCGTTTCAGTACACCGTGGCCGGGTTTGACGGTGTGGCCCTGGGCGCATCGCTGGCCGTGGCCTTGCTGGCCATGTCCTTCATCTGCCTGAACAAGGCGTCCGACCTGCGTGAAGACGCCGGCAACCCCAAATCCCTGCCCCTGAACCCTGCAAAGAAACGCGCGGCCCTGATCGCAGGTGCCATTTTCTATCTGCTTCCCATTCCATGGATTGCCCTGCACAGCGCCTATTTCCTGGCGACGTGGTTTGTGTTTGGGGAGATGTTTTATCTGTACAATTTCGGGGCAAAACGCCTGCGCCTGAAACGCCTGTTCATCGTTAAAAACATCGTGCCGGCTGGCCTGCTCGCCGCCGCGACCGTCTGTCCGTATTATTTCCTGGCCCCGGATCACAGCATGCCCGCCCTGCTGATGAGCGCGGTACCCAATTTCTTCTTCATGCTGGCGATCGACATCATGAACGACATCCGCGATACCAAGGGCGACCTGAAAAACGGTATCCGCACCCTTGCCAACACGCTGGGTGAAATCGCCGCCAAGATCGCCGCGCTGGCCTGCATCGTGGCGGGCGCCGTATATCTCGGCACGTATTACATGCCCGAACTGCCGCTGATGATGGCATATTTCGTGATGGCGGCGCTGGTGGTCGTTGCCTCAAGGTCCCGGCACTACATGCTGTTCCAGATGATTCCCTTCATCTGGATTGCGATGACGTCGGTGACGCTGCTTAAAAAGATTCTGGCTTAACGGTCGATTTCACCGAACACGATGTCCATCGAACCGATGATGGCAACCGTATCGGCCAGCATATGCCCCTTCGACATGAAATCGAGGCCGGCCAGATGCGCGAAACCCGGCGCGCGGATATGGCATTTATACGGACGGTTGGTACCATCCGCGACCAGGTACACGCCGAATTCGCCCTTCGGCGCCTCTACGGCCGTATAGGTTTCGCCGGCGGGCACGTGGTACCCTTCGGTGAACAGCTTGAAGTGGTGGATCAACGCTTCCATCGACTTCTTCATTTCTTCGCGCGGCGGCGCGGTAACCTTGTAATCGTCGCTCTTGACGGGGCCGCCCGGCATTTCACGCAGGCACTGGCGCATGATTTTCAGCGACTGTCTCATTTCCTCCATGCGCACCATGTACCGCGCATAGCAGTCGCCGGTTTTGCCGACGGGAATGTCGAAATCCATCTTGTCGTAGACGTCATAGGGCTGCGACTTGCGCAGGTCCCACGCCACGCCGGACGCGCGCAGCATCGGGCCGGTGAAGCCCCAGTCCATCGCCTGCTGACGGGACACGACGCCGATACCGACGGTGCGTTGTTTGAACACGCGGTTCTGGGTCAGCAGCCCGTCAAGATCGTCGATGACCTTGGTAAAGCTTTCGGTCCACGCCATCATGTCTTCGGCAAGACCTTTGGGCATGTCCATGTTCACGCCGCCGGGACGGACATAGTTGGCATGCAGACGCGCGCCGCAGACACGGTCATAGAATTCCATACCCTTTTCACGCTCCTCGAAACCCCACAGGGCGGGCGTAATAGCGCCAACATCAAGGGCATAGGTGGTGATATTAAGAATATGGTTGAGGATGCGTGTCAGCTCGCAGAACAACACGCGGATATACTGCGCGCGCGGCGGCGGCGTAATGCCCAGCAGCTTTTCGACCGACAGGGCAAAGCAATGCTCCTGGTTCATCGGCGACACGTAATCCAGACGGTCGAAATACGGCAGCGCCTGCATATAGGTTTTATATTCGATCAGCTTTTCTGTACCGCGGTGAAGCAGGCCGATATGCGGGTCCGCGCGTTCGACCACCTCGCCGTCCATTTCCAGGATCAGGCGAAGAACGCCGTGCGCGGCAGGGTGCTGCGGGCCGAAATTGATGGTGTACGGCTTGATCTGGGTTTCGTCGCCGACAGCGTGCATTTTGCCCGCATCGTCCAGCGTGACCAGTTCATGGGTGGTTTTGGTGGCTGCGCCGGTCATTCAGACGCCCCCTTCTCACGGTAATTTTTGGGACCGATTTTTTGTCTGGTCGCTTTTTCATCGCCCGGCAATTGGACGGTTGTCATGGCTTCCCATGGCGACAGGTTTTCGAACACGCGGAAATCCTGCGGCAACTGCACGGGTTCATACACCACACGCTTGAGCGTTTCGTCGTAACGCATTTCGACATACCCGGTCAGCGGGAAATCCTTGCGCAACGGGTGCCCCTCGAAACCGTAATCGGTCAGGATGCGGCGCAGATCGTCATTGCCGTCAAACACGATGCCGTACATGTCCCAGACTTCGCGCTCAAGCCAGATGGCCGATGAAAACTGCTTCACCACGGACGGCACCGGCGTATCCTCGTCGGTCTTCACCTTTACGCGGATACGCGCATTCAGGCGGATCGACAAAAGGTTATAGACGATTTCAAAACGGTCGGGCTTCGCCGGGTAATCGGTGGCGGTGATATCGACCAGCTGTTCGAACAGGAATTCCGCCCTGTCACGAAGAACCGTCATCACGCGGTTCAGTTCGCTGGCCTTGACGGTGATCTGAAGTTCGTCCTGCGCGAAATCCTGCGCTGTAATGGCGGGACCCAGCACCTCGGCCAGCTTGGCCGCAATACCGGTATGCAGTTCGTTGGGCGCGCGCTTGCTCATCGGACGGTCCGGGTGTCTTCGCGTTGGATTTTTTTCTGCAGCTGCAGAATGCCGTACACAAGCGCTTCGGCCGTCGGCGGGCAGCCCGGCACATAGATATCGACCGGCACGATGCGATCGCATCCGCGTACGACGGAGTAGGAATAATGATAGTAACCGCCGCCATTGGCGCATGATCCCATGGAAATGACCCAGCGCGGCTCGGGCATCTGGTCGTACACGCGGCGCAGCGCCGGCGCCATTTTATTGGTCAGTGTGCCGGCAACGATCATCACGTCCGACTGGCGGGGCGACGGGCGCGGAATGACGCCGAAACGATCAAGGTCATAGCGCGACATGTAGGCATGGATCATTTCGACCGCGCAGCATGCAAGACCGAACGTCATCGGCCACATCGACCCCGTGCGCGCCCAGTCGAACAGCTTGTCGACCTGGGTCAGCACAAAACCTT
The DNA here is from genome assembly GCA_937896295.1 of uncultured Micavibrio sp. Lineage (GTDB taxonomy): Bacteria > Pseudomonadota > Alphaproteobacteria > Micavibrionales > UBA1664 > UBA6145. The sequence goes on along the minus strand of CALBME010000062.1, from coordinate 3,192 downwards.
TATCCGTCACTTCCTGCGCAATGGCGGCTGCGAATTCATCCTGCCGCACGGCAGGCACCAGCACGCCGGACTGTTTCAGGTCGACTTTAGGGGCAATGACGACGTCGCGGTCATGGGCCATGGTTTACTCCCAATCCAGGGCGCCTTTGCGCCATTCGTAAATGAAACCGACCGTCAGAACGGCCAGGAAGATGACCATAGACCAGAAACCGAACAGGCCGATATCCGAAAGCGTTACGGCCCAGGGAAAAAGAAACGCGATTTCCAGGTCGAAAATGATGAAGAGAATGGAAACCAGATAAAAGCGCACGTCGAATTTGTGGCGCGCATCGTCGAACGCATCGAAACCGCACTCATACGGCGCCAGCTTGTTGGCATCCGGGCGGCGCTGTCCCGCAAACCACGAGCCGACCAGCATGGCAATGCCAAGCCCGCCGCCGATGGCGAGGAACACGAGAATAGGAAGATAATTTCCGAGAAACCCTTCGGACGCGAGCAGCGAGGAATGAAGTTCAGACATTACAACTCCGAAGAACACACTGAATGGCGCGAGTGACGGGACTTGAACCCGCGGCCTCCTGCGTGACAGGCAGGCGCTCTAACCAACTGAGCTACACCCGCGTAACCTTTGGACAGTCTAGGAAGACTGGACCCTCAGGTCAATTCAGCGTTGCAGGGTGTATAGGTGAATTTGCCAATGCACGCAACAAGTTGTTTGGGCTCATCTGGGGATAAAATTTGCGTTTTTCATCCGGCATGCCTAAAACGTCACAATTAGCCATAATAACAAAGATTTGCCATGACCCCATCCCTCTCCGTTATCGAACCCCGCCAGCAGCGCCTGACCTTCCGCAAAGGCGAACTTCAGGACCTGTTTGACCGGTTCCGCGGCGGTGATTTCGTGGCCGGACTGCCCCTTACCCGCGACGTCTATGGCGAAAACGTGGGCGATGTGCGCGAACTCACGCATAAACACCTCGAACACACCTGCAAAAACATGCTGGCCAACGTCGATAGCGGCACGGCGCTGGTGAAGACGGTAACGATCGCAGGCCAGCGCATGTTCGGCTCGTGGTGCCTGATTAAACAAATGGGCGCGACACCCTCCGGCAAAACACACATGCAGGCGGCGCAGGACAAAATCGATCAACTGGCGGAAGAAAAAAATCAGTATGTCGCCTATGTCTACGGCACCATCCAGATGCTGGTTCGTGCCAATCCCGCCTTGCGCGCGCCACTGACAGTACAACTTGCAAAAGCGGCCAATGCAAAAGCACCGGAAGTGGAATGCATTGATGATCGTTACTGGCAGATCGACCCGCCCGCATTGACACGGGCCCTCGGCCAGATGGAAGCCGACCTGGCACTGGCCTATCAATCCGTTGCCGAAGGTGTGTGCACGACCATCAAGGGTAATTTCGCGCTCATCGCGGGGCTGTCACAATTGAATGCGCCGAATTTCCATCAGGTATGGCAACGTTTCGATGCGGAATCCGCAAGACAATTGCAGATGACGGACACGTTCATCGCCCGCGCCGGCGATCAGATTGCCATTGCCAAGGAAACGCGCGCACCCTGGGTTTTATCCCACGCCTGATTAAAATTTCAGTGCATCCGCGACTGCCGGATGCATGATTTTTCCTTCATGCACGTTCAGGCCCATTTTCAGATGCGCATCCGCATCCGTTGCCTCTTTCCAGCCCTTGTCGGCCAGCGCCAGGACGAACGGCAGCGTCGCATTGTTCAGCGCCTGCGTCGACGACTGCGGATAAGCGCCCGGCATATTCGCCACGCAGTAATGCACGATACCGTCGACTTCATAGGTCGGTTCGTTATGCGTGGTGATTTTGCTGGTCTCGAAACACCCGCCCTGATCGATGGAAATATCGACCATCACGGCGCCTTTCTTCATCGTCGCCAGATGCGCGCGCGTCACCAGCTTGGGCGCGGCGGCGCCAGGTATCAGAACGGCGCCGATTACCATGTCCGCGTTCATCAGCGCCGCATCGATCGCGGCTTTACCCGCGGCGATGACGCGTGCGCTGGCGCCGAAATGCTCATCGAGAAAACGAATGCGGTCCGCATTTTTTTCAAAAATCGTGACGTCCGCGCCGGAACCAACCGCGATACGCGCGGCATTGAAACCGGACACGCCGCCGCCCAGAACCACGACATTCGCAGGTTCGACGCCCGGCACGCCCGAAATCAGTTTCCCAAGCCCGCCTTTATGTTTTTGCAGGTAAAACGCCCCCATGATCGGTGCCATGCGCCCCGCGATCTCGGACATCGGGGCCAGCAACGGCAACCCGCCGCGTGCAGAAGTCACCGTTTCATACGCAATGGCGGTGACGCCCGATTCCATCAGGCCACGCGCCTGTTTCGGATCCGGCGCAAGGTGCAGGTACGTGAACAGGACCTGGCCTTTGCGCAGCTGTTTCCATTCGGGTTCCTGCGGCTCCTTGACCTTGACGATCATATCGGCGCGCGCGAACACGCTGGCCGCATCTGCCGCAATCTCGGCGCCTGCGGCTCGGTAATCGTCGTCGCTGGCCAGAATGCCGGCGCCCGCCCCCGTCTGGACCAGCACCTTGTGACCGTGGTGAACGCATTCGGCCACGCTGGCCGGGTTCAGGCCGACGCGGTTTTCTTGGGCTTTGATTTCCTTGGGAACGCCAATCAGCATGCAAAATCTCTGGAAAGGTTAGGTCGCTGGTAATATACAGAAAATCCCCCTTATGGCGATATGCGCTGCCGCAATGCCGGGTGGTCAGGCCATCCTTGAATGTTTGACTTGGGGCCCCCGTCCCTGTATTTAGTCCCCACCTTTGGAAAAAGGGCACTTAGCTCAGCGGGAGAGCACATCCTTCACACGGATGGGGTCGCAGGTTCAATCCCTGCAGTGCCCACCATCGACCAGACCGCCCCCACACCCCTGCCGGAACCCGAATCCCTGCCTGTCCGTTGGACAGCCAAAGGAGATTCCTCATGTGGTATGCCGATCAGGATAAACGTCCGATGCTTCTCGCCCTCGCAGGCACGGTCATCGGCCTTATCATTCTTTCTGTGCTGTGGTGGAACTGGCGCACGCCCATGGACCCGCAGCCCGTCGATAGCTACAAAATCAACGCTGCCGGCGAACTCAGCCCGGCCCAGCGCAGTGAACCGGCCATCGGGGACGGTCAGGCCGCTCAG
>CALBME010000061.1 GCA_937896295.1 uncultured Micavibrio sp. | reverse complement strand
CAACACGGGCCGTGTGCGGTAATCCGGCAGAACGCAGGAGCGCCCCAGTTCCAGAATGCTCATGCCACAGGATTGCAGGGCGCTGATGTCGTATTCGTTGCTGGTGTAGAAACCGCCAACGGAATCGGCTGGCTCCTTGCGGATCAGGCGATAGGTGCCGACGATGCGTTCGGGGATGGTATCGATACGGCGGTCGATCACGACCAGATGGTCGGCGATGTCATCGAATTCGTCGTGGTCGCGCTCGGTGACTTCCATGTCACCGACAGGAATGGCGCCATATTCTTTGTAAAAAATATCGTAGCGCAGGCGCTCGGATGCCTCGATCTCGCCGGGTTTACGCGCAAGGCGTACCGCGAGAGGACCCATCGAAACGCCTTCCGCCGCGAGAGAAAAATCTTCGGGCTTAAGGACGGTCGCGTTTTTCATTTATCGGATATAGAGCTGTACTTCGTTCGTCTGACTGTTTTCGTTCGTCATTGCCGACAGATCAATACGGTCGGCGGCCAGACCCATTTCGGTCAGGGTGCGCAGCACTTTTTCAGCGTTGCGGCGTGAACGCGTGGCTTCGATCGCCTTGCGGGCCGGGTTACCGGAGCCGGGAGCAACCGCCACGAGTTCAAAACGTGCGTTGGGATATTTTTCCAGCGCATCGGATACAGACTGGTATACAGCCTGCTGGTAATTCACATCGGGTTTGTCGAAGCGCACGACGACCAGCGGACGCGGGCTTGAAAGTGCGCCTTTTATGCCGCCGGACGTGAGCGACGCGGGCTGCGCACCGCCGAGACCCGGATTGGCGGCTGCCATGTCGGCGGCCACGCGCGACTGTTCGACGGACAGGAACGGACGGTTGGCAAGCGAACGGCCGTACAGGTCGCCGTTGGCAACGGCCAGCGCCAGTGTGCGCAGGTTAGAGCGTTCGGTGTTCAGATAAGCCGCGTTGCGGGTGATGTCGTCGTTGACGTTGTTCAGCAGGCGTTCGATCAGGGTCGAAGTGTTGGCGATCGAATCCTCGAGCTGGGCAAGACGGGAGTGATCTTCCTCCACCGAGCCGGTCAGGCCGTAGGCCGCGCGGGTGGCTTCCTGCAGGTAGCTAGCCATCGAGGCCGCATCGGAAATCTGAAGCGCCATCGCGTTCATGTCGGAGACGTTGCCGGACAGGGTTTCAAGCGCATCCTGGGCTGCGGTCAGGCGTTCCATCAGGCGCGGGTTGCCCGGGGTCGTGCCCGATTGCAGCTGCGTATTGATGGTGGCGACGGATGCATAATAATTGGCGGACAGTTCCTGACCCACCTGCTGAATGCCGGAAAGGCGTTCGGACAGTTCGGACACGCGCGATTGCAGCGTGAACATTTCTTCGCGCAGCTGGTCGATTTTCTGGGCGGCCATGGTGTTGGCCGGGGCGAAATAGTCTTTGCTCAAGACCGCGTCGGCGCCGATGCTCGGCGCTTCGGTCATCATGCCTTTATAGACACCGGTGCTGGAGGTCGAAGCCAGGCCCGGAACAGGCGGCGAAAGCGGTTTGGCGCCCTTGACGTCCAATGCGTCCAGCGTGCCGTTGTCGAGGTCGTCGGTGGACACACCGCGGCCACCCCCGCCCGGCAGTACGGCGGACATGGGCTTGTTGGTTACGATCAGCGTGGGGACGTCATCAGCCGCGCCCGCTTCCGCGGCGACGCCTGAGGCGGCCTGGGTGCTCTTGGTGGCTGCCATGGCGGCCGGCAGCGAAAAAGCCAGCGTCAACGCCAGCACGGATACACCCATCAGCCATTTGGAATTATTCATTGTCTTCGGTCCATTCCCTCGAGCGCAGGCGTTATTTTCGTAACCCGCGAATCCGGCACTTATAGGTCATTATACCGGCCCGTTCGTCAAGAACAACAGGCCGTTACAAGGCAAAAAGCTACAACCCACAGAAAAGACAAAAAGAACTTGAAACCTTCCCGGAGACCGGGTTATGGTCCGGCCACTTCAAATGCGGACCCGTAGCTCAACTGGATAGAGCATCTGACTACGGATCAGAAGGTTTGAGATTCGAATTCTCACGGGTCCGCCATTTCCCCCTTAATATTCTCAATATCAATGACTTGGCGGCAAAACTGTCCTAGATAGCTGTGATGCATGTCTTTGCCCGCCGTGCCCGTATCATCCGCGATACCGCTTTTGCCGATGCGACAGCCGCAGCGCTGATCGAACGCGTCCGCGACGTTGCCCGGCCCGGCTTTGAGAAAACCCTGTGGATCGGCGGGGGCAATATCGACGCCCTGCAGGCCATAAAGCAGATCGGCAGTCTCGATATACGGAGCTTTCCGGTGGAGGGTGCGATTGAACAGTTTCCGTTCAGCCCCGAATCCCTGGACCTGATCATCGTGAACGGCACGCTGAACGTCGTGAACGACCTGCCCGGCGTGCTGATCCAGATGCGGCGCGCCTTAAAGCCCGATGGCCTGTTCCTGTGCGCCCTGCCCGGCGGCGAAACACTGTTCGAACTGCGTGATGTGCTGATGCGCACGCCGTCACGCGGCGGCATCGCGGCACGTATTCACCCGATGGTGGATCTGCAGACCTTTGCCGGACTGATGCAGCGGGCGGGTTTTGCGCTGCCTGTCGTCGACTGCGAACTGAAAACGATTCACTACCGCGCACTGCGGACGTTGCTGCGCGATATTAAAAACGCGGGCGAAGGCCTGAGCCTTGCGGAGCGAACAAAAACCTTCGCCGGCAGGAATTTCTGGCAGCGCGTGGAAGACACCTATCGCAGCACGCACGGCGAAGACGGGCTGCTGCGCGCCAGTTTCGAGGTCATCTACGCGATCGGCTGGGGACCGTCCGACGCACAACAGAAACCATTGCGCCCGGGATCTGCACAAAACCGGCTGGCGGACGCGCTGGGCGGCAGTGAAATATCCTTACCCGATCCTGCCAGACCACACTGATCATTACATCGCCCCCGTGGACGGGGTCACGGCGTCATAGCTCATGACCTCGTAACGGGCCTGCATCTCATCGGCCTGGGTCCACAGGTCGTGAATGGTCGAAGCCGCCACGTAACCCACTGTAAATACTGTCAAAGCGTAAAAAAGCGTTGCAAGACGGAAAGACAGGAACATCAAAACCTCGCTGGTTGCGGTTGTTGTTGCTTTATGTAAATGCAATCGTCGTGCCAAGTTGCCGCCCTTGCAGGTCCGGCCAAAAACAGGCACACAAAGGCGCGTGGGGGCCTGTAGCTCAGTTGGTTAGAGCGGACCGCTCATAACGGTTTGGTCGCTGGTTCAAGTCCGGCCGGGCCCACCACTTTTCAAAAAGGAGGCAAAGATCCATGCCCAGACAATGGAAGTTCATTGCCCTGTATATGGTCCTTGCGTATCTCGCCTTCGTCGCGGTCATTCATAATGCCCGGAATTCAGTCGAACATCCCGACGCTTCCCAATCGGCGCAAAAAGAATAGGTTCTTTCACCACGGCTTCGACAAACCAGCGCCACGTTTTCATGCGAGCATGACATCATGATCAAAACAAAATTCACGCAGAAACCCGCCGCCCGCAAGATTGCCGCCGCCGCGGTCATCGTTATCCTTCTGGCGACGGGCGCCTTTTTCATCTCCGGCAAAAAGGGTAAGGACGCGGCCATCGATGCGGGCACATCGGCTGTATCGCGCGGCAATATAGAGGCGGTCGTAACCGCGCAGGGCAAGCTTGAGCCGAAGGATTATGTGGATGTCGGCGCCGAAGTATCGGGGCAGATCAAGAAACTGCATGTCGATATCGGATCGGTTGTAAAGGCCGGCGCCCTGATCGCGGAGATCGACCCCGCCACGTATGAAGCCGCCGTCAAGGCAGATGCCGCGCATATCAAGCAGCTTGAGGCGCAGATCCAGCAGCAGGATGCATCCTACCGTCAGGCGCAGCAGAAACTGGAGCGTAACAAGACGCTTTTTGATACGCAGGCCGTCAGCCGCGAAGTGTACGAAGACGCGCAGACCGCGCTTGAAGTCGCAGAGGCGCAGGCCATGGCGCTGGAGGCGCAGCTGGACGAAGCCAAATCCGTTCTGGAAGGCGATCAGGCCGACCTTGAACGCACCAAGATTTATGCGCCCATGGATGGCACGGTCGTATCGCTGGCCGTCAAGGAAGGCCAGACCATCAACGCCAACCAGACCGCCCCCGTGATCGGCCAGGTCGCCAAGCTTGACGTCATGACGGTGCGCGCGCAGGTGGCAGAGGCGGACGTCTCCAAACTTTCACCGACCATGGAAATGTATTTCACGACGCTGGGCAGCCAGGGCCGCAAGTGGAAGGGCCATGTGCGCCAGATCCTGCCCTCGCCCGAGACGGTCAACGATGTCGTGCTCTATAACGTGCTTTCCGACGTCGACAATCAGGACGGCGCGCTGATGACCGGCATGACGACACAGATCTTTTTCGTTCTGGGCCGCGCAGAAAACGTGCTGGTCGTTCCGTCCAGCGTGCTGATGAAACGCCTGCCGGAATCGGACAGCGAAACCGCCAAGGCGTATGAGGTGCGGGTCATGGAACGCGGTCAGACGACGGTGAAAACCGTGCTGATAGGTCTGTCGGACCGCAACAACGCGCAAGTCATCTCGGGCCTGAGCGAGGGCGACCGGGTCATATTGCCCACGCCTGCGACAAACGGTGCCGCAGGCGGCCAGCCCGCGCAAAACCGCGCGATGCGCGGCATGGGCCCGCGTCTTTAAAAACTTCTTTTACGGCCAAACTTGAAAACCATTCTCAGTCGCGCTAATATAGTAAGCATGCTTATTATATACCAGTATAGGAATTGATTCATGGTCGACAAAAGCAAATGGCTTAACGGCACCCCGCTTGAAATGATGGGGTTCAACCTGCAGGACTGTGCGCGCCTCGCCCGGCGTAATTTCGACCGTGGACTGACCGCCAAGGGTGTGGAACTGACGCAGGCGCAATGGCGTTCCATCGGTATCGTGTTCAAGCGTCCCGGCATTTCCCAAACGGCACTGGCCGACATTCTTGAGATCCAGCCCATCAGCGTGGGCCGGCTGGTCGACCGCATGGAGGCCGCCGGGTGGATGGAACGGCGCCCCGACCCTGACGACCGCCGCGCCGTGTGCCTTTATGTGACCGACAAGGCAGAACCCACGCTGAAGGCGCTGAAGGCCACCGCAGACGATATTCGCAGCGCCATGACCAGGGGCATTACCAAGACGGACCTTGAAACCGCGGCCCGCGTGCTGGCCGCCATGCGTGCCAACCTTGCGGAGGGAGATGCGTAAATGAACACCCAAACCATCAAAGAAAACAAAAAACTGCGCCTGCTACTACTGCTGGGCGTACCGGTGCTCGTCGTGCTGACGGCCGGGGCCATATGGTTGATGAGCGGGCGCTACGAGACCACGGACAACGCCTATGTCAAAGCGGACAAGATCGAGATCACGCCGGAAATTTCCGGCACCATCATCAAGCGTTTCGTCGAAAACAACCAGGAAGTCGCCGCCGGCGCGCCCCTGATGCTGATCGATCCTCAGCCCTTTGAAATCGCGCTGGCCAAGGCGCAAGCCGATCTTGCCACCACGAACGCCAATATCGCCACGCTGAAAAGCCAGTACGTGCAAAAGCAGGAAGAGATCAAGGCGCAGTCATATAACATCACCCTCGCCAATACCCAGTTCGACCGCGTCAGCACGCTTGCGCACAGTGGCGCCCAGTCAAAACAGGCGCTGGACGAAGCCACGCGCAATCGCGACAACGCGCAGGCGCAGATGGCCATACTGCAAAGCGAACTGGACGCCATCACCGCACAGCTGGACGGCAATCCCGATATTCGTCCCGAAGACCATTCATCGTATCGCGCTGCCCTTGCCGCCGTGAACGAGGCGCAGCTTGATCTTGCCCATACACAGATCAACGCGCCGGCGGGTGGCATTGTCAGCAACGTCCCCAATGTCGGCGATTATGCCCGTGCCAGCGTGCCGGCCATGAGCCTTGTTGAAAACCGCCGCGTGTGGATCGAGGCGAATTACAAGGAAACACAACTTGAACATATCAAACCGGGCCAGAGCGTCACGGTCGATGTCGATACGTATCCGGACCGGGATTTCCACGGCACGGTCGAAAGCATCAGCGCGGCAACGGGATCGGAATTTTCCATCCTGCCCGCCCAGAACGCGACCGGTAACTGGGTCAAGGTCGTGCAGCGCCTGGCCGTGCGCATTGCGATCACGGATGATGACGCGCCCAAATATCTGCGCCCGGGCATGAGCGCGGAAACCAAGATCGACCTGCAAAGCCACTGAGATGAACGCGCAGGCAGACACGGCAGATCAAAAACCCCTGCACCGGGGGCTTATCACCGTGTCCATCATGCTGGCCACAATCATGCAGGCGCTGGATACGACCATCGCAAACGTTGCCCTGCCCCACATGCAGGGCACCCTGTCGGCCACATCCGACCAGATTTCATGGGTCCTGACATCATACATCGTGGCTGCCGCTATCATGACTCCGCCCACCGGCATTCTGGCCGCGCGTTTCGGGCGCAAGCGCGTCTTCGCCTTCAGTGTTGCGGGTTTCACCATTGCATCCATGCTGTGCGGTATTGCGCAGTCCCTGCCCGAGATGATCCTGTTCCGCCTGTTGCAGGGCGTATTCGGGGCTTCGCTGGTTCCGCTGTCACAGTCGGTTTTACTCGACATCAACCCCAAGGAGCGTCATGGACAGGCCATGGCCATCTGGGGCATGGGGGTCATGCTTGGCCCTATCCTCGGCCCGACGCTGGGCGGGTGGCTGACTGAATATTACGACTGGCGCTGGGTGTTTTTTATCAACGTGCCCATCGGTATTGCCGCCTTAGCGGGGATGATGACGTTTCTTCCAGAAACCGCCATCGACAAGACAAGACGTTTCGACTGGTTCGGTTTTACCGCGCTGTCGCTGGCCATCGGCGCGATGCAGATGACGCTCGACCGCGGCGAGTCGCAGGACTGGTTTTCATCGGGCGAGATCATTATCGAGGCGCTGCTCGCAGGTTTAGCGCTGTACATGTTTCTTGCGCATATCCTGACCACCAGAAAGCATCCCTTCCTCGATCCCGCCATGTTCAGGGACCGGAATTACAGTTTCTGCCTGATTTTCATTTTCGTGATCGGCATCATCCTGCTGGCGACGATGGCGCTTTTGCCGCCTTACCTGCAGGGGCTGATGGGCTATCCCGTCATCACCACCGGTCTTGTACTGGCGCCGCGCGGCATCGGCACCATGGTGGCGATGATGCTGGTGGGGCGGCTGATGGGCCGGGTCGATGCACGGGGCCTTATCCTGTTTGGCCTGCTGCTGACGGCGTATACGCTGTGGCAGACCAGCCGCTTTAATTTAGAGGTGCCGACATCCATGATCGTGCATGTCGGTATACTGCAGGGGTTTGGCATGGGGTTCGTGTTCGTTCCCCTGTCGGCGCTGGCCTACGCCACGCTGGACCCGAAATACCGCAACGATGCTACATCCATTTTCAGCCTCATGCGCAACATCGGATCTTCCGTAGGCATCGCCATCATGATCGCGCTGGCAACCCGGTATACACAGGTCAATCACGCGGAGCTGGGCGCGAAACTGACCACGTTCAACCCGGTCATCAATGCGGCATCGGATAGCCTTCAAACTGCCACAGGCATCGATAATACTGGCATGGCAGCCATCCTGAACGGGGAAGTCACCCGGCAGGCAGCGGCGATTTCGTATTTAAACGATTTTCACCTGATGATGTACGTGGTGCTGGCATCCATTCCGCTGCTTTTGATGATGAAGCCACCCAAACGTGCCGCAAGCAACCCCGAACACCCGGCGGTGATCGAATGACTGGTTCCCAGCCCCTTCTCGACTTGCGTCATATCACCCGCCATTACAGCAGCGGCGATACCGTGGTGCGTGCGCTGGATGACGTGTCGCTTGCCATTTACCCGGGTGAATTCGTCGCTATCATGGGCCAGTCCGGTTCGGGTAAATCGACGCTGATGAATATCATCGGCTGCCTCGATCAGCCGACGGCCGGCGCATATATCGTGCGCGGGCGCGAGGCATCGACACTGGATGCGGATGAACTGGCCAGCCTGCGCCGCGAAACATTCGGTTTCATCTTTCAGCGTTACAATCTTCTGGCCACCAGCTCGGCGGCCGAGAATGTCGAGATTCCCGCCATCTATGCAGGCATGGACAAGGCCGTACGCAAGACCCGCGCACAGGACCTTCTTGCACGGCTGGGCCTGGGCGACCGCGCGGGCCATCGACCCAACCAGTTATCGGGCGGCCAGCAGCAACGCGTGGCGATCGCACGGGCGCTGATGAACGACCCGCCCGTCATTCTGGCGGACGAACCCACGGGCGCGCTGGATTCCAAATCAGGACAGGATGTCATGTCCCTGCTTAAATCCCTGAACGCGGAAGGCCGCACGATCATCCTGATCACGCATGACGAACAGGTCGCCGCCCATGCAAAACGCATCGTGCGCATAGCCGATGGCCGCATCGTCGAAGACAAAAACCCCGGCCACACACCGGCGCCGCTGCAACAGACGTCACAGCAGCGGAATGCGGGGCTTATGTCTGAAGCCAGCGAGGCGGTCGTCACCGCCCTGCGCGCGCTGAAGGTCAATATTTTCCGTACCACCCTGACCCTGCTTGGGATCATCATCGGTGTTGCCGCCGTTATCACCATGCTGGCCATCGGGAACGGGTCGAAACAGAACATCCTCGACCAGATCAGTGCGATGGGCACGAACCTTCTGTCCGTCCGGCCCGGCGCACCGGGCATCCGGTCCAGCGGCGATATCGCCACCCTGACGCTGGAAGATGCGCGCGCGATCGAAGATATTGCCAATATCACCGCCGTCCTGCCCGAACGGTCGGGCGGCAAGACCGTGCGTTTCGGCAACATCGACTACGCCACCAGTATCCAGGGCACAGGTGCGGCATTCCCCCTCGCGCGGGACTGGCCGGTAGCGTCAGGCAATTTTTTCACGGCGGCGGATACGGAATCATACGCGGCGGTCGCGGTCCTGGGCAAAACGGTCGAGGACATCCTGTTCCCCGGCGGGGGCGCTGTCGGTCAATATATCCTGATCGGCAATGTGCCGTTTGAGGTGATAGGCACCATGACCGCCAAGGGAACCAGCGGGTTCGGTCAGGATCAGGACAACACGGTGTGGGTGCCCATCACCACGGGACTTGTGCGCCTGTTCGGTAAACCACACCTGTCATCCATCACCATCAAGGTCGCCGATGCGGACCAGATCGCACAAACGCAGGTGAACGTAGAAAACCTGCTCAAGGACCGTCACCATACCGAAGATTTTCAGGTCCGTAATTCCGCATCGTTCATGGAAATGGCCTC
>CALBME010000060.1 GCA_937896295.1 uncultured Micavibrio sp. | reverse complement strand
CACTGGATTTTGGCCGGGGCCGGGGGTATAAAACGGCATTCCCTTAAAATTCAGACCGTTCAAAACAGCCCCCGGGGCTTACGAACTGCTGGACCCAAAAGGACGTAACAAAAGGATCAAGACCATGGCCAAGACCGGCCCGATCGAATTTTTCAAACAAGTCCGTCAGGAAGCCGCGCGCGTCACCTGGCCGACGCGCAAGGAAACCACCGTCTCCACCATCATGGTGTTTGCCATGGTGTTCATCTCGGCCGTCTTCCTGTTCGTCATCGACCAGGTTGTCTCGCGCCTCATTCAATTCATTCTCGGATAAAGGATCAAACAATGTCTGAAGCTGCCGAACAACAAGCCCCCGCACCGCACCCCAACGCCGCTACCGCGCGCTGGTACGTGCTGCACGTTTATTCCGGTTTCGAAGCCAAGGTGAAGGAAACCATCCTTGATAAGGCCGGAAAACAGGGGCTGGAAAATAACTTCCATGAAATCCTGGTCCCGAAAGAAGAGGTAACCGAAATCAAGCGCGGCAAACGCGTTTCGACGGAACGCAACGTCTTCCCGGGCTATGTCATGATCAAGATGAACATGTCGGATGACGCGTGGCACCTGGTCAAGAACACGCCCAAGGTCACGGGCTTCCTCGGATCGGGCAACAAGCCGCAGGCGATCAGCGAGGCGGAAGCCGCACGCCTGATCACGCAACTGGCCGCACCGCAGGGTGCAGGTGGTTCGCGCCGCACGGTCAGCTTCGATATCGGCGAAGAAATCCGCATCACTGATGGCGCCTTCGCCTCAATGGTCGGCACGGTTGAGGAAATCGATGACGAAAAAGGCAGGCTCAAGGCCTCCGTTTCGATTTTCGGCCGCCCCACCCCGGTCGAGCTGGAATTCAGCCAGGTCGAAAAAACCTGATCAAAAAGACCCGGCCGCCAAAGCCGGGTTTTTTATCTGCGAACGGATGAGACGTCATGAGACCGCCCAGCGGGCGCGAGCGTAAAGGCCGCGTCAAAAACAAAAAGATCAAGGAATCGTCGAAACAGTGGCTCAACCGCCACATCAACGACCCTTATGTGCATAAGGCGAATATCGAAGGTTTCCGTTCGCGCGCGGCGTTCAAGCTGATTGAAATGGACGACAAACTGCACCTGATCAAAAAAGGCATGAAGGTCGTTGATCTGGGTGCCGCCCCCGGCGGGTGGAGCCAGGTGCTGGCAAAGAAGAAAATGGCGCACATCGCCGCGATCGATATTCTTCCGATGGAACCGATCGAGGGGGTCGATTTTATTGAAATGGATTTCACGGATAACGAGGCGCCCGATCGGCTGAAAAGCATCATGCAGGGCGAGGCGGATGTGGTCCTTTCCGACCTTTCACCCAATACCACCGGTCATAAGCGTACCGACCACCTGCGTATGATGGGGCTGGTCGAAATGGCGTGGGACTTCGCGAAAGACGTTCTCAAGCCCGGCGGGTCCTTTGTGACCAAGGTGTTTCAGGGCGGGGCGGAAGGCGATTTTCTGGCCGAACTCAAGCCGCATTTCAAAACCGTCAAACACGTAAAGCCACCGGCATCCCGGGCCGAAAGCTCGGAAGTCTACCTGATCGGTATCGGCTTCAGGAAGTAATCAGGAATTATAGCGTTTTTGATTGGCGTGCAGGTACTGGCTGGCCGCATGACGCATGGAATATCCGCTGCTCTGGAAGTCGGGCACGCGCCAGCTGGCCGTCTGGCGGGGGGCTTGTTTTTCTTCTTCCGATGTGTCGGTCAGAACACGAATGCTGGACATCTGTGCCAGTGTTTCTTCCGCACGCGCCTGCACCATGTCCGTGGACGGGTCGTTCCATGTAATCGCCTCAGGCAGGGTCACGGGCGAGGGGCCCTGGTCGCCATGATCGAGATCGATGGTCATGTCTGACGACGCAACCTGTGTGACATCGTCCTGTGCCGTGCCGGAAAACTTGGCGTCGAATTTATTATAAACCTGTTGCAGCGACAGCGGGCGGCCCTGCGCATAGAAAACGCTCTTGTTCGCGCGCGCGGCTTCCGGGAAAAAGCTGGCTGCCGGTGCCCATGGATTTTTCTTCATCGATGTCAGGAAGTTTGCCGCACCCTGCGCGCCCAGAAAATGCGCCATGTAAAGGTCGGTGCCGTTCGGCGTGCGGCCGACACTGTCCTGCAGGAATTTATTATTATCGGTCGCAAGCTCGGCCGCCATCAGCGATGCCGCCCGCGGATCCTTGCGCAGGTTCAGAATGGCAGTGCGCTGGCTGCGGTTGGGAACGTAATATTCGCCGTTGGCATTTTGTTTGATCGCATCCGCATAGGCACCATACCCATGTTCTGCGCCGTGCTGCTTCATTTCACGCAGCCATGTCTGGTCGATAAACTGATACAGGCCGGTGGCGGATGAGGTACGCGCCTTGGCGTTGGGATTGAGCGAACTTTCGACCCGCGCCTGTTTCATCAGGTAGTCGAAATCGACGCCCGTTTTGGCGCTGGCCAGGGCAATGGCCTTCGTGACCCCGCTTTGACGGGTGCTGTTAATCTGAAAATTACCGGCATCGTTGATCATGGTAACAGAGACTTCTGCAATCCCCGTGCCAAGTGCTAAACTTGGGTGTCGATCACTTTACTTAAGGTCCTTCATGTATCTTGCCCCTACCTCTGAAATGCTGTTCATCCTGCGCCATGTCATCGGCCGCGATAAGCTTAAGGTATTGACCGGACAGGATTCTTTGGACGATTTGCTGGAACCCGTCCTGCTCGAGGCCGCCAAGCTGGCCGAAGGAGTGCTGGCACCCCTCAACCACGCCGGCGACAAGAAGCCCGCACGCTGGGAAGGGGGATCTGTCATAACCACGCCCGGCTGGAAAGAGGCGTACCAGGCCTACCGCGAAGCCGGGTGGAACGGCGTGCCTTTCCCCATCCAGTACGGGGGGCAGGGCCTGCCCTGGTCGATGGCCTTTCCGATTCAGGAAATGTGGCAGGCCTCCAACATGGCCTTTGGCCTTTGCCCGCTCCTCAATCAGGGGGCGGTTGAGGCTATTTTGCATCACGGCTCCGACGCCCAGAAAAACTATTACCTGCCCAAGCTGATTTCCGGCGAATGGACAGGCACCATGAACCTGACCGAACCGCAGGCCGGCTCCGATCTCGCCGCCGTGCGGACCAAGGCCATCCGTGCGGACGATGCCATCTATCGCATCATCGGCCAGAAGATTTTCATCACCTACGGCGAACACGACATGGCGGAAAACATCATCCACCTCGTGCTCGCGCGCCTGCCGGACGCACCGGAAGGGGTCAAGGGCATCTCGCTTTTCATCGTGCCCAAAGTGCTGGAGGACGGCACGCTCAACGATTTAAGCTGCGCATCCATCGAACATAAGCTCGGCATTCACGGCTCACCCACCTGCACCATGGTCTTCGGCGACAACGGCGGCGCCCGCGCTTTCCTTGTCGGCAAGGAAAACGAAGGCATCAAGTACATGTTCACCATGATGAACAATGCCCGCCTGTCGGTGGGCCTGCAGGGCGTCGCCATATCCGACCGCGCCATGTACAAGGCGCATGAATTTGCGCGCACGCGCATTCAGGGCGGCGGCAAGTCCATCGTCGAACACCAGGACGTCAAACGCATGCTGCTGACCATGCAGGCCTATACCGAGGCCGGACGCATGATGGTTTATGACGCGGCCTATCACCTCGACGCCAAAAATACCGCGCGGGTGGAATTGCTGACCCCTATCGTCAAGGGCTGGTGCACGGACCGGTCCGTCGATGTCGCATCGCTCTGTGTCCAGATTCACGGTGGCATGGGCTTTATTGAGGAAACCGGCGCAGCCCAGTTTTACCGCGACGCGCGCATTCTTCCCATCTATGAGGGGACGAACGGCATCCAGGCCATGGATCTTGTCGGACGTAAGGTGATCAAGGACGGCGGCGCGGCCATGAATGCGTGGATCGCCGAAAACGAACCCATCCTGATGGAGCTGGAGGCTTCCCAGGGTCAGGACCTGACCATGACGGGCGAATTGCTGGCCGAGGCGTTTGGTGCCCTGCGTCTTGCGACCGGCGCGGTCGTGGCCTTTGGCACAAATGATCAGGCCGACGCTGTCGGCGGCATAGCCGTGCCCTATATGACTATGTGCGGCCATGTGATGGCCGCCACCATGCTGGCAAAGGCGGCACTGGCCGCGCGGCAGTCTTTCCGCGACGGCAATCCGGATTCGCATTCGCCGCAATGGCTGCAGGGTAAAATCACGCTGGCGCGCTTTTTCGCGGAACATATCCTGCCGCAGGCCACCGGCCTTTCACGCACTGTCCGCCAGGGTGCTGAAAACGTATACATGGCGCGTCTGTAATGGATCTTACCCGCGAAAGCCTTCTTGAATTCATCCGTTCCCAGACCAGGCCGCTGACCAAGCGCGATCTGGCGCGCGCCTTCGGCCTGCGGGATCATGAAAAAATTCCGCTCAAAAAATTGCTTAAGGTCCTGACAGGCGAAGGACTGATCGAACAGACGCCGGGAAAAACCTTCGTCGCGCTCGATCCCGCCAATAAAGATACCGACACGCCCGCGGTCGCGGTTCTGCGGGTCAGCGAAATCACGCTGGATGGCGATGTCTGGTGCGAACCCGCCGAGGACGAAGAGGGCCTGCCACAGCGCATTCTGCTGGAACCGGGTGGACACGAACATTCCGCACCCGGTGAAAACGACCGCATCCTTGCCAACATAAAGGTTCGTAAAGACGGCACGGTCACGGCGCGGCTGGTGCGCAAGCTGGGCGCCCTGCGCGACAAGCTGGTCCTGGGCCGCGTGGTCAAGGCCGGCGCGGGCTGGATTTTACAGCCCGTCAATCGCCGCGAAAAAGACGACTTCATGCTCAGCGTCCCCGCCGAACAGCAGGACGGCCTCGCGCATGGAGCGCTGGTCGAGGCGATGGTCGAGGAATCGAAAAACCTCAAACGGCCGCGTGCGAAGCTGCAGAATATCATCGGTCATGACGATGACCCGAAAGCCATTTCGCTGATCGCCCTGCATGAACAGGGCCTGCGCGTAAACTTCCCGAAAGAGGCGGTAGAAGAGACCGCCGGCATGGTCGTTCCCCCGCTGGGCAAGCGGGATGACCTGCGGCACATCCCGCTGGTAACGATCGACGGCGAAGACGCCCGCGACTTTGACGACGCCGTTTTTGCCGAAAAAGACGGCGACGACTGGCACCTCATCGTGGCCATCGCGGACGTCGCCCACTACGTGCGCACCGGAACCGCACTGGATCGCGAGGCGTATAAGCGCGGCAATTCCACCTATTTCCCTGACCGCGTTCTGCCGATGCTGCCTGAAAAGTTGTCCAATGACATGTGCTCACTGCGGCCTAAGGAGGACCGCGCATGCCTTGCCGTGCACATGACCATCGATGCGCAGGGAAATTTAAAGAAATATAAATTCGTGCGCGGCCTGATGAAATCGGTGGCGCGCCTGACCTATGAACAGGTGCAGTCTGCGATCGACGGTAAAACCGATGCAACGACTGAAACCCTTGTCGATACGGTGATCAAACCGCTCTATGCGGCGTATAAAATCCTTGATGCCGCGCGCGAACGCCGCGGTGCGCTTGATCTGGACATGAAGGAACGCAAAGTCGTGGTCGATGCCAAGGGCAACATGACCGGCGTCATGCTTCGTCCGCGCTATGACTCTCACAAACTGATCGAAGAATTCATGATTCTGGCCAACGTTGCCGCCGCGATGGCGCTGGAGGCAAAAAAGGCACCCTGCATCTACCGCATTCACGACGTGCCCAGCGCCCAGAAACTGGATTCCGCCCGCGCCTTCCTTGAAGGTTTCGGCCTCTCGCTCGCCAAAGGTTCGGTTGTCAAACCGTCCCTGTTCAACAGCATCCTGCAAAAGGTGAAGGGCCTGGACCATTCGCCGCTGGTCAGCCAGATCATCCTCCGCAGCCAGTCCCAGGCTGTTTATTCGCCCGACAATGTCGGCCACTTCGGGCTGGCTTTACAGAAATATGCGCATTTTACCTCGCCCATCCGGCGCTATGCCGACCTGGTCGTGCACCGGTCGCTGATCCGCGCCTATAACCTGGGCGAAGGCGGGCTGGATGACGGAGAGTCGCACCGACTTCATGAAATTGCAGAACATATCAGCCAGACCGAGCGCACCTCGATGGAGGCCGAACGCGCCAGTGTCGACCGCTTCACCGCCGCCTTTCTGGCCAGCCGCATGGGGCAGGTGTTCGAGGGCCGCATTTCCGGCGTCACCCGGTTTGGCCTGTTCGTCACCCTGCTGGAGACGGGGGCGGACGGTCTGGTCCCCATCCGGTCCCTGCCGCAGGACTATTACATCCATTCGGAAGAGCAGCACGCCCTGATCGGCCGCCGGAACGGCATCCTGTTCCGCCTCTGCGCCCCGGTCCGGGTCATGGTGGTCGAGGCCGACCGCCTGACCGGCAGCTCGGTATTCGAGCTGGTCGGCGGCGAGGAAGGGGCCGAAGTCCCCGGTTATCAGGGGCGCAAGGCCAACCGGGGTCATTTGCCCAAAGGCCGCAGGGACAAAGGCTTTCGGGGCCATAAGGACCAGAACAAACACTGGAAAAAGGGCAAAAAAGGCGGGGGCCGGGGCGGTAAGCGCTGAACCCGGCCAGTTTTAGTTGACTTCTCGGGTCTAATCGGCCAAAAGAAGGGCCGGAAATTGAAGTTTTTAAGGAAGTACAGTCATGGCCAAGAAGGGCGCAGTTGTTAAAGTGAAGTTGGTCTCGACCGCTGGTACGGGTTACTTTTATGTGACCAAGGCGAACAAAAAGACCAAGACCGAAAAACTGGTCAAAAAGAAATACGATCCGCGTGCGAAGAACGAAGCGACCGGCAAACTGGGCGCGCACGTCGATTTCAAAGAAGACAAAATCAAGTAATGCGAGGCTCTCGCTTCATATTCAAAGGGACGGCCATATTAGCCGTCCTTTTTTATTTCCTGCTGGCCGGGTATCCCGCGCATGCGCAGACCGGACAGGTCGTGATCGTGAACAACGTCGCGCTGAAAGCGGCGGAAGGCATTAACATCCAGCTCTACCGCCTGCAGGGTAAAAGCCAGAAACTGCTGAAAAACGAAATGGTCGTCGCCAGCGAGGACTGCGCGAATGGTTGCGGCAGTGCGCCCATCGCGATTGATGTGACCCCCGGCGACTACAAGGTCCAGGTCTTTGGTGGCGTCGTCCTTGATGCCGATGCCGTGACCTTTCCGCTGAAAACCGCCGACCAGTTTGTTTTCATGGTGTCCAATGCCAGGAACGCGCCGTCCTTGAGCGCGCACGCCCCAGGCCTGAAGCTGGTGGAGGAAAAAAGCCCCTTCCGCATCGACCTCATCACCTACACCAAGGGTGCAAGCCTGAACATCACACCGGTACAGCCGCCGGCCGCGCGCCCGGCGAAAAAGGGCTTCTGGCCGTTCAAGCCCGATAACGGCCCGCGCAGCGTCAACGAATAGATTTGATTATTGTGCATTGGCCGCGCGTTTCAGCCGGTCGTTGATCGCAAGGCCAAGGCCCGTATCGGGAATGGCCGCAACCGCGATGCCGGCATGCCCGCCTTTATCCAGTTCATGCAGATACGCGAACAGATGCGCCGCCGCCTCGTTGAGGTCGCCGCGCTCGCTCAGGTTCTTGACGGCAGGGTCCAGTTTCGCGCGTGTCAGCATGCTGGGGCCGAAGGCCAGAAACGCCTCGCCTGCCTCGGGGCCTTTGGCGTTGAGGCGCAGTTTCGTGCGTGGAGCGTAATGGCGCAGCAATTGCCCCGGCGATTTCGGCGCGTCGTGATGGCCGTCATCAATGGCGGGCGCAAAACCTGTCACGCGCGCAATGTCCTCCGGCGTGATCGCGCCGGGGCGCAGAATGACGGGTGCCTCGCCCGACAGGTCGATCACGGTGGATTCCAGCCCCACAACCGCCGCTCCCGCCGCCAGGATCAGGTCGACCTTGCCCGACAGCGACTCGGCCACGTGTTGCGGCGCAGTCGGTGACAAGGTGCCTGATGCATTCGCGCTGGGTGCCGCCAGCGGCCTGTCCGCTGCCGCGATGACGGCGCGTGCAATCGCATGATCGGGCATGCGCAGGGCGATGGTGGGCAGACCCGCCGTCGCAAGGTCGGAAATGCCGCTGTCTTCGCGGCGCTTCAGGATGATGCTTAAAGGGCCGGGCCACAGGGCGGCGGCAATCTCCTCCGCCAGCGGCGTGAAATGGGCCAGACGGCGCGCCTGTTCGATTGAATGCACATGCACGATCAGCGGGTTGATGGCGGGTCGCCCCTTGGCTGCGAATATTCTGGCAACGGCCAGCCCGTTGGTGGCGTCCGCCGCCAGCCCGTACACCGTTTCGGTGGGCAGGCCCACGAGCCCGCCGTCCCGGATAACGGTGGCGGCCTGCTGGATGGCGTCGGCGGTGGCGGCTAAAATACGCATATGCCCATCCCATTACTGGGATGGGCCACACCCTGACAAGTGTTCTTTAGCGAATTACGCGAAAACCGGCATTTTCGTGGTGTGACGGACCAGCAGGGCCATGGGGCTGAATTTGCGCTGGGCCTCGATCCGGGTGATCGGGCAGGTCGATGTGACGGAAAGATGGGAGTCGGAAGGAATAGAGGAATAGAAGGAGGGACGAGACATGGTGTTTTCCGGTGGCAGAGAGTTGATAATGCCAAGCTAGGCGCATAATGCGGCGCGTCCATGGGCAAAGAATGGAAATATTGGGGCATCACGTTTCTGAAATGTAGAAACGCGGCCTTTCCTTGCGTTTTCGACCTTTTTTCACTTATAAAGACGCCATGAACTCCCTGGGCTTCAACAAGGATCCGAAAGACACCCGCGTGGTCGTGGCCATGTCGGGCGGCGTCGACTCGTCCGTGGTGGCCAGCCTGTTGCATGAACAGGGTTATGACGTCGTGGGCGTCACGCTGCAGCTTTACGACCACGGCCTCGCGCTCGAGAAAAAGGGCGCCTGCTGCGCGGGGCAGGATATTTACGACGCGCAAGTTGTGGCGCAGTCGCGCGGCTTCCCCCATTACGTCCTCAACTACGAAAACAAATTCTCCGACGCGGTGATGGAGGATTTTGCCGACAGCTATCTGCGCGGCGAAACACCCATTCCCTGCGTGCGCTGCAACCAGACGGTCAAGTTCCGCGACCTGCTGGCGGTCGCCCGCGATCTCGGCGCCGACGCGCTCGCGACCGGGCACTATGTCCGGCGCGTCGCCGGGCCGGCCGGGCCCGTCGGGCCCGCGGGCTGCATGGCGGCGGATGGGGGCCTACTTCGCGAGCGAGTCGCGGATCTGGCGCAGCAGCAACACGTCTTCCGGCGTGGGTGCCGG
>CALBME010000059.1 GCA_937896295.1 uncultured Micavibrio sp. | reverse complement strand
GATGCCGATCTGCGCCGCGGCCTGCCGGCCGTACATAAAAAATATGACGAGGCCACGGCCATTCTGGCGGGCGATGCGCTGCTCACACTCGCTTTTGAAGTGCTGGCGGAACCCGAAACCCATGAAGATCCGTATGTGCGCTGCGAACTGACGTCGCTACTGGCGAAGTCGTCGGGCATGAACGGTATGGTCGGTGGACAGATGTTGGACCTGATCGGTGAGAAAGCCAGCTTCGATGTCGGCCAGATCAGCCGCCTGCAACGGATGAAAACCGGCATGCTGATGTCATTCGCATGCGAAGCCGGCGCCATCCTGGGCAAGGCCAGCGAACCGCAGCGCAAGGCGCTGCGCAATTATGCCTTCGACCTCGGCCTGGCCTTCCAGGTGACCGACGATATCCTTGATGTAGAGGGCGACCCGTCCGAAACCGGTAAAGAACAGGGCAAGGATACCAAGGCGGGCAAGTCCACCTTCGTCACGACGATGGGTTCGGAACAGGCAAAAATGCGCGCCGAAATGCTGGTCCATCAGGCGATCCGCCACCTGCATGTCTTCGATTCCCGCGCATCGACGCTCAAGGCCTTTGCCATGTATGTGCTGGAGCGCCGTAAGTAAGCGCCCCTACGCCGCCGATTTGTTCAGCGGCACTTCAGCGACCTTGTCTTTATAATCTTTCTTCGGATCTGCGCCGAACAGCATCTTGATGCCCGCCACAATGCTGGAGGCATCTTTCCAGATCTGCGCCTCTTCCGCGTCGAAACGCACCAGCGCCAGCTTCGGATCATCCTTGCCCGTATACCAGGCTGCGATAAACGGGTTCCAGAGACGGTCGATCACCGCGCGGTCATTGCTTAAAGACAATGTGCCGTGAACGCTGGCAAACAGGTCATGCCCCTTGGATGCAAAAGTTGCAATGGCGCGGTGGCTTTCCCGCAGGCCCTTCACGATGCCGTTATCGCGGGCGGTGAAGAAATAGATTTTACCGTCGACATCGTCGCGCATGGCGGTCATCGGGCGTGCGTGGCCGTCATCGACGCCGTGCAGGCCCAGCATCATGGTGCGGTCGCTTTTGAGCGCGGACCAGAATTTGTCTTCGAATTCCTTGTTGTCAGTCATGGTTTGTCTCCGTTCATCTTTGGAGACGAACGGGCCAGACCCTCAACAGGTTCCGGAATTCAGGCGGCGGCCTTGTTGCCGTTCAGCTTGCCGCAGGCGCGGATGATGCGGGTGCAGGCTTCTTTCAGCGCTTCCGTCGAGGTGGCATAGGAAATGCGGAAATGCGGGGACAGGCCGAAGGCCGATCCCTGAACGGCGGCCACGCCCTCCTCCTCCAGCAGGTAGGTGACGAAATCATCATCGGTTTTGATGACTTGCCCCTTCGGCGTCACCTTGCCGATGCAGCCCGCGCAGGACGGGTACACGTAAAACGCACCTTCGGGCTTGTGGCATGAAATGCCCTCGGCCTGGTTGAGCATGTCGACCACCATGTCGCGGCGCTGAACGAAGACGTCGTTCCGTTCTTTCAGGAAGCCCAGGTCGCCGTTCAATGCGGCCAACGCAGCGGCCTGCGATACGGAAGACGGGTTGGAGGTGGAGTGCGACTGCACCGCCGCCATCGCCTTGATCA
>CALBME010000058.1 GCA_937896295.1 uncultured Micavibrio sp. | reverse complement strand
GATGCCACGAACATGTCGGTGACGAAATCATCTTCCTTCGTGGTCGCGCCGATACGGCCCTTGCCGCCGCGTTTCTGGGCGCGGTAGGTGTTGAGCGGCACGCGCTTGCAGTAACCGGCGTTGGACACCGTGACGACCATGTCTTCGCGGGCGATCAGGTCCTCGACATCGGCTTCGTCGAAGTTTTCGACGAGTTCGGTGCGGCGGGGAATGCCGAACTGCGCCTTGACCTCGACCAGTTCGTTCTTGAGCAGGGTCAGCAGTTTTTCGCGCGAGCCGAGAATTTCGAGGTATTCGCGGATCTGGTCGGTGACTTCCTTCAGTTCGCCGCCGATCTTGTCGCGTTCCAGCCCGGTCAGGCGGTGGAGGCGCAGGTCGAGAATGGCGCGGACCTGAATTTCGGACATTTTGTAGGTGCCGGATTCGGATACCGGGTATTCGGGGTCGTCGATCAGCGCGATCAGCGGGGCCACGTCATGGGCGGGCCAGTCGCGGGCCATCAGCTCCTCCCGCGCGAGCGAGGGGTCCTTGGCGTTGCGGATGATGCGGATGACTTCGTCGATATTGGCGACCGCCACGGCCAGACCGGCCAAGACGTGACCGCGTTCGCGCGCCTTGCCCAGTTCGAAGATGGTGCGGCGGGTGATGACTTCCTCGCGGAACTTCACGAAGGCTTCGATGAACTGTTTCAGGTTGAAGGTCTGCGGGCGGCCCATGTTGAGCGCCAGCATGTTGCAAGGGAAAGACGTCTGCAGCGGGGTGTGCTTGTACAGCTGGTTCAGCACCACCTCGCCCTGTGCATCCCGTTTCAGTTCGATGACGACGCGCACGCCGTCGCGGTCGGATTCGTCGCGCAAATCGGCGATGCCTTCGACAATCTTGTCGCGGACCAGTTCACCGATGCGTTCGAGGAGTTTGGATTTGTTCACCTGATACGGGACTTCGTGAACGATGATGGCTTCGCGGTCTTTACGGATTTCCTCGATCGTCGTCTTGGCGCGCATCATGACCGAGCCGTTGCCGGTGGTGTAGGCAAGGCGGATGCCGTTGCGGCCCAGAATCTGGCCGCCAGTGGGGAAATCAGGCCCCGGTATGAGCGTCATCAGGTCTTCGGTGCTGATGTCGTTGTTATCGACATAGGCAAGGCAGCCATCGACAACTTCGGAGAGGTTATGCGGCGGAATATTGGTAGCCATGCCGACGGCAATGCCGCTGGCGCCGTTCACCAGCAGGTTGGGAATGCGCGAGGGCAGCACGGAGGGTTCGGAAATGGATTCGTCGTAGTTGGGACGGAAATCGACCGTGTCCTTGTCGTAGTCCTGCAGGATGGCCTCGCCAGCCTTGGCCAGGCGCGCCTCGGTATAACGCATCGCGGCGGCGGGGTCGCCGTCCATCGAGCCGAAGTTACCCTGACCGTCGACGAGCGGCAGGCTCATCGAAAAGTCCTGCGCCATGCGGACCATGGCGTCGTAAATGGCGCTGTCGCCGTGCGGGTGGTATTTACCCATTACGTCACCGACGATACGCGCGGATTTTTTATACGGCTTGGTGGAATCGTAGCCGCCGTCCTTCATGGCGTACAGAATACGGCGATGCACCGGCTTCAACCCGTCGCGCGCGTCGGGAAGCGCACGGCTTACGATCACGCTCATCGCGTAATCGAGGTAGGATTTTTTCATCTCGTCTTCGAGCTGGATGACCGGGAAATTTTCACCGGAAGACGGAGGCGTGGGCGCGTTGTTCTGGGCGGACATTCAGGCGTGCTTTCAATTCACAATTTTAAGGTCATAACCTAGCAAATTCGCATCTTTTAGACCAAGGTTTTCTGGGCTTTTTGATGGAGCGCAACCATTTGTTTTCATTTGTTTATTCAGCCCCGCTTTAGTTCGTTTTCGTGTTTTTGCGTTTTTGTGGTTTTGCGTTTTTGTGGTTTTGCGCCTTTCAAGCCGCTGATATTATAGGACTTATTTCCTATAAAGTCATGTTTTTGATATTTTCCGTATTATCTGATAAATTTGAGCCTCACAAAAGGACAGACTATGAAACTGATCGACGATGCGGCCTTTAAGCTGAAAAGCTTTTTCCACAATCTGGCGCGCCCCAGTGACAGTATCACGGTACACATGCCGGCGGTTCACGCGTTCGAAAGCCGCGACGATTATCCCGCCATGTACAAGCAGGCCGTGTCCATTCAAAGCAGCAGCGACTATTTAAGAACGCGTGTGACCAGCGAGAACGATATTACGTTCACAAAAGTCCCTGAGCTGAAGCCCCTTGCAGAGCGCCTTTTCAACAACGCGCGTTTCCGCGCCTATGCGGATGCGGATGACGCACCTGCCCTGACCGTCCTGCAGACAAAAGAAGGCGTGCGCCTTGTGTTCGAGACGCCCGAACAGATTGATAGAAAAATGGGTCAGGTGCGACGGGAATTGAAAGCGCATGAGCGCAAGCGTCCGGTGCGCGCGCCGTCCGGCCCGCAAAATTCCGCCGCTTAAAAAAACCCGCCGGATGGCGGGTTTTTTATTCTTTAAATTTCCAGGACCAGACGCTGCGGGTCTTCCAGACCCTCTTTCACGCGGACCAGGAAAGACACAGCCTCGCGGCCGTCGATGATGCGGTGGTCGTAGGACATCGCGACATACATCATCGGGCGGGCCTGGATGGAGCCGTCAGGCATGACCATCGGACGCTGCTGCGTTTTGTGCATGCCCAGAATGGCCACCTGCGGCGCATTCAGGATGGGCGTGGACATGAGCGAACCGAACACACCGCCATTGGTGATGGTGAAGGTGCCGCCCATCATCTCGGCCGGTGCCAGCTGGCCGTCGCGGGCCTTCTTGGCGTAGGCGCCGATGTCTTTTTCAATATCGGAAAGCGATTTCACATCGGCATCGCGCACAACCGGAACCACGAGGCCCTGATTGGTCGAAACGGCCACGCCGATGTCGTAGTAGTTTTTGTAGATGATGTCGTCGCCGTCGATTTCAGCGTTCACAGCCGGCCATTCTTTCAGCGCCTGAATAGCCGCCTTCACGAACAGGCCCATGAAGCCGAGCTTCACGCCGTAACGTTTTTCGAATTTTTCCTTGTAGAGTTCGCGCATGGCCAGAACGGCGGTCATGTCGATTTCGTTAAACGTGGTGAGCATGGCGGCGGTGTTCTGCGCCTCTTTCAGGCGGCGCGCGATGGTCTGGCGCAGGCGCGTCATCTTCACGCGTTCTTCGCGCGATTTCAGTTCGCGCGGCACATGCGGAGCGGCGGGTGCCGCGGGTGCCGCCGGTTTCGCAGCCGGGGCCGAAGCCGCCGCCAGCACATCGCCCTTGGTCACGCGACCATCCCTGCCGGTGCCGGATTCGAGACGCACGCCCGTATCATCCATCGCCTTGCGGGCGGCGGGACCGGGTTGCGCCGCAGCGGCAGGTGCCGC
>CALBME010000057.1 GCA_937896295.1 uncultured Micavibrio sp. | reverse complement strand
GTGAGCGTGCCCGCGTTTTCCCAAAGCGTACAGGACCAGATTCGCCTTGATGATACGCGCGACCGACAGGAAGCCGAGCGCCAGCGTATTTTGCAGGAGCAGGAGCGCCAGACTGACCTGAATGCCGCTGAAACCGAACGTACGGTGCGTGACAATCAGGATGAGATCGACCAGCGTCTTGAGGCCGACCGTATCCAGTCCGAACTTGATTCGCAGCGCAAGGCGGCCGAAGACCGTGCCAATTACCTGAAAGCCACGGAATCTGCCCGTGCCGCTGCCATGGCGAAACAGGCACGCGAAGCCGAGAAAAAGGAAGCTGCTGCCAAAAAGACAGGTACGCCCGTCTCGCCGCCGCCAGCGCCGGTGGCTGCCGACAGTGCCTCCGACTCAATCATTGGCGCGCCGTCCACGGCGTCGACCTCGGCCGGTGCGCCTGGCACATCTTCCGGCAGTGCCGCGGATGCCCTGATCGCGTCTCCGGCTACTTCACGCCTGGCCGCGGAAGAGGAAAAGGTTATTAACGATGCCGTCGCCGCCGCCATAGCCAAGGCCAAGGCTGACGCTGCTGCGTCTGCCAATAATGTGCCTGCGCCTGCACCGACAACACCCGCTCCGGTGCCTGCGGCCCCGGCCACGCCTGCCGAGCCTGTAAAGGCGGCCGCTGCCGATACGAAAACGCCACCGCCGCCCATGACGCCGAAGGCCGGCAGCAAAAAATCGCAGGGCGTTCAGGAGGCGCTGAATGATTACGATGCCGCCAGCAATCAGGAGTTGGCCGAATCTCTTCCTGATGCAGCATCCAAAACCGCGCCCTTGTTTGAAGAAGACAAGGATACACCCGTATTGTCGCTCAATTCGATCGTGCTGTTCGCGCTGGACGACAATCCCGATGTCGGCATGGCGAAGGCCCGTAAACAACAGGCAATTCACAACGTAGGCCGTGCCAAATCGGCCCTGTATCCGCGTGTCGACATCACCGCCGAGCAGAGTGAGGAATATAACAGCCCCGCCGCCGGCACTAATCCGGTCAATCCTGCGTTCAGCCCGTCAGACCGGGTTTCCGTCATTCTGCAGCAGATGATTTTTGATGGGCGCATCACCGCCAATACCATCAAGCAGCGCGAGCAGGCGGTCACGGGTTCTGATTACGATATCGCCGCGAATACCAAGGACGTTTTGACCACCACGGTGCAGCAATACCTGAACGTTCTTAAATTTCAGTCCACCTTGCGTGACAACCAGGAATTCATTGCCCGGCTGAACGATATCCGGAACATCATTCAGACCACTTACGAGATGGGTGGATCGGCAAAAAGCGATGTCGAATACGCGGAATCGCGCATGGCATCGGCAGAAAGCGGACTTGAGAATGTTCGTTCCTCGCTCAACGACGCCATGAGTAACCTGCAGTCCCTGACCGGGCCGCTGCCGGAATTTATTGCAAGCGCGCCGGATGATCTGGACCCTGAGCGCGTCAAGCTGGACGAGTATGTCAAGCTGGCGCAGGCTAATAACAACGAGGTTCTTTCAAACGAAAACGACCTCAAGCAAATGCAGTACAAGCTGGCGACCGACAAAGGGGCCTATATGCCCCGCGTCAATTTCATCATGAGCGGCGAGCGCACATATGATGATGGCGGTTATACCGGCCGCGACGTCAACGGAAAGGCCACGCTGCAGCTCAGCTATAACCTGTTCGACGGGTTTGAGCGCAAGGAAAACATCAAGCGTACACAGGCCCAGATCACGGAAATCGAGATCAAGCGCCGTAAGATCATGGACGATCTGAAGAAACAGCTGCGCCTGTCGTATAACCAGATGGTCTCGCTGCAGACCAATATCAGTAAGACCAAAGCTGAGATCAGTTCATCCAGGGCTTTGCAGGAACTCAACCGCCAGAATTTCGAGCAGGGCTCGGTTTCGCTGATCGAACTGATCGAAGGTGAGGAGCGTCTTAATAACGCGCGCAGCAAACTGCACCAGCAGGAGAGCGATCTTTTCCTGAGCGCCTATAAGCTGCTCCTGCAGGTTGGCATTATGAAAAAGAATTTCTTCTGCGAACAGTGCTGACCGGCTTCGAAGCCCATTCTTTCCCTTTCGTTATTTTAATTGTTCCGAAACCGCCATGGCCGCAAATTTGTGCGGTAGTGCGGTGATTTAGCGCCTGTTTATAACTTTACCGGTATTGGAGAATCCGATACCTTTGAGAGCAGAATCTCTCTACGCGCCTTTCGGCGCGATGAAACGCTTTCATCTAATCATCTGAACGAACCGGACCAGCACCGTCATGGCGAGCAAAAGAAAAATCCCGATCATTTTCTGGAATGACAATTCCGGTCCGAAAGGCGAAACCCCTGAAATCCTCAAGCAGGGTCATGCGCGCATCCGCACCAACATCACGGCGTTTTATTCCATTCCCCTGATCCTGTCGGTCTTGTTCGTCGCCGGCGTATGCTCTTACGGCGGCAAGGCAATCATTCACTTCTTCGTCGCAGGTGAATTCGCACTTAACTCGCTGATTTGCGGCGCCATGTCGTTCGCGCTTTACCGGATCGTCATCAATATTGAATCCATGCGCCACGCCGCACAGATTCTGCGTAACATCGAATTGACCGCCCAGCATACGGAAGTCCGTATCGAAGACGTCAACGCGCTTCACAAGCAGGTCCTGGATAAAGGGCACGTCATCGATACCAAATACCTGGCCACGGCTATTGATCGTATGCTGATCTACGGATCGTTCACGTTCAATCATGATGAAGCTCGTCTTCTAAAGATGAAGATCGGTGCGCGTTGCGCGCACGCACGCGGCAGCGTGGGCTTCCTTGGCGGCCTTCTGATCATGATGGGTCTGCTCGGTACGTATATCGGCCTTCTGCATACCATTGACGAAGTCGGTAAGGCGATGGCCGGTATGGCCAATATCGGCGGCGGTGGGGATGCTTCGGGCGGCAGTTCGGGGCTTTCCGACGATCAGATGTCCGGCTTCATCGGATCGATCGCAGCGCCTCTGCAGGGGATGGGTCTCGCCTTCTCGGCATCTCTGTTCGGAATCGGTGGTTCGCTGATTGTTGCTTATTTCAACTATCTGTCTGGTCACATCCAGAACGATTTCATGGAAAATACCAGCCGCTGGATTGACGAGAATATTCCGTCCGCTGGCCATGCAGGTGAAAAAGCCGGGTCCGATGGCCGTATTCCCAGCGGGTCCGACCTCAAGCCCTGGCTTGCCGCGTTCGCGCAGGTTTCACAGCGTACGCATAAAAAACTGGGCCAGCTCATTGTTGTCATGTCGCAGACGGTACGCCTGATGGCGCAGCAGAAAGCCGTCTCCGACAAAGTTGGCGCCAATCAGGCCGATATCAGCATGTCGCTGTCGTCGATTGCCCAGCATCTGCTCGAATTCAAGAGCGCCTCGACCGAGGTCGCCGTTAAATCCGAGCAGCACCTGCGAAGCGTGAGCGAAAGTATCTCCACGCTGAATACGTCGTTCAAAAATGCCTCCGGGGCGATGGCGGCGGATATCAAGACGCTCAAGGCTTCGATTGACGAGAAGCTGGGTGCTGTTACGGTTGGGGCCACGGCACCGATCGTCAAGGGCGAGGAAGACGTCGCAAACCTGGTCTGGCAGCTCAATTCGCTGCTCGACGAAATGGACAAGGGCAATGCGGATGAGATTGCCCATCTGTTCAAAGATAAAAAGCAACCGCCGCAAGCTTAAGTCTTATCGTAATACAGGGTAAATAATGGCCACTTCAGAAGATCCAGACGACGTTTCCAGTATTACCTGGCCGGGTTTCGTTGACATCATGTCCTCGGTGATCATGATGTTCATCTTCTTCGTTCTGATCACTTCGGTGGCGCTGTATTTTCATACCATCACGTATAAGTCCAAAGTCATGGCTTCCGTTGCCGGTCTTGCGCAAAAATCTGTTGAACAACAGACCCAGCAGATCGTCAAAGAAAACCAGCAGCTGAAACAAGACAACATGCAGATGAAGCAGAAGATCGCCGAGATCGAGGACGAGGTGAAAAAGGCCGACTCCAAATTCGCTGCATCGAAGGAGCAAACGGTTCAGTTTGATGCGGCAACCAACCAGGTCACGATCTTTTTTGGCGGCGATTCCATTTCTTTCACGGAAGAAAACCAGAAGAAATACGACGAATTCGTCAAGGCTTATCTTGCCAAGGTGCCCAACCCTGCGAATGTTTATGTCGATATCCAGGCTTCCAAGGAAATCCTGAACGAAAACGAAGGCTTTGCCCAGGAAATCGCCACGGCGCGTTTGATGAACTCGCGTAACATCATCATGCGCACGGATATTCCGAAAGATCACATCACCATTAATATCGTTCCGTCCGCGCCTATCGACGGCAAGGGTGACTGGGTCACTATCCGCATGTACACCAAATAAGGCGCCCTTACACGTTGCGCATAAAAAAGCCCCGCATATGCTGCGGGGCTTTTTGCATATAGGGCGTGCCGTTACTGGAACTGGTATTTGATGCCGGTCATAAAGTTGTGCGATTCGTAATCCACATCGTGGTTCGTGCCGGTAAAAGTGGTGACGGGTACGTCGGCAGTGGCAAAATAGCGGTATTCGGCAAAGGCCGAAATTTTGCGTGAAACATTGTATTCAAGGCCTGCAATACCCTGATATGCGAAGACCGTCGCGTTATCGTCAACCAGCAGGATGTTGCCGGTCATGTGGTCGTTGAGGTTGACGCGCGCAATACCGGCGCCGACGCCCAGATAGGGAACCCAGTTACTGTCGGTCGGCGTTTCGAAATAGCCGTTGATCATGAAGGCGGATGACTGTGTGTCGCCTTCCGTGTCGGCAAGCTTGCTGCCGAGCAGGGTCTGGCCATCCAGATCATTGGTGCGGTAGGCGTATTCCATTTCCATCGCGTAATTGCCAAAGTCGTATCCGATAGCGCCGCTGTAGCTCAGTTCCTTCTGATACTGGTTGCGGACTTCACCGGCATTGATGTCGTATTCCATGCCCTGAAGCTTGGTCAGGCCGATGGCGCCTTTAAAATAAATGGAGCGATGTGTCGCCTTTTCGTCCATGTCCATGGCACGGGCGGGAACCGCCATGGCCAGGGTGGATACTGTGAGTGCGAGTAAGCCGAGTCGCGTGGACGTCTTCATGTGAATCCCCTTTTCGGGAAGAACGTTGAAATTACATATGCTTATGATGGGCGAACGCCCGAAAGACTCTTTTATGGTACCGCGTGTGGACAAGGCCAGCAAATGGATTGTTTTCATTCAATGAAAGCGGCCCGCTTTCGCGGGCCGGAAATGTAGAGAGGGTCGTGCCTGTTACTGTGCAGCGGCCGGTGTCTGGGGCGCCGGTGCGGTTTCAGCCGGATCTTTTTCGGCTTCATTTTGCGGCGTGACCTGTACGGCGGGTGTCGCCGGCGTGCCGGCAGCCGGTGCAGCGTCACCTGCGGCAGGAGCGATATCGGCAAGACCATTGGTTGTGGTAACCGTGCCGGTGGTGACAGCGTTGTTATATTCGGCGGCCAGGTTGGCGGCGAAGCTGTTGGTATTCTGGACCAGATTGTCCTGAAAATTGGTGTTCGACTTATCAGGCATGCCCAGAATGGCGACGCCGAAGAAGGCACCCATGATACAGGCAAAGACGATATCGGATTTGTTACGCATGGCTTTCGCTCGCAAGAAGAGTTTTACGTCTTCTTCTATACCCTAAAAAAAAATTAAAAACAATATTTTTATGAAAAATAATATATAACCGTAGGGCTGCGGTTTTTAAAGCTTGTTATATTTTTGTTTATTTTCAAACAGATAGATTTGTGTCAGGCGGTGCGGGCGATGATTAATTCATCGCTACTGGCTCCTGATCGCTGTCCGGCGTACCGGTGCCAAAGTCATCGCCCAGAACCGGCATCCCGGGGAGGGCGCAGAGAATGCCCGCGCGGACGCAGTCCAGGTTGAGCAGGCGGGCGAAATCCGGATCGATTTCAATGAAACTGTTGAAGCCGCCGAGGGTGTTACCGCCGGCGCTGACGGCCATTTGTGTCACGGGCTGTTCAATCAGCGTTTCAAACGGCTGTACCTGTTGTGCCTGCTGCTGGTAGTGATGCAGCCTTTCCACCGTCGAGGGGATGACCGGGGCCGGGGGAATTTCGCCGGTTACGATGAAATCGCCTGCGAGGTAGACGAAGGTGTAATTATTATCGACAGCGCCGCCTACGGTGTAGTTGCCTGTATACGTGCCCGGTGCTGCAATTCCGTTCATCGCGCTGGCAATGACAGGCGCGGTGTCCAGTACGGCCTGATCTTCACCGTTCACGAACCCATTGTAGAAGATATTACCCGCGGGAACGGTGTTGCCGTAGGCAACGCTTTGATTGCCCGCCTGAACAAGCAGTGTCTTCTTGTTCACGACCAGATTACCGCCCGTATATGCGAAGCTGTAATTATTATCTGCGCCGCCCCCCACGCTGTAGTTGCCCGTATAGGTCCCGGCGTTGACGATGCCGGTATGGACTGACGTGATCGTGGGTGCCGTATCCAGAACGCCAGCGCCGTCCCCGTTTACGAAGACATCGGCAATCGTGCCTTCGGCGACGGCTATGTTGACTTCACCGGATTCAATTTCTTGCGCGGGGATGTAGGCTCGCGCCAGGATATATCCCTGATCCTGGTAGAATTTCGTGATGCGGTCGGCAATCGCGTAGATTTCGGACAATGGAATTTCGCTGCCGACTTTGTCTGTCCAGAAATGTTCAAGATCGGCGGGTGCATACACCTCGGTACCGCTCAAAGTGATTTTTTTGAGGGTGAGGAAGATCTGGTCGGCGTTATCCGGTGTCGGGGTCTGCGAAAAAGCGGTGCCAGGACGGGCACCGGCGCGGTTATCGAGTCGGAACGACAGGGGGCGGTCGGGGTTCGACAGGCGCGCAGCGTTCGCCGAAGACGGCACATCGGGTGCAGCCTGTGCCCACACGGAATCCGTAAGGGAGAGCGCGATCGCCAGGATCGATGCGTGGACCAAAAATCTGTTTAAGCGCATGGGTATGTTCAGTCCCCGGAATGGGGGTGCGACAATCTTACCTGAATCGCGGGGATGCAAAGCGATTCATGTGGAAAAACAGGGATAAAAGCGCATGTTCATGTGCTCAGGTTTCCTCAGCAATCCGCAAAGCCGAACGGATCCTGGGGGGCTGCCTCTTCTTTAGGGTTAATCTTTTGTTTTTAAATGATTTTCTCTTAACGATGGTGATGCCAGCCGGAGTACGGCTTTTATGAACCTGTTTTTTAATGCGCCGGAGATCTGTACGTGCGTTAAGGCCGGATGTAGGGCTTGGGGGCTTTCACAGCTGCTGCGCGCAGAGGATCGCGGCCGTCACAACTAGAGGCCAAGTGGTTTTTATTATGAAAATTTATGCCTGGTTAGCGGGACTGTATCCAGATGCGGGATGCGTGAGCTTGAGATTTGGAGTGTCCTGGAAGCCTGAAGTTCTTCAAAGCGTACATAAATTTTAACTTTTTGATTTTGTTTATTGTCTTCTGCTACTAATATGTCAATTTTTCTTGATTTTACTATATCAGGTTCGAATCCCGCAACATTTATGTTACTTATTTTACACATATTTCCATCAATTGACAATTCATTGTGTACACTATTTGTTTGATATTGTGCTCCAACATAGACAATATTCAATAAATAATT
>CALBME010000056.1 GCA_937896295.1 uncultured Micavibrio sp. | reverse complement strand
TGGAAGAACTGCGATGCCATGACGGTATCCGGTATGTCGCTTCTGGCGGTCGGGTTTATCACCTCGTTCGTGGGCGCGCTGATCGTCATCAAATGGATGCTGAACTACGTGACACGTCACGGCTTCACGGTGTTCGGCTGGTACCGCATCGTCGCGGGCCTGATCGGTCTGACGCTGCTTTTTCTTATTCCGGCGTAGTCACTGCGCCGCGCTTGTCACGGACGATCACCGACAGCCCACCCGCCGCCTTGTCGAGCGGTTCGAGAAGTTTTTCGGCATTACGCACAATACGGTCGACCATTTCCTGTGCCTTGGCGATCGGTACTTCGGGTTCGAGCATTTTGTAGTCCGGGTTCGGCACGATCAGGTTGTACAGGCTGGTTATATCGCTTGCGAGCTGAGGACCCAGCAGGTCGAGTTTGTCGACATGCGCGTCATATACGGTGCGGGTCAGCGCCGGTTTTTCATGAATGATGTCGCCCGCGCGCTGGTATTTCGGCGTTTTGGACGGATCGCGCAGTGATTTCAGCAGTTCTTCGTAAATGGTCAGGAATGCGTCGAGCTTGGCGCGGTTGGTCATGACCTCGCCTTCCAGGGCGGATGCGATCACATATTTCTCACGCTCCTTAAGCTGGCGTTCGCGTTTCTGAGTCCCAGCCAGCTGATAGCGTTGCAGGGTGATGAGCTGGCGAAGACCTGTGAAAAGAATGAACCCCAGTCCAAGAAAACCGAGCAGGGGAATACCCAGCAGGCCGCCGATCACCGCCCACATGGGAAGGCCGGCGATATGTTCGGGGGCTATGGCCGCATGGGCGGCAGGCGCCGCCGCAGGTGATGCGGCGGATGCGGTGTTCCAGATGCCGCGCTGGCCGATCCGGGCCTGGCGTTCCGCATTCAGGTACGCCTGTGCCAGTTCTGTGCCGTTCACATCGCTGCGATCGACGGTGGCAAGGCCTGCGCCAATCATCTGAAGGCTTAGATCCCGTTCGTCGCCGGACAGGCAGCGCGCATGGACCGTGGCGCCCGCACCGGGCGTGCCGGACATGGGAAGGCAACGGACCTGGCGGCCACCGATCAGGTCGTCGAGATAAACCCGCGCCCTTATGCCTTCGACGGAGTCGGATTTTTCAGCCGGGGAGATGCCCCAGAGCACAATAGTCATATTATTGGCGCCGGCCAGCGTGCCGATGTCGACGGCCATGGCGGAGGTTGAAAAGGGTTGTGCCGGGGCGGGTGCGGTGGCCGGGGCGCTCTGCGCCGCCGCGGACAGGCTGAAAAGGGCCAGAAACGGGACTATGAGCGGAAGGGGGGAAAGGCGCATGCCGGGGCTCTTCTTTGACAGCAATTCACAATAAGCCTAAGTTATAGGAGGAATTTAACCCGTCAAAGGGCAATTATGAAACTGAGTTTGCGCGAGTTGATGGACCGGATGGGCGTGGGACGCGTGTTAAGCGCCTATGAAACCCAGCCCTGGGTTCATGTAGACGGCACCGAAGGCATCACCGCCAGCGCCGAGGTGCGGATGAGCGGCGACGGCGATGAGGTCGAGGCGGAGCTCCAGTTCATGTACGACAACCCGCCGGCCGGTAAACCGCCGGTTGAACAGGTGATGTGGATCAAGATCAAGCCGTTGCTGCGGCTTGAGAATAAATGGTCGACCACGGATCTGTGGGTCAAACGCGAGAATTACGCCAACAAGGTCTATGGCTGGGAAGAAAAGGGCTGCAATTTCTTTCGTGCCTGCGTGCGCGAGATCAAGGCCGAGCGTCTGCCCGACATCGAACTTCTGATCAGCCGCGAGCTGTCCACACGTGAAGTGTTCGGCGGTGGCGCGGGCGAGGGGTCGAACAAGTCCCCCCAGATCAAGACCAATGCGTTGCTTTACGACATGAAGAGCCCGGGTTCGCGCGGCTTCTAATTAGTGGCAAAACGCCGCTCTATCCTCTATTTTCCTGCGCATGAGCACATCTTCCCACGGCAAGGCCTTTGCGGCCCCCAAGGTCGACGCATCGGGGCGTATTCCCCTGGTGGGGCTGGATGTGGCCACCTTGCGCGAAGCGCTGGCGGTTCATGATCTGCCGGCGTTCCGCGCCAAGCAGATCTGGAACTGGATCTATTACCGCGGCGTCACCGATTTCGACGCGATGGCGAACCTGCCCAAGGATCTGCGCGCGCTTTTGACCCGGCATTATTCCATCGACCGGCCGAAAGTCATTGTCGAACAGAAATCGAGCGACGGTACGATCAAATGGCTTCTGGCGATGAGCGACGGGCAGCAGGTCGAGACCGTGTTCATCCCGGAAGAGACGCGCGGCACGCTATGCATTTCTTCCCAGGTCGGCTGCACTCTGACATGCAAATTCTGCCACACGGGCACGCAGCCGCTGGTGCGCAATCTGGGCGCGCATGAAATCCTGCAGCAGATCATGCATGCGCGCGATGTCCTGAATGAATGGCCGACAGCAGCAGCCACCAAAAAAACCGAAGACGATGACAGCCTGACCAATATCGTGCTGATGGGGATGGGTGAGCCGCTTTACAATTACGAAAACGTGTCAGCGGCGATGAAGATCTGCATGGATCAGGACGGGCTTGCCATCAACAAGCGCCGCATCACGCTGTCGACGTCCGGAGTGGTGCCGCTGATCCGCCGCTGCGGAGAAGAACTGAATGTGAACCTGGCCATATCGCTGCATGCGACCCATGACGAGCAGCGCAGCGCGATCATGCCGATCAACAACAAATACCCGCTGGAGCAACTGATGGAGGCGTGCCGGACATACCCCGGTGTGTCGCAGGCCCGGCGCATCACGTTCGAATATGTCATGCTCAAAGGGGTCAATGACACGGATGAGGACGCAAACCGTCTCATAGGTCTTTTACAGAATATACCCGCCAAGGTGAACCTGATCCCCTTCAACCCCTGGCCAGGGAC
Organism: uncultured Micavibrio sp.; assembly: GCA_937896295.1. Lineage (GTDB taxonomy): Bacteria > Pseudomonadota > Alphaproteobacteria > Micavibrionales > UBA1664 > UBA6145. The sequence goes on along the minus strand of CALBME010000056.1, from coordinate 4,768 downwards.
GGTGTACGAGGTTTCGAGCAACACACGCATCGACAAATTCTCAAAAATCCTAATGAATGCAGGTATTTCCGCCCCCATCCGCAAGACCCGGGGGCAGGATATCCTGGCGGCCTGCGGACAGCTCAAATCCGAGTCCCAAAAAGCCCGTAAATCTTCCGTGGTTGCAGAGGGTTAGCCTCGGGCGTACCATAGCGGTGGATTGATTCTTTTTTTGGGGTTTTCTCGACCCCCGGCTATTGCTAGAACACCTTTCGCATAACAAAAAAAGAGCTCCTCGATTTGGGCGGGTACTTCACCACTATCACCAAGGCCGTAATGCTTCGTCTCCTGATGGAGGGCCGTCACGCATTTACGTTCCTGCCGAAAACGGTCTTTCATGCGCTCCGTAACGGGTCGCTCCCGCTCAAGCATCGTCATGTCTACACGCGTTCCGGGCGTCTGCGCCTGCGCTACGTTGCCGTGATCGGTGCCGCATTCCTTGGTATGGCATCAACCAGCCTCACCAGCTTCGACGTTGCACCGGCTCAGGCCAGCATCGCGGTTGCCAGCGCGCCTGTCTTGGTACCCCAGCCTGTCCTGCCGGCTCCGCGCCTGGCCCTGGCCCAACCCGCCGGCCCGCAACTGGACGCCATTACGCCCGCTGCAGGTCCAGCGCCTGATGTGGCCGATCCGCTGGTTGCCATGACCACGCCGCCTCCGGTCAAGCCGGAGGCGCCGGCCAAGGTCATCCCCGCCAATTATACCCGCGAGATGACGATCAAATCCGGGGATACCCTGTCTGACCTTATTTCGAGCGCCGCGATCGATGCCGAACGTGCCGGCGACGCCATTGCCGCACTGAAGGAGCATCTCAATCCCAAGGAGCTGAAAGCGGGTCAGAACGTTACCATGCATTACAGCTGGGCTGCCGGTGCGGGCGAACGCCTGACCGCCATGGAATTCGAGCCTACGCCGTTGACCCAGGTCGTCCTGCGCCAGGCGGCCAATGGAGCCTTCAAGGTCGACAAGGTCCAGAAGCCGCTGAAAGAGCAGGTACGCGCCGCGCGTGCCACGATCCGCACATCGCTTTACGGCGACCTGCGCGCCGCCGGCGTGCCGGAGTCGATCATCGCGCAGTTCATCAAGACCTATTCCTACAACGTCGATTTCCAGCGCGACATCTGGGCCGGCGATAAGGTTGAATTGCTGTATGACGTCAGCCACACCGAAGACGATGCCTTCGTCAAAGGCGGTAACCTGATCTACGCGGCGCTGACCATGCGTGGCAAACCTTCCGTCATCTTCCGCTTTGCCTATAACGGCACGGTCGAATATTTCGACGACAAGGGTAACCCGATCCGCAAGGCCCTGATGCGGACGCCTATTGACGGTGCACGCATGAGTTCGGGCTTCGGCATGCGTCATCACCCGGTCCTGGGTTATAACAAGATGCATAAAGGCGTCGATTTCGCAGCGCCGACGGGTACCCCCATTTTCGCCGCCGGTGACGGCAAAGTCGAAGTGGCCGGCTGGTCCGGCGGCTATGGCAAGCTGGTCGTCATCCGCCATAACAGCACGTACCAGACCGCTTACGGCCATATGAGCGTCCTGAACGTCAAGCCGGGCCAGCGCGTCAAGCAGGGGCAGGTCATTGGCCGTGTGGGCACCACAGGCCGTTCCACGGGTCCGCACCTGCATTTTGAAGTGCGCGCCGGTGGCAATCAGATCAATCCGGTCAAAGTGGCTTCGATGTCGATCGGCAATAAGCTCTCCTCCCGCCAGATGGCGACGTTCAAGAACGCCCTGGCCTCCGCCCGTGACAGCATCACGACGATTACGGCGGCGGGTGCTGCGCCCCGGTTGGCCAGCTACGACAAGCCGCAGGCCGGCGCACAGGGCCAGCAGGCCCAGTAATCTCTAGACATAGCTTTTTCTGCCCGCGGCCGCGCGAAGGTCGGGCCAGCATGTGCTGGTACGACGCCGTAATGAGTGCGCCTAAGTCTGTGTAAGTCTTGTGCAATTGGCAGGCTAGTGTCGTGATGCTTTAAGGTGTGTATCTGCGCCGCGCCCGGTAAGAAAAAGGGCCCTTCAGTGAGGGCCCTTTTTTCTTGATATGATGTTTTACATTAAGAGTTGATCGCATCGTCCAGAACTTCGAGCGCGTCCTCGGCCTCTTTCTTGCCGTCGACATCGTCCTGGATGTTGAATTTGCGTGTCGATGTCTGATACGCGGCCATGGCGTGGTGACCGCAATAGGGAACGCCGGGAACGGGGCGTGCACCGCAGAAATGGAAGCCAGCTTTTTTCGGATCGCCGAGCGGCCAGCGGCAAGTCTTTTCCGTCAACTCGAGCATCGAGACGGAAGATGCTGATTTCTCATACACAGGTTCGGCCAGCAGCGCAGCAGCAGCGGGCGGGATGTGATGCGATTTTTCGATTTTCTTGGTCGAGATGGGAGAGATACGGCCCGACAGACCGAGGCGGTGCGCTTTACCGATCACGGCGTTGCGGGTGATGCCGCCGCCCAGCTGGTGAGCGATTTCAGCGGCCGTCTTGCCAGCGCCCCACATGCTTTTCAGCAGGTTTACGCGCTCATCCGTCCACGTTTGCTTGGTCATTTTGAACCTTTTTTCCCCGATAGGCCGGACGATGTGATCGCGCGGCCGATACTTCGAATTTCATTGTGTGAATGAACCTTATCAAAGCCGGATTCGCGTTCAAATGGGTTCGAGGAATCTCGGTCCATTTATCCACATAAATGCCATTATGCTGATGGATCGAGTCCCATTCCGGAAATCACTTCCGATTTTTCATCCCACGCTTCGCGCACTATGACTTCGAGGTACAGGCGCACGTGACAGCCGAACATTTGTTCCAGCTCTTCGCGCGCCATCGTGCCCACCAGTTTCAACATAGAACCGGATTTGCCGATGACCATGCCTTTATGGCGCGCTTCGCTGACGATGATGGTCTGATGAATGGTGACGGAAGAGTCATTTTCCGATTCAAAATCAGTCGTTTCGACATGCAGTCCGTAGGGTAGTTCTTCGTGCAGGCGCAGAAATAATTTTTCGCGCGTGATCTCGGCCGCCAGCAAGGCGTCGGGCTGATCGCTTTTGCTTTCGGGATCGTAATGGAACGGTCCGGCGGGAAGGTGGCCCAGAATCCATTTTTTGATATCGGCGACCCCGTTGTTTTTGGTGGCCGAAATCATGAAGACGGCATCCCACGGGTGCAGGGCACCCATTTCAGCGGTCAGGGGCAGCAACCTGGCATGGGTCGACAGGTCGATCTTGTTCATCACCAGGATGATCTTGCGATTATCTTCAGGGGCCATGCGGTCGATCAGCTTGCGTGCGGGGTGCTCCATGTTGCTGAAAAACTCGGGTTCGGCCAACGCCACCCGCAGCACCGGCACCTGCAGGCGCGCAAACCAGATCCGCACCGCCGGAGGTATCCGGTCTTCGGTCAGAATGCTCTGGAACATCAGGGCCACCACCTCGATGATGGCCTTTTCACCCTCGCTGTCAGCCTTCTTCTTGAACTCCGCGGACCGATTGCGCACCACGTTGGTCACTTGTACCACGGCCGCCGGGCTGTAATCCTCTATGGGAGCCCCCACTGTGCCGTAGTAGCTCTCCGCCTGCACGCGATGGGCGGCCAATGCATGGGCCAGTGCCGCCGATGCAGGGGGCGCATTCACCATGTCAAAGCCAGTGGCGGGCTGGGTGAGCAGGCGCTTGAGCTGAACCATGACGCCTTGCGCACGCTGTCGCGCACGGGCCAGGGGAGACGCCCCGGCATACATCGATGGCATGGCCTGCTGCATGGGGTGCATGCTGGTCGGCGCCATGCGCGAGGCACCAAACCGGCTGGCCTGCGCAGCCATTTCGCGCGCGGAGGCCATGGCTTGCTGGGTCTGCGCCAGCGCCTGCGAGGCAGGGCTGTTCTGCAGAGGCGCTGCGCCCGATCCAGCGGGCGAGCGATTCACGCGCACGCGCAAATCCTGCTGCGCCACCACGCCCTGGGATTGCAAGAGATCGTTGCAGGCCTGGTACACCTTCAGCAAAACGGCAGCCAGCTCACGCTGCAATGGATCCAGCACCGTCTGCAGGTCATCACGGGCCATGCCCGACTTTACCCACTGCTCCACCAGATGGAGGGCCACGGTTTCGGGACGAAGAATGTCGTCCTTGGGAAGCTCACGCCCCTCCACCGACTGGACGCGCAAACGCAATGACTCAAAGCCAGCACTCACGGCCTCCATGACCGTCAGGGCAATGCGCGAGGCGACGATCTTGTTCTCCACCACATCGTCGTCCACCAGCTCAAAGCTCAACTCCGAAGCGTTAAAGCCACTGCCGCGCTGGGAACTGGGGGTTTCGGTCAGCGCCGAGCGCCAGGCCTCGGCCACATTGCGCATCCAATCGCCACTGTGCTGCTGGAACGATTGCCACGCATCACGGCGCTGCTGCATCTCCCGTTGGGTCCCGGTCTGCGCCATCAGGTTGCTGAAAAACTCCAGCAGCACCTTGTCGATATCGACCTGTCCCCGACACAACCCCTCCACCAGCCGCTCACGCACCTGCCGCGCAAGCCTGCGCTGCGGCTGATGAGGAGCGGAAGAAGCGTGCATCACGTGATGTTATACGGGAACACCGTTTTGTGGTCAGACCACCGCGCCCGCATTGGGATCGTTGGGGTCACCTTCCTTGCGCTGCGCCTTGACCAAATCCTCGCGCTTGACACCCAGCCACATGGCGATAGCAGCCGCCACGAACACCGAGGA
>CALBME010000055.1 GCA_937896295.1 uncultured Micavibrio sp. | reverse complement strand
GATCCCGTCCCGTAGATTGAGTTCGATCAGCGTGATGCTCATCAGGACGGTAAGCCCAAGCCCCAGTGAGACAAGCGTATTTGCCGTTGCATTGCCCGGCCTGTGCAGATTGCGAAGACCAAGCCGTAGCGCCGGATGTCGCGGCGCTGACATGTGTTTTGTTATCCATGCCAGCCCATGTCCGAGGCACCAGAAAACGACAAGGCAGAACAGGGCGCCCACGACGAACCACATGGCAAAACGCGTATCCCGTGCACTGCCGATGGCCAGTGCCGCAAGGGTCAGACCCAGCGTCAGTATCGCCGCCTTGAACCCACGTGATGGCGCAGGACGCGCAGGTCCCGCCGCACGAAACAATTCTAGTGCCGAACTCTGCACTGCCTCGCCCAGCGGCCACAGCGCAAAAACAAACGTGACCAAAAGACCGAACATGAACGGTACAATCAACCCGCTGACGGACAGGGCCGGCTGCACCGAAAAAGGCAGTACATCCGACAACGCGGGCATGACGGCAAAGGGCGCGACCATACCCAAAAGCAGCCCGCACACCGTTCCCAGAAGACCGACCAGCGCGATCTGGAACCCAAACATGCGTTCGATCATGCGCGGCGTCGCCCCCAGTGTTTTAAGAACGGCAATGGTTTTGATGCGCGTTTCGAAATGGGCGCGGGTCGCATTCCCGATCCCGATTCCGCCGATCAAAAGCGCCGAAAGACCGACAAGCGTCAGGAACAGCATCAGCCGCTTGATGAACGACGTAATACGGGGCGACGCATTGTCGGCGTCGGTCACCCGCCAGTTCGCCTTGGGAAAATCCTTTTCCAGCGCCGCGCGCATGGCTTCGAAATCGGTTTGTCCGGGCAGCCTGACCCGCAGGTCATAGGCCACCATGCTCCCCGTCTCGATCAGGCCGGTGGCGGGCAGGTCGGCATACGAAACAATGACCCGGGGGGCCAGTCCGAAACGCGCGCCGCCTGCACGGTCCGGCTCGCTGGTGATAAAGGCGCGCACCGTGAATTGCGCCTGCCCCAGCCGGACGACATCACCTGTCTTTACCCCCAGCCTGTCCCGCAGGGCCGGGTCCAGAACAATGCCCTGATCCGCAAGGAGAGACGGCAGATCGTTGCCGGCATCCGTAACGAACTGCCCATATAAGGGATAGGCTCCATCAACGGCCTTGAGTTCGACCAGCGTGTTGTCCTGGGTCTGCGCATTCGAAAGCATGACACGGGTTTCGACGCTTTCGCTCAGAAAACCCTGACGTCCTGCGAACCAGTCACGCAGCGCCGGCGTGGCCGGCACGTTTAGGTTACGAACAATGACATCGCCACCCAGAATGGTGCGCCCGTCGCGCGTGATGGAATCCAGCATCGACCGGCTGATGAACTGGACCGATGCGATGGCGCCCACCCCCAGCACCAGGCACATCAGCATCACCCTAAACGATCCAAGCGCCCCGCGCAGGTCGCGCAGGGCATATCGCACAGAAAGGAAACCCAGCCCGGCGCTCATGCGCGCGCCACCCGGCCGTCCTTTATATGGATCTGCATATCGCAGGCAGATGCCAGCGCGGGGTCATGCGTGACGAGGACCAGTGTCGCGCCCTGCGCCTGCACACGCTCGAACAGAAGATCCATGATGGAACGGCCGGTATCCTGATCCAGGTTGCCGGTCGGTTCATCCGCCAGGATCAGCCGCGGCTTCATGACCAGCGCCCGGGCGATGGCCACGCGCTGCTGCTCACCGCCGGACAATTGCGATGGATAATGCGAAAGCCGGTGTCCCAGTCCTACGCTGTTCAATGTCTGCATGGCGCGGTCGCGGGCATCCTCGATTCCCGCCAGTTCCATGGGAATGGCGACATTTTCAACGGCAGTCATGGTCGGGATAAGATGGAAATTCTGAAATACGATACCCATCCGGTCGCGACGCAGGGCTGAAAGGGTGCCCTCATCGGCGGTGCTGATGTCCCTGTCTTCAAAAACAATCTGCCCGCTCGTCGGGCGCAGAAGACCGGCACAAATCAGCAAAAGCGATGTTTTCCCGGACCCCGACGGCCCGACAACCGCGACCGATTTGGCGGCAGGCAGCGACATGGAAACGCCGTGAAGAATCGGCACGGTTCCGCCAGACCCCGGCAGGCTCAGATGAATGTCTTTTAATGCCAGCACCATGACCAAGTTACCCCTCGCGCCCTATATGATAAGCTGCTCAAAAAGATAATCTTATAACGGGAAAGACAATGCGGTATTTCATCTTTTTATGCCTGGCCTGGGTCATGCCTGTCATGGCCATGGCCGCCGAACCTGCGCGTATTGTCGCACTGGGCGACAGCCTGACAGCCGGATACGGCCTTGAAGGCGGGCAGAGCTTTGCCTCGCGCCTTGAAACCGCGCTCAAGGCGTCCGGACAGGATGTGCGCGTGGACAATGCCGGCGTTTCCGGCGATACCTCGGCGGGCGGGCTCGCCCGTCTCGACTGGGCCGTGTCGGGGGACCCCAAACCCGCCCTCGTCATGGTCGCACTCGGCGCGAATGACATGCTGCGCGGGCTGGACCCGAAAGTCACACGGGCCAATCTCGGCGCGATTTTAAAGAAACTGCGCGATCAGAACATTCCGGCCCTGCTGGTGGGTATGCGCAGCCCCGCGAACATGGGACCGGATTATCAAAAGGCTTTCGATGATCTCTATCCCGATCTGGCGCGGGAATACGGCGTCCCCCTTCATCCCTTTTTTCTGGAAGGTGTGGCCATGAACCCCCGGCTCAATCAGGCCGACGGCGTTCACCCCACGCTGGAAGGGGTGGATATCATGGTTGCCAATATTCTGCCGATCATCAAAAAAACCTTGGCAGGAAACATCGCCGCACGCTGATCCATGTATACGGCTGAAAGGAACCGCTTAAAAAAAGCGCGCCTTTCTGGCGCGCTTTTTTAATATTCCGTACTTCATTTACCGAACTGCCGCCGCAGGGACAGCCACAGATCCTGTGTCAGCGGTCGCACGCCGATAAACCATATCAGGGCATAGACCAGCAGGAACAGGTTGATGCACGCAAACGCCATCTGGCCCCATTCCTCCGCCTGCGCCCGGTCGACGGCCATGTACAGGCAATAACCAATCATCGCCAGCTCGACGATATAATAGATCGCCGGCGCACCGGTGCGGTCCTTGACCTTGGGGGTACGGCTGAACGGCACCTTGCGGCCCGTGAAAATCTGCTGCATCTGCTTCAGAACGCCCGCCGTAATGATGGGCAACAGCATAAGGTTAAGCGCCATGACGCGCCAAACATCGCTATAGCGATAGCCGCACACCTTCAGATCCCGCGCATAAAGCAGCGTCAGCGGAATATTCGCCAGTATCAGCAGATGCGTACTAAGGCGCGGGCTGAAACTGTAAAACGCGAACAGATACATGACCGCGATGCTTAGCGTCGTCATCGCCAGATAGTTGAATCGCATGAACAATTCCTTGAACAGGCGCAGGTTCTTGGGCGCACGGAACGCGTAATTGATAAGTTTGGGCAGAATGATAAGGCCGCCATTGGCCCAGCGCCGGCGCTGAATCAGAAGCGATCCGAAATCGGCGGGCATGGCGCTGTACGTCATGCGCGCGGGGTAGTTATAAAGCGTCCAGCCCTTTTTAACGAGGTCGATGGTCGATTCTGTATCCTCAATCAGGGTGCGATCCTGAATATAAATCATGACCGTCTTGCCGTCGACGCGCACGCGCTCGCGAATGGCATTAAGCGCCGTCATGCGCAGCATGGCATTGGCACCGACCCAGAAACTGGCATACCAGTACGTATATCCCTGATGGGTATGATACTGCACGTCGATGACGGCGCTACCGATACGCTCGATCGGCACGGGGCTGCCGGGAATGGACGAACACGGCGCCTGTGCCACCGCGACCCGCGCGTGCTCCGGCTGTTCCAGGAAATAGACAAGACGCGACATGTAATCGTGCGTCATCAGGCTGTCAGCGTCGATGGTGTTGATGTAATCGGCCGCCGGGATGGTGAAGCTGGCTTCATGCGGCTGGCACTTGCGCAGGACAATCTGGCCGTCTTTTTCGACTTCTTTCCATGAATGGCCGATTAACCGGATATAGCTGTTCAGGTTCATGGCCTTGTTCGCGTCATGCGAAAGGTTTGCGTACTTCTTGCGCTCGAAACTGCTGAACTCAACGGCAAAGACGCTGACCAGAATGGCGTAGCGATGATCCAGCCACGAACGCGTCACGTCGCCTGCCAAACGGCATTGCGCGGCCCGCGCACGATGCACGGACGCCGGCATCAGCAGAATCGTGTTGACGAAGAAACGTAAGTCGAAGGGCAAAGTATCGACGGGTGCGCCGCCGGCGCATTCATGGGCCTGCCCCTCGAACCATGCAGCGACTTGGTCGTATAGCGCTGCAAGCCGGGCGCATTCGGCGGGAATGTCGAGTGCGCCACCAGCGACACGCGCCTCATAGGCGGTCTTGGCCTGCCGGTACACGGCCGCCTGCGCGGCGAACTGGGCATTCATCTCCAGGGGCAGGGCGCGGGTATCTTCCAGCTGTTTTAAATCGGCCGCGTTTTTGGTCACGCGCGGGTTGTCGATCAGCAGCACGACCTGCTTGGCCGGGTATTCGGACAGGGCCGCCGACATCAGCGTCTGCCAGATGACAAGCCGCTCCTCTTTATAGGACGGCACAAGCACGGTAAGCGCCGGCGCCGGCTTGTCGAAAATACGCTCAACCTCCTCTGAATCCGGCACACGTTCGCGCATCTGGCGCAGGTAATTGCCGATCAGGCACAGATTATAAAGAAGCGACGCGTAGAACAGCAGCGCAATGGCGACAATGAACAGCAACCCGCCGTAAAACGGGACAAGATTGGGAAAGAAATAGCTGTCGTAGACTTTATGAAGGGTGTCGTCGAAAAGCCTCCAGTACAGGGCAGACGTAACGACAAGGCACAGCGTCGCAAACACGGCTTCGCGTTTGGCGTGGGGGTGCGTCATGACGAAGGGGGAGCGCATGGAAAACTCAGTATCGGCTTATAAGAAGATCGGTCAGGGGCAACACCATCTCTTCAATGCTAAAGCGCTCCGCTTGACTTTGGGTAAATCCAGCCCCGACCGTACAGGCCAAATCGGGCTTTCTATGGGCGAAGTCAGCGCCGGAACGAAATTTTAAGGAATAACCAGGAACTTAGAGAATGGCTGGGGCGCTAGGGATCGAACCTAGGAATGGCGGTACCAAAAACCGCTGCCTTACCGCTTGGCTACGCCCCAACACGTCGGGGTAACTCGGAACGAATTACCCTAAAGCGGGCAGACAATACCGGCCTTGTGACCGGCACGCAAGATCAAAAAAACAGACCTCCAAACCCGAACCCCAGGATTTCCGGGACCCCCGGGCGCCCTGTGGATATTAACCATGCTTTTTTCTGGCAGTATTTTACAAAATATGCAAAAACCGTTTCACACCCGATACATACATATACGTGTTGAACATGACCATGAAAGAGGGAACTGGTATGCGCCCCAACAATTCTGCTGCGTCGAACACCACAGCTTCCGCCAAGACGGATACCGCGCGCAGCACCGCGTCCACCCCCACTGCCAACACCCGCCCCTTCCCTGTCAGCAACGTGAACGCCGGCGGCGCCAGCGACCAGATCAAGGCCGCCCTCGATACGCTTGGCATCAAGCTCATCAAGTCGGAAGCCGAACGCGACGTTCTTAAAAAACTGGTTGAAGAAACCCGCGCAAGCCAGGCCCGCCTGGAGCGCGAACTGCAGGAAAACAAAAAGGCCCTGGCCGATGCCAAGCGCGCCATGGACGAACAGAAACAGGAATCCGAACAGTCCAAGAACCGCCAGGAGCGCCTTGAGGAAAAACTCCGCGACGCCCAGGCCCAGAACCTGAAAATCAACCGCAAGCTTGAAACCGACGACCAGAAGCGCGCCCGTATCCAGCGCCGCATGGAACGTCTTGAAATGATTGCAAGCGAGGCGCAGACCGCCCTGCAGTCCCGCGCCATGGTTCTTTTGACCGATCAGTCGCTGGCCGCCAAATCCGGCCTGCCCACGATGGACGCGGCCGGCCCGGCCCTGCCCGCCCCGGTCCGCGCCAACAACAGCTTCATCGGCACGCAGGGCGTCGTCAGCATGGACGTCACCGAAGAGCCGGCGCCTTGGTGGAACCGTTCTCTCAAACTCTCGTCTTCCGTCGCCACCGCCGCCATCGTTCTGGCGCTGGGACTGGGCTGGATCATATCGTCCGCCACCAACAGCCAGCAAAGCGCTGTCGCCTTCATGGCCGATGGCTCGATCGCCAAAATCGACCTGCAGAACGGCACGCTGCAGCCGCTTCAGCTGAAACTGAAAACTCTCGATACACCCGAAGCTGCGGTCGAAACGCCCAAGACCACCGAAGACGGCGACCCGCTGCCGCAGACCAAACCGGACGTGACCGGCGCAAATCCGCCCGTCGCAGCTCCCGCCCGTGACGCCAACCTGACCGGCACCATGAAGGCGCTGGAAGACAAGGCCTATGCCGGCAATCCGGAGGCCCAGCACGACCTTGCCGCGCTTTACACCGCCGGTACCGGGGTCAAAACCGATTACAAACGCGCGTCTTACTGGTTCGAACAGGCCGCGAATGCCGGCGTCGCCAACGCGGCCTACAACCTCGGCGTTCTGCACCATCAGGGCCTGGGCGTGGATAAAAACATTGCCCGTGCGCTGGACTGGTACCGCATCGCTGCCCTCGAAGGTCACCCGGAAGCCCAATACAATCTCGGCATCGCATACATCGAAGGCATCGGCACCAAGTACAATCCGCAACTGGCCGCAGGCTTCTTTCAGAAAGCCGCCCTCGCCGGCATTACCGAAGCCGCCTACAACCTCGGCCTGATCCTGGAAAACGGCCTTCTGGCCGAACCGAAACCCAATCAGGCCATGATGTGGTACCGCGTCGGCGCCGAAGGCGGTTCAACCGAAGCCAAAAATGCGCTGGAACAGCTCAGCACCCGCCTGGGCCTAAGCGCCGACAAGGCTGGCTTCCTGCCGGATGGCACTTCGCTGTCCAAACTGGTGGTAAAACCGGACCGCAGCGACCCGGGCGCCGCCGACGACAAGAGCAACGCGACCGAACAGCTGGCCAAGGCCCTGCCCGATCTGGCCGAAATGATCCCGAACATGGATCAGCTGATCACCGCGCAGATGCAGGAACAGCTGTCCCGCCGCAATCTCTATGACGGACCGGAAGACGGCGCGCTGTCGACCAAGACGATCGACGCCATCCGCACCTACCAGAAACAGGAAGACCTGAAGGCGGACGGCAAGACCAGTGAAACCCTGCTCCTGCGCATGCTGCGCCAGAGCACGAAAACGCCCGCCGCTTAAGAATTGATAATAAAACTTTTGACCCACCATGTGGGGTGAAGGGCCGCGAGTTTCGCGGCCTTTTCCCATCCGCCCTCGCAGATTCCGAAAACGGACGACCCCGACCCGCTCATCCCGATCGACTCGCACTGCAGGGATTTGAGGATATCAAGCGCCTGCCCGATCGGCGGGGCCAGCCGTATGGCCGCCTCCATCAGGTCGTTCTGCTCGTGCTTTTCGCCCGCATACGCCTTGAACACGTCCCCCGTGGCCAGTGTCACCCCCGGCCATATGATGATGCCGGTCAGGCGCGGAATGCTTTCACGCATCACGCCCTCGCCAATGCCGTGCACTCGGAAAACACCCGGACCGCGCAGGCACACAGGCAGTTCAGCACCGATTTTGACACCCAGATTCTGCAGCTGGGTGATATTGAACACATGGTCCCATCGTTCGTTCAGCGCGCTCATCACGGCCGCCGCATCCGCCGATCCACCGCCCAGCCCAGCCCCGGCAGGGATTGATTTCGTCAGGCGCACCACTATGTCGGCTTTGCGCTGGGCCGAGTCTTCCATCAGACGCACGGCCCGCGTGATCAGGTTGCTTTCATCGGCAGGCGCGTGGGCCTTGAATGGCCCGTCCACGTGAAGGGCATAGGCAGGCGCATCATTGATGGTGATGCGGTCGCCCACATTTGTGAAGCCGATCAACGTGTTGAGATTATGATACCCGTCATCCCGCCGGCCAGTGACCTGAAGAGAGAGATTGATTTTGGCGGGTGCGAAAAGAGACTGTTCCATCAATACCTTGTTTACCATTGGCCTTTAGAATGAGCAGCATGAGCCTTGATCCCATTATCGCACAGTTTCAGACCAAGATGAAAACACCGCATGACTTCCGCGGCAGCGTCAAATTCGACCTTGGCGCGGACGGCAGCATTTTCGTCGACACCACCCAGAAACCTGGCGTCGTCACGCAAGGCGGGGACGCACAGGCACAGTTGATCCTGACACTGTCCAAGGACCTGCTGAGCGGTCTGCTGGCGGGCACCAAGGATCCGAACGTCGCTTACCTGACGGGCAAGCTCAAGATCAAGGGATCGATGGGCATGGCGATGAAACTCAACGCCTTCCTTGAAAACTGAATAACCCCCACATAACGACCAGCACCGCGGCCATTGCAAACCAGAACATCGCGTACTGGCGATGATCGTTGCGTATGCTCTGCACCGCCGGCACCGCCTCCAGCATGGACAGGTCCGAAGGTTTCGAACCCGATGCGTACAGGACCAGCGGCAGCGCCCCCGGTGCCATCCCTTCCGTATCGATATGACGCCACACCTGGATATGCGCGTTGTTGGCCCCTTTGTCGTCCGGCAGGCGCACCACGCCCGCAACCTGCACGGTCCCCTTGGGCACGGGGGATGTTAACGCCTTGTCTTTCAGCGTGTCCGGTACAAACCCCCGGTTGATGAGAACGGTGCCGCCCGCCTTCATCTGAAGGGGCGATACCAGCCAGTATCCCAGGACGCCGTTCTGGCTGCGCGGACCGATAGCAAAGGACGGACTGCCGCTATACCGCCCGGTGACGAAACCGCGCGTGAATTCATTTTTTGTATCTGAAAATGTCTCGGACGAAAACGCATGCGCCCACGGATCCTGCGCCGCCTTCGCGGCAAGCTCCGCCAGAAGCGCCGTTTTCCATTCCAGCCGTTCCATCTGCCAGAAACCAAGGCGCAGAAGGACGCCCAGCATAGCCAGCATCACAAGCGTACTGACGGCAAACCGCGTGCGCGTCATTTTCAGTTCTCCCACATATGCGGACGATGCCTGAACTGCAGCGCCACCACATAGGCTTTGATCGGCTGCAGGGCCAGGAAACAGATACCCAGCGCCACCACCGTCCACAGAACCGCATGTACCCACAGCGGCGGCGCGACATACGCATCGAACAGCAGCGCCAGCGGCACCAGCAGAAACCCGAGAATGAAGATCATGAAGACGGCCGGCCCGTCGCCCGAATCGTTTTTGGCCAGCGCAAGGCCGCACACGGCGCAATGCTCGACGCAGGACAGCGTCATGCGCCCGGCAAACAGCTTGCCCTGGCCACAGCGCGGACAGCTGCATTTCAGAGCCGCTTCAATCGGTGTCGGTGTGATGTACATGGGTTTGAAAAAATTTGCGGTGGCTTTTAAGGCCACCGCTTTTGAAACTTTAGTTGATCAGGCCTTCAACCGCATGCTGTGCGGAATCGCCGCCGCCCCAGCAGTAAATGGCGACGAACAGGAACAGCCACACGACGTCCACGAAGTGCCAGTACCAGGCAGCGGCTTCAAAACCGAAATGCGATTCAGGCGTGAAGTGGCCCTTGCGGGTGCGGAACCAGCATACGGCCAGGAAGATTGTCCCGACCAGAACGTGGAAACCGTGGAAACCGGTTGCCATGAAGAAGGCCGACGGGAAAATGCCGTCCTTGAACTTGAAGGGCGCATGAATGTATTCGAATGCCTGGAACCCAAGGAAGACAACACCCAGCAGAACGGTAAGGCCCAGCGCCTTGACGGCCTGGTCGCGGTTACCGGTCAGGATTTCATGGTGTGCCCACGTCACCGTGCAGCCCGAAAGCAGCAGGATCAGGGTCATCAGGAACGGCAGGTTGAACGGGTTGATCGTCTCGATCCCTTCCGGCGGCCATGTCATGCCGGCAGGCGGGTAAAGCGCGGCTGCGAAGAATGCCCAGAAGAAGGCGACGAAGAACATGACTTCGGACGCGATGAACAGCGTCATGCCGAAACGGAAACCGACTTTGACGACCGGTGTATGAGCCTTCTCATCGACGGCAGAGCCATTTCGCTCAGAGTCGGTTTTCATGGGGTGTTGGGGTTGTGCCATGACCCCTATGGTCATGAAACCAGCCAGCCCAGCCAGCAGCAGTTGTCGAATCGGCTTCATGTCTGCTCCTGGATTAGAAACTGGCCACCAGACCAATGATCCCGTTACGACCAGGCATGACATAGCCAGGGTTGTATTGGTAATTGGCATTGAAGAGGTTTTTAAGTGCCACAAAGACCTCGCCGCTTTTTCCCAGCCGCGGTATCGCGTAGGCAACTCG
>CALBME010000054.1 GCA_937896295.1 uncultured Micavibrio sp. | reverse complement strand
ATTCTAGCGGGTAATCGGCTGCCGCGCTAGTCAGCGCGGGGCGAACCGGATGGCCAGATGGCTGAAGAAGCTGGTGGCGCCCAGGACCAGATAAGGCCGGCCATAGTCCTGCAAGGCCCGGAAATCGTTCTGCAGGTCGGCAAACTTCTCAATCATGACGATGCCCCGGGTGTCGATCGTATCGCCTATCGTGTTCAGAATGGCCGAGGTTGCCGCATAATCGCCCGTACCGATATGCAGGAGCTTGGGAACGGATGTGTTAAACAGGCGCATGTTCTGCGCCAGCATGTCCGCATAATCCCCCGTGAAGACACGCGCGCGTGCATCTTCGCAGTCAACCGGGGACGAGGCAAAGTTATAGAACCGCGAGTCCGAGCATGTGTTGAGGCCGGCCCATCTGCGCAGGGCCGCCCCGTCGCCGCCAAAACCGTACCAGGCGAGCGGCGTTTTACGAAAGCGTGCGCAGGCGAATTCCTCGAGTTCGGATTTATCGGCAAAAAAACGTACGGCCGGGTGAATATGTGCCGAGATCCAGTTGCGAAAGGAACGATCCGCAATAGTCTGCGGAACGTCGGAAAATTTCGGCGCCAGCGCCAGACGCAGCTGCAGCGGCATCGCCGCAATCGATTTCTTTAAAAAAGAAGCCATATCCCGTCAATATACATTAACGGGAAAAAATCTCAAATCACATGCGCGAAAGAACATTGCCGGGATTGAGATAGTCAAAGAACGTGCGGCTTTCCGTGTCATTGACCATGCCGCCGGCCAGAACCGGCCTTTCCAGCAGACGGCCATTCTGGAAGACCATGTCGAGCTTGTAGTAGTAGCCCGACGTACTGGTGCGCAGGCGGATGGGTGATGCAAACCCATGGTCTTTCTTGAGATTTTTATACTCAAGATGATAGCCGTAAAGCGACTGCAGATAGGCGCGGGCCATCTCCCGTTCCTGCGGGGTGGCAAAGGTCTGCATGGAGTTGGAGCCGTACAGGGCACGCACCACCTCGTCACGCGAAAGCGCGGTCAGGTCGGCACGGCTGCGCCCCAGAATCTGCAGCACTTCCGATTCGCCCATGCCCGGCTGCAATTGCATCACGCGGGATTTGAAATCGTCATCGGACTGAAAGTACGCAGAATTGATCGTCTGCCCGCCGCCGGGGACGGGAGCAACATTGGCGCATCCTGCAACCAGCAGCACCGCCAGCAGTAAGGGCGTGCACAGACTTCTCCGCATCCCATGATGGTAGCGTTTTCATGTTAACATTTCGTTTACGAAGGGTCGTCCAGCGTCACCAGAAGCGCCTGATGGTCTGAAAACGGCTGGGGCACGACCCGCACGGCGATACGGTTTATCAGTGGTTCGGAGCAAATACAGAGATCCAGCGCCAGCTTGCGGCTGTGGAACGTAAAGGTATGATCCGTTTCCTTGGATATGACGCGCAGATTGCTGCCTTTTAGCAGCGGCGTCAGTTCGCTGAACCCGTGCATGATGTTGAAATCCGCCAGCAGAATGGCGTCGCCTCCGGCCTGATCGATCATGCCGCGCACCTCCTCGAATTGCCGGACACGCACGCGCGCATCCAGCGAGAAATGCGCGAAAAACACATGCACGTTGCCAGGAAGAACAATACGGTACATCAGGCGTTTTGTGCCATGCCTGAAATAAAGGCGATCGAACACCAGCTCGCGCTTGGCCAGAAAGGCACTGGAGCGTCCGCGGCTGAGCGGCATGTGGCGGCGCCAGTTGTCTTCGCCATATTTATTGGCGATATCAAAAAAGACGTAATCATCATCAACCAGGTGGTTCAGCTGGTTCACATAGGCGGAATGCAGGGATCCTTTTTCGATTTCGACAAAACAGCACAGATCAGGGTCTTCGGTGCGGATGATTTCCTTCAGCTGTTTCAAAATCAGCGTCTGTGTCGACTGCGCGGTATAGATATGTCGGCCAAGGCGGCTGACGTGCTGCCACAATGTGCCATCAATTCCCTTGGCGTAGCCGATGTTGGAGAAAAGAATTTTCTGCATGATCTAAAGGATCTTTTTTATCGCGCGGCCCAGATACCCAAGAATCCGGTGCATCAGGGGCAGATTATGCCAGTAGTCGTGCCCGGCGTCGATGCAATGGGCAAGATCGTCATTGAAATGCCCTTGCAGAACAGCGATGACGGCCTTGTCGCGCACAATGACATTCGCCTCACGGTTATGCTTTAGAGAAAGATAGTCGAGATTTGACGACCCGATCGTCGCCCAGTCGTCGTCCACAATCACGTATTTCGCGTGCAGCATGGATTTGGTGTAGAGCGAGATCCTGATGCCCTTGCGATACATCCACGGAAAGTAAGAATGCGATACGCAATCGGCAATGACCGCGTCCGTTGCCGCCGACATCATGACATGGACCTTCACCCCGCGCTTTGCCGCCATGCGCATGGCACGGCGCAGGCCGTAGGGGGGCAGAAAATACGGCGTGACCAGACAGACTGATGACCTGGCACCACGGATGGCGCGAACCATGCGGCGGTAGATGGGGTTTAGCCCCAGACGCGGACGGTGAACGATATATTCAAGCGGAAGCTGCAGATCCCGGTCGCGGCGGATAAAGTTGCGAGCGCGCGTGCGCCACCTGATGCGTTCAAGAGAAAACTTTTCTTCAATCGGCAGAACGGCGTCGCCCTTAAAGCGGATCTGTGAGTCGCGCCAGTCGGCCATCGCCTCCTCCAGACACACACCGCCTATCCATGCGATTTCAGAATCAATCAAAAGGGTTTTGGTATGGTTGCGGGGAAACCAGTAGACCGGTTTGAATATACGGGAAAGCTGCGGAGGGTTGTAAAAGCGCACCTGTCCGCCAGCCGCCACAAGCTCATTTATTTTCGGGGAGTCATAAACGCCGCGGCTGCCGATACGGTCAAGCAGCAGACGAACGGGCACGCCTGATTTCTGTTTTTCGATGAACACATCAAGAAAGGCGTTGCCCACAGCGTCATTGGCAACGATGTACTGTTCCATCTCGATCGAGCGGGTGGCTGTGCGGCAATCCGCCAGCATGGCGTCCCACGTTGCGCGGGGCGTTGTGAAGTATTGTATATCCATCGCCCCCACTATAACGCGGGATATACGAAGAAGTTCAATCGAAACGGATTATTTTGTGCCCTTACGCACTGGTCTTGGCGGTGGCGGTGCCCTGCCCCTCCTCCTGATCGACCAGCGGCGTGGTCCGCAGCGGCGTCACAGTCGGGCACATGTTGTAATATTTGTTCAGCGTATCACGCATAAACGGTTTGGTAATGAACGCCTTGGCCCCAAGCTTGATCGACTCGATCACGTTGTCCTTGTTCGAATCCGCAGAAAGCATGATGACGTACGATTCCGGGTCTTCGCGGCGAATGTCTTTCAGGACATCCTTGCCGGACATGCCCGGCAGGTGAATATCCAGAAAGATGATATCAGGACGCTGGGCCTTGCAGGCAGCCATGACATCGCGGCCATTGGCGATTTCCACCACATCAGCCACATCCCCCAGCCAGCGTTTCATCAGGAAACGGACAAACGCATTGTCGTCCGCAATCAATATACGAGCTTTTTTATCGGTCACTTTGCATTCCCCCTGTCGGTGCCGGCTTAAACGCCGGTCTTAAGTTGGATTATGCAAAAGAAACCCTAAAAAACGACTAATAGATTGCATTTTATCTAATTAAAATTCCCCTTTTGCGTGCATGTCTTTTACCGGCTGACGCGAAGGGAAGACAGGGAATCTCCAATCATTCTAAAGGCTTTGTGCAGTTCCTCGCTGGTGGGGGAGTCGAAATAGTAGTCCGCCTGCGATGCACAGGATTTCAACAATGATTCGATATTCGACCCCGGATTCCGGAATCCGATGGTGTAAACGATGATGTTGTTGTTCTTCATCTGTGTGCAGACGGATGTCAGTTTCTGGTTCAGGCGGGTCACAGCGGTGGTGGAATTGGTCGACCCCGTGCGGCCATCCTTCAGATACCAGTAAGCCCCACGATTGGAATTATCGATGGTGTTTTCCCCGTCGGTCATGATGATGGCGGCCTTGTTCATCTTGGGCGTGTTGTAGTCCAGCGGCAGGTCGTTACCGTCCATATCCCCGCCCCAGACGCCGCGCCAGCGCGGGCTGAGCATGCGCCAGCCCCACACCGCACCTTCCGATACATGCGTGTTGCCGACAGCCACCATGGAATTGATGCTGGCCTGAATGGCCGTTTGGTCATCACTCAGGCGATGGACTTCCTGCGGACAGTATTTGTTGGGGCCTTTGGTCGAGGTGATCGTATAGGTTGTCGTGGTCTTGCCGTTCTTGGTCGTCGTCGTGATCCAGTCATTGTTGGAATCATCGATCCAGTAATAGGCCTCGAATTTTTTGGATGCCGGCGGCGTATCGGTTATGTCTTCACCGTTCAGGCGCGCATCGACACACCCGTTCCAGCTGGTCGTGCCCCAGTTCTTGGAGGAAATAGAGTTGGCGGACAACCAGTCCGTGTGTTCCTTGCCGACATTGACCGCCTGCGAGAACGGCACCAGCCCGATCCAGAGTTTCTGTTCATCGTCCTGCGTGGCGCTTCCGAACAAAATGTCCACCAGTTCCGACGCCGCGTCTTTCAGTGATGTCAGGCTGGACCCCGCCATGGACCCCGTATTGTCGAGCACCATGACCAGCTCAAGACCCGATGTCGCACGCGTGATTTCAGACACTGCGCGCACCGGGATCGTTTCATAACCGAAATAACGCATGAAGGTCGTGTCGATGTACCCGGTTGCCTCGAGTGTGATGACGGAATCGGTAGAATCGACACTGACATCAACATCGGTGATGGTCGTATCCAGATAATTGTTGAAATTGACGTTGAGGTATTTTGTAACCTCGTCCTCAAGATTGGTGGTCTGCAGGGTTGATCCTGCCGCAAGACCGGCCGCGTCCAGGGCACTGGACAGGCGCGACTGCGCCAGCTCGGCGCGGCCGATATCGACGGCCAGGCCCGCGGACCCTGTCATGGCGATAATACCGAAGACGGCGGCGGCGACCACAGACCCTTTTTGTCCCGACCTTTTTTTCCAGCCTGTTACAAACATGTCGTCATCCTTTTAATTGGGCGGCGTCGTCAGCGCGCCAAGCCGCGGCTTGAACACCGCATATTTATAATTTTCACGGGTTGCGAAATAATCTTCGTCGAAGTCAGGTATGTAGTTGTAAAAAACTTCCGAGAAAATCACGTTGTCGGAATCATTCAGCGCGAGCCCCGTGGGCAGCTGCGGGGTATCGCCGGGTTCACCGATGCGGCTGACGCGGTCGAGGGTGCCACCCCCTTTATACTGCCAGCGCACGACAGGGCCGTCATCGGGGTCCTGATAGACAGAGGTAAGAATGATTACACCGTTGTCAGGAAATTCATACGGATCCATGATCTTGATCGCGGCGGCCATGATATCGTTCAGACCCGCGATGGTGACGGCCGTCTGTTGCCCCGTTACGTCGGCGACCGTATACGCCACGCGTTCAAGTTTCTGATGCAGCAGGATGTAGCGCGAAATTTCGTACACACCCAGCATCAGCGCCAACAGCACAGGCAGAAGCAAGGCGAATTCCGTTGCCGCAATGCCGCTTTGATCCGTGAAAATGTTTTTGCGCCTAGTCGTCATTGAACGGCTCGTTCTTCACGACAAATCTGCTCTGCACTTCAACCACGCCGTTTTCACCCAGAGAATCTGCAAGAAACGGTGTCAGAAGGCTCCATGGATATGAAATGGTGTATACGACGACATCGCCGGCGTTGCCGTTGCTGGCCACGCCCTGGTCCATGTCATACTGGCCGTTGCCGTTGACGTCGGTGTAGTTTTCGCCGCTGTCGCGCGTTCCGTTATGGTTTGCGTCGATAAAAGGTTCGGGCGTGCCGACGGATGAAAAGTCGTTATAGGTCTGCGCATCGATGGTAAGCAGCTGGGTATCCAGATAAAAACCCAGCCAGTCATCGAGATGTTTGCGAATGGTTTCTTCGCGGGTGTAACCGGATTCGACGAAGCCGGTTTTGCCAAGGCGGGAGACTGAAAACGTTGCCCCCTCCAGCGCGGTCTGCACGAAAAAGAACAGGCTGAGTTCGATCGACCCCATGATGATGATCACGAGCGCAGGCATGATCAGCGCAAATTCAATCGCCGCCGTACCGTCGTTACGTTTCCAGAAATTTTTCATGCATGCCCACATTACCGCGCCGTTCTTTTTCGTTTTTTAAAGGGCGCTTTCTATCAGTATGAGCTGGCTGTCTTGAAGAAATGCTTAAAGTCCATATATAGGAATCAGGCCGTAAAACATTGGGTTTTGACGTTGTCGCATTGATCAAATTTGATACAATTTCGGACGTCTCAAATGCCGCGCATTCTTAAAGCCGCGGTAATCAACATCGCTTAGCATTGACATAATGAGGGTGCTTCACTGGCATCACACGAGTGGGCAATAAACAAAAAAGGAGTTACACCTATGTTGAAGTTACTGGCAAAGATTCAGGCCTTCCAATCTGACGAGCGCGGCGCCACCGCCATTGAATACGGACTGATAGCCGCGGGCATCGCGGTCGCTATTTCGGTCGTGGTATTCGCGTTCGGCGACGACCTTGCCACGCTGTTCGGCGACATGTCGACCAAAGTCCAACAACGTCCGTCGTAATCGCATCGACGTTGACCAGACGGGCCCGCGCGACATCTTCCCCGCGCGGGCTCTTTTCTTGAGCGGTTCATGCTGGACACACTGATCCTTACAACACGCATCTGCGTCGTCATGCTGGCGTTCTTCGCGGCGTATGAAGACGTGCGTTTCCTACGCATCCGCAACGCGGTGGCACTGATGGCCGCGGTCCTGTTTCTGCCGACCGCCTTTACGCTGGCGCCGCATGCGCTGGTGGCACACGCGGTGACGGGGCTTGTGGTTCTGGGTGTTGGCTTCGGGCTGTTTGCCGCGGGGCTGTTCGGCGGCGGGGACGCCAAGCTGCTGGGGGCGGTTGCCCTGTGGCTGCCGCTGTCGGTGCTGCCGTCCTTCCTTTTGGTGATGGCCTTTACAGGCGGGGTCGTGGCGCTGGCGGCGCTGGCCCTGCGCCGCCTACCCGGATTAGCGAAATTTCCGCCCCTGTGGGCTGTGAAATTCGGGGATAAAAGCTGGTTCGCCGCGCTTTCCCGGGGAGAAACCGTGGTACCGTACGGCGTTGCCATCGCGGTTGCGAGCGCTTACGCCTTCCTGAAACTTTAAACTCACGGTGATCCCGATGAACCGATCAACCATTGTCATTGTCGCCTGCGGTTTCTTTTTCGCATTGCTGGCCGCCGTGGCCATTCAGATGGTGGGCGGCAAAGGCAAAAAAGACGAGGTCAGCGCACAGGTCAAAACCGTCGACGTACTGGTTGCCGCCAAGGACCTGAACATGGGCGAGGAACTGGGTGTCAACGCGACTGAATGGGCGCCGTGGCCGGAAGGTACCGTTTTTTCCGGCGCCGTCGTGCGCGAGGGCGGCCAGTCCGCCGGCGACGCCCTCAAGGGCCGCGTGGCACGCCCGGTTGCCAAGGGCGAACCCATCATGAAATCCGCCCTGATTGCCGATACCACGGCCAACATGGTGGCCGCATCTCTTACGCCGGGTAAACGCGCCGTCGCCATCAACGTGAATGCGCAGTCTTCGGTCGCCGGCTTCCTGACGCCGGGCGATCATGTCGACGTGCTGATGACCTATGAAGTCAAACTGCCGGAAGACGAACGGATGCGCGCCGCGGCCGCGCCCAAAGTCTCGAAACTGGCCACCGAAACCGTGCTTGAAAACCTGCGCGTGCTGGCGACGGACCAGACGACCGACAAATCGTCGGAAGCCAAGCTGGTCAAGACAGTGACGCTGGAAGTCGACCCCGTTCAGGCCGAGCACCTGGTGCTGGCAGGCAAAATGGGATCGCTGTCCCTGGTCATGCGCTCCATCGGCGATGCATCGCCCGCCCACCCGGATACGGGCAAACCGTTTGAAACCACAACCGACATGCGGCTTTCGCGCCTGGCGGGCGAACTGGTCCGCGGTGAAAATTATGCTGGGTCACCGACTCAAGTTGTGAGAGTATATAGTGGCAACCGCGTCGAAAACGTGGCTGTTCGCCCCTACTCACCAGCCCAGTAGTCTCTCCGGCCTAACATATGTCCTTCAAGTACCTGAAAAACTTCGCATTTGCGATGGTTACGGTGTCCGCGATTCTGACACCCGTGCAGGTCATTCACGCACAGGACTCAGTTAACATAACCAAAAAACAGCCGACCGAAAAACTGACCCTGTCCGCGGGCAAGGGCGATGTGGTGCAGGTCGGCGGCAATGTTTCCGACGTTCTGGTCTCGGATCCCTCGATCGTCGAGGTAGGGCCGGTCAAGAACAACCAGCTCTACCTGATCGGTTCGCGCATAGGCGATACCAACGTCCTGGTGTTCGATGCATCCGGCGGGCTGATCAAACAGATTTCCGTCCATGTCAAAGGCGATACCTCGTCGCTGGAAGACGCGATGAAGAAAATGTTTCCCACCGAGAACATTACGGTCAGCGCCATCGGCGACCGCATCACGCTGGAAGGTACGGTATCATCCGCCCAGGTGGCATCCCGCGCGCGGGACATGGCATCGCGCTTCGTACAAGGCCAGCAGACCGTCATCAATAACTTAAGCGTTCAGGGCAACCAGCAGGTGATGATCCACGTCAAGGTGGTGGAAGTATCGCGCAACGTCCTGAACGAACTGGGCATCGGCACGGACGTCGCCGGTGTGTCTTCGGGTAATTTTGATTTCGGCCATACGACCGGCGCAGGTGCCGCCGCTTCCTATGGCCTTACCGTGGATCCGTCCTTCGGCAACGGATCTTTGATCTATTCAACAGGTGGAACAGGTCCGATCCAGCTGGTGATCCACGCGCTTGAGCGCGATGGCATGGTCAACACGCTGGCCCAGCCGAATTTGACCGCGATTTCGGGGGAAAACGCGAGATTCCTGGCGGGTGGGGAGTTCCCCATTCCGTCGCAGCGCGACAATAACGGCAACATCACCTACGAATACCGCCCGTTCGGTATCTCGCTGGCGTTCAAGCCGATCGTGCTGGATAAAAACCGCATCAACCTGCAGATCAGCACGGAAGTCTCGGAAGTTTCGACTGAGCTTACGCTGCAGCTTCCGGGTATTTCTGTCCCGTCCTTCACGGTGCGCCGCGCCGAGACGACGGTCGAAATGGCCTCGGGCGGCAGCTTAATGATTGCCGGACTGATTGAGTCGAAGGCGATCGAGCGCATGAACCGCCTGCCCGGCATCGGCGACGTGCCGGTGCTTGGTGCGCTGGTCCGTTCGGAAAGCTTCAACCGTAACGAGTCCGAATTGCTGGTCATCATCAGCGCCTATCTGGTCGAACCGTTCGCGGAAAAGGCCGCGGTGCGATCCACCCTTCCGAGCGAGAAGCGGGTTGAGCCGCTGAACCGCGCGCTGGCCGAGGCGCTGGCCATTTCCTACGGCCAGTCGGTCAACACCTACGCCCAGAACCGCCCCTTCGGCTACATCATGGAATGATCATGAAGAACCTGCGCATCACAGCTCTTTCCATCGTGGTCCTTGGCGGCGTGCTGGCATCGTGCGCGCCGGACCGCATGTGGATGGCAGAATCCTCGACCGTCATGGACCAGCCGATGCAGATCGTCGAAAGCCGCCATGTGACCAAAAAACCACTGGCCGAGCTTTCGGACGCCGATATCGCCAATGCCGCGCACGCCTACAAAAAAGGCGGCGCAGGCCCGATGTATGTGGTCGTGGCGTTCAAGGATCACGGCAAAATACCGGACAGCGCGATTGCGTCTCAAAAAGCCCGGATCGAATCCCAGCTGCAGGGCGCCGGTATCGCGGCTGCCGATATCACGTCATCCATGGTCCCGCTTGAAACGGACCAGCCGGTCGCGCTGATCGCGTTCGACACGCTGGAGGCCACGGGCCCGGCAGGATGCACGACGCCGATGCCAGGTTATTCGACCAACGCCGAAGAGGCGAACATGACCGCCTATAAAACCGGATGCGGCGTGAAAAACCTGATGGCCCGCCAGATCGCCGATCCGGCCTGGCGCGGCCATTCGGATACCGAGACGCTGCTGGCGGCCGTTTCGGCCTGGGGGCTGGAGGCGACGCTGCAGAAGGCGGTCGGCATGTTCGCGCTGGCGCTGCACGACCGGGCGCGCCAGCGCGTGGTGCTGGCCCTGAGCGAGATCTTCGTGGTCTCCATGGCCGGCATCCCGGTGACGTGGCGCGGCATGGCCGTGGCCACCTACCTCGACATGCTGGAGGCCAAGGCCTTCACCAGCTATCGCGAGCTGCTGGAGGGCGTGACGCTGTCCAATGCCATGGGCTCCTACCTCAATATGCGGGGCAACCAGAAGGAAGACCCCAAGACCGGCCGCGTGCCCGATGAGAACTACGCCCGGGAGGTGATGC
>CALBME010000053.1 GCA_937896295.1 uncultured Micavibrio sp. | reverse complement strand
GTGACCCTGTCCATAGCAAGTGGAGGCGTCGGCGCGGATGAGAAGGGTATGGCCCATGTCCTTGGTATTAAACAATATTTATGAAAACTGCAAATTTACCTTATGTGGTTGAAAAGACATGGGACAAGACAGGGCGCAACCCTTGGCGGGCTATTGCACAGGCGGTAGACTCCGCCCCGATGCAATCTGTTTCCCGATTCGCCCTTATGCTTTCCATGGCCGCGCTGCTGAGCGCGCCGTCCGCGTTTGCGGCTCCCAAATCCTCCGCCCCCAACATCGTGGAAGGCGTGAAAACACCGGTGGCAAAGCCGACATCCGCATGGCTGGTCGGCCCGTCGCAGGCATCCAGCTTTGACGCCAAGGATCACCCGGAAGAGCAGGGCTGCCTGATGGTGGCGGAATTCGACAACGGCATGATCGTGGGCATTCATGCGCGCGCCGCCGGTATTGTCGGCATGACCGTCGATACGCGCAAACAGACCATGACGCCGGGACAGCCTGCGACGCTTGGTCTCAATGCCGGCGCTGACTCTTACGTCATGGATGCGGTCGCCACCGACGCCTCCACCCTCGCGGTCAGCCTCGACCAGGCGGGCGGTGGCAAGGAACTGGCCGAACGCCTGACCGGGCTTGGCAACTTCCGCCTGCTGATCGATCAGAAACCCTATTACTTCGCCACCACCGGTTTCACCGACGGGCTGGCCCGCATGCAGGAATGCATGGGCGCGAACATCACCGTACCGGTGGTTGTGCGCGGACCGAACGACAAGCGCGCGAAAATAAACCGCGACGAGCCAATCGAGGCGATGAAGGTCGAAACCTCGGGCAACCAGACGCCGCTGGCGCTGGCCATTCCCAACCTCGTTCCCAACGGCTACCGCTTCGTGCTGGATGACGTCGATCCGATGACGCCGATTTCCTGGCAGCCGGGCGATGACTGGGTCAATGTCCTGCGGACCGCGCTGGCGCCGAAGGGTCTGAAAATGTCGATCAAGGGTCAGGTCGTGCGCGTGACCGAACGCACCGGCGACAACGACCCTGAAATCGACGCGCCGCAACTGGCCGACGACCAGAATGCCGCGGACGCGGCCGCTGTCGGCCCCGGTGACGGCGTGTGGACCGCGCGTAAAGGGGACAACCTGGCCAGTGTTCTTGAATCCTGGGGCATGATGGCGGGCGTGAACGTGCAGGTCGACCTGATGGGCGATCTGGTCCTGCCCAAGGATGTGAAATACGAAGGCGCGTTCAACGACGCGGTCCAGAACCTGCTCAGCCAGTATAGCGGCAGGGACAAACCGGTCAGCATGATCGCCGGGTCGTCCGCGACCGCGCGTGCGCCCGCATCGAAAATGCCGGCCGCGCGCCTGCCCGACATCACCCGCGCCGTGCCGGAAGAAAAACGCAGCAGCTGGACCACCCGTACCGATAACTGGAAACCCCGTTCGGCCAGCGACCTGAAAGCCATGCGCCAGGAAAGCAGCGGCGGCATGAAACAGATGGACCCGGTCGTCGAGGGTGGCGCCAAGGCCAAGAAAAAGGCGCCCGCGCCCAAGGCGTCTGACAAGCCCGCACCGACGGGCAAGGCCCCGACCAAGGCGCAGATCAAGGCCGCTACCAACGGCAAATGGAATGCGCTACAGGGCACGTCCCTGCGCGACATTCTCGACCAGTGGTCCAAAAACACCGGCATCCGCGTGGTCTGGGACAGCGAGGATACGTTCCCGCTGCCCGAATCCGTGCAGGAGGAAGGCAAGTTCGAGGACGCGGTGGCCAAGGTTCTGGCCCAGTACCGCGACCGGTCCATCCGCCCCTCGGCCCAGCTGAACGAAGACCCGGAAACGGGCGAAAAAGCCCTGATCGTCAAAAGCACCGGCTTCTGATCCGCAAGGCACCGCAAATGGCGGAAATCCGCTAAGTTCCCCTTTGAAACAGGCGGCGGCGCAGGTATCCTTGTCGCGGCGCTTTTTCTGATGGCGCATTTACGAGAGGTCTTACATATGGTTTCGCGCAAAAGCATGCTGGCCCTGCTGGGCGTTGGTGTTTCCGCTTTCGTCCTGTCCGCTGCCGGCGCATTCGCCGCTGACAAGAAAATGGACCAGCACATCGAAAACCTGTCCAAGGCCGCAAGCGCGGGCGCTGCCGGCAGTGCCGACCCCGCCGCGCTGGTATCGGAACGCGCGCGCCGCGAAGCCGCTGAAAAAATGGTCGCGCAGCTTCAGGCCCAGAACCGCGAGGGCGATGCTAAACTCTCCGAACTGCAGCAACAGCTGGCGCAGGCCGCAACCGGCAAAAACAAACCCGGCGCGAATGCCGGCGACGTCAAAAAATATCAGGACCAGATCGCCGCGCTGAACGAACAGATCGGCCAGCTTCAGGCCGCGCGCACGCAGTCCGACGCGCAGATGGCTCAGTTGCAGAAACAGCTTGCATCCGCGCCCAGCGCGATGGAAATGCAGCAACAGGCCGATATCGAACGCGCCCGCCGTCTGGCCGCTGAACGCGCGATGGTCGAACTGCAGTCATCGACCCGCGGCAACGACCAGCAGGTCCAGCAGCTGCAGCAGCAACTGGCCGCAGCGAATGCCAAGGCGCAGGCCGCCGCAGCAACCCCCGCCGCCGACCCGCAGGCCGCTGTTGAAAAAGCCCGCCGTCAGGCGACCGAGGCCACGCTGCAGAAAGCGCAGAACATGGCCAGCGCCGCCGACGCTGAAAACATTCGCCTGGCCAAGGAAAACGCCGCGATGGCGCAGCAGATGGCCCAACTCAAGGCCGCCGCCGCCAGCAACCAGATGTCGCAGGCCGCAAGCCAGCTGGCCGCACTGGAACAGCGCAACGCCGAACTGATGGCCCAGCTGGCCGCCGCACGCACCCAGAGCGAAGCTGCAGCAAAAGCCAGCGTCATGACGACGAGCAACGATTCCGCGACCAACATGAAGATCGCTGAACTGGGTCAGAAGGCCGCCGCCGACCGTGCCGAATACCAGGCCCTGCTGGAGGCTGAAAAATCCCGCCGCATCAAACTTGAGGCCATGCTTGCGCAGGGCGGGGGCAGTGACGATACCGCCAAGGTTCAGGCGATGGCGCAGCAGATCAGCGAACTGAACGCCCGCAACGCCCAGCTTGAAACGCGCCTGAAGGCCGAAGGTGCGGGTGCGACGACCCAGGCCGCCGGCGTCAAAAGCGATAACGCAGCACTGGCGTCCCAGATTGGCGACGCCACGGTCAAGGCCGACAAGGAACAGATCGCGCGTCTTGAGAAACAACTCAACACGCTCAAATCCGATAACCAGATGCTGGCCAGCCGCCTTGCCGGCGCGAAGGATTCCAATGCGCCCGCCGCCGCACCCGCGGTCGCACCTGAACAGATTGCCAGCCTTGAAAAACAGCTCGCCAGCCTGAAGGCCGATAATCAGGCACTGTCGGCCAGCCTTGCCGCGGCGAAAAGCGCATCCGCATCCGTGGCCGCCACGCCCACTGTCTATTCGGGCGACGACCAGATTGCAGGCGCGCTGGCTGAAACCAAATCCATGCTGGCATCGGCCACCGCCGAACGCGATGAATACCGCAACCTGCTGCAACGTGAACGCATGAACCAGAAAGGCGGCACCGGTACGGCATCCGCCGGCGACGCAGGCGCGAACGAGCGCGTGGCCCAGCTGGAATCCGAACGCGCCGAACTGATCAAGCGCCTGGAATTCGAAAAATCCAAGAACGAAGGCGCGGGCATTCCGTCGGGTGGCGAACCCACCGGCGTCCTGAAAGAATTGCAGGACAAGCTGGCATCCACCACCGCCGAACGCGACCGCCTGCAAAAACAGCTGAAAGTCACACAGGAAGATGTGATTGCCGCGCGTGCGCAAAAATCCGCGCCGCAGGCGAACGAGACGTCCGTACCCGCATCCGACGTATCTGCGCTGGTCTACGAAAACAAACGCCTTCAGGCGGAACTGGCGCAAAGCGGCAAGGGCGCAAATGCAGATACTGGCGCCCTGCAGGGCGAGGTTGCGTCGCTGCGCGCGCAGAACGCCGTACTGTCCGGCGAAATCAGCAAGCGCATCGCCGGCGCGCCCGACCGCGCCGCCATGGATAACGCAGCGGCTGCCGCCAATTTCAAAGTCGCTCAGGCACAGGCCGCCGTCGCCGCCGACGTGCAGCAGGCACAGTCGCGCTTCAACGCGGCGGAGGCGGAGAATATCCGCCTCGCACGCGAACTGGCCGCCACGCGTTCACGCCTTGCCGCCGCTGCGGCGCCGGTGGCCGCAGCGCCCGCACCGATGGTGCAGCCCGCCGTCACGCAGGCAGGACAGATTTCCAACCCGCCGCAGAACAACGGCCCGATGGTTGTAACCGCCACCACCTACAGTACCGCGCCCGCACCGGCGCCGATGGCCGTGACCGCCCAGCCAGTGGCGCAGCAGCAACCTGTCGTGATGGCGCAGCCGGCACCGCCGATGATGCAGCCTGCCGCCTATACGCCCGCGGTCAATGTCGGCCCGTCCGGCAACGATATTGCCGGGTATCTGCGCCGCGCAGGTATTCCGATGGTGTCGGGCTTTGAAAAGGTCAGCAAGGTTTCCGGCCCGCAGTTCGGCGCATTCCGCTGGGATACCGGCACGGTTTTCGGTACCGCCGAACAAACCATCATGACCAGCGATGCCGGGTTCGAGCAGGCGGTCAACGCCTACCTGACCAAGACGCGCCAGCGCTGCGCCGGCACGTTCGACCAGTCTTTCGACGCCGGCCAGTTTACCGCCCACAAGAACTTCGCCGTCGCGGACGTGGCGTGCGTATCGCCCGATGGCACAGGGGCAGGGGCCGCCATGCTGTTTTTCTACAAGGACGGCACGTTCAACGTGGTCGCGCATGAAGGGGATATCACCCAGTTCGATCAGGCCATGAGCACCCGGGATTCTTTCGCCCGGTTCATGCAGGGCATCATTTAAGACGTCCGGAAAAGGGATAAAACGGCGGATTTCCGCCGTTTCTGTCCATAATTGCTAAAAATTTAATTAAAATTTTCGATAACTTTTTCCTAACCTTCGCTCCGTAGAATGAGGGGAAAGCAGGAAAAGTATCGCCATGTTCAAGGACCAGACCCTTCTCTTCGAAAAAACCATGGCCGATATGGGTCAGGTTGGCTTCTCATGGCGTATCGCCGACGGCACCATCGCATGGCATGGCAATGCCGGTGTGGTTCTGGGGCTGGGTCATGCTGACGTGCCGCACACCGCCAACGATCTTAAACTGCTGATCAATCCGCAAGACCTGCCCAATTTCATGACGGCGTTGCAGGACCATGCCAATCATCTGGGCAGTGCCGACCATCAGACCATTCGCGTCAGCGAACCTTTCCGCATCCGCATGCGTGACGGGGCCATGCGCTGCATGCGCCTTGAGGGCCGCATCGCCAGCGACCCGGACACCGGCGCCGCCGTTCTGTCCGGTATCCTGTTGCACGACCCGCACAGCAGCTATGCCACCAGTTCCAACATCCTGAGCACCCGTAACGCGGTTGCATCAGCGATCGAACACATCATGCTCGGCCGTTCCAACGCCATCCGCAACCGCGGGTATTTCATGGCGCTTGGTCTTGACCGCGTCAGCCTGCTGAACGCGGCGCACGGCGCGTCCTTCGTCGACAGCGTTCTGGTCGAGGTCGAACACCGCCTGGGCGCGTTTCTGGCGGAAAAAGCCGCTGTCGGCCGCATGGCTGGCGACGTCTACGGCCTGATTTTCGAAGACCTGCCGCACAGTCAGGCCGATGCGCTGGCCGCGTCGCTTCTGCAGATTTTCACCTCGACCCCTGTCATGACCCTGCACGGTCCTGTCGTGATCGGTCTTTCAATCGGCGGCGCCGCCCTGATCAGCCCGGATGAAAAGGGCAGTGATATCGTCGCCCGCGCGGAAGCCGCGCTGGCATCGGCCAAGAAAAAGGGCCGCGGCTGCTTCATCGTATCCAGCCCGCTGACCGAAGAACGCGAAGTGGCCCGC
Source organism: uncultured Micavibrio sp. (assembly GCA_937896295.1). Lineage (GTDB taxonomy): Bacteria > Pseudomonadota > Alphaproteobacteria > Micavibrionales > UBA1664 > UBA6145. The sequence goes on along the minus strand of CALBME010000053.1, from coordinate 9,342 downwards.
AAGCTTCTGGCCGGCGGCCAGATGGTGTACCGCGCCTTGGAAGAAGGGCGCATGCGCATGGCCTTCCAGCCCGTCATGGATATGGATTCCAAGACGACGATTTTCTATGAAAGCCTGATCCGCATGGTCGACGAACAGGGCCGCCTCGTGCGCGCCGATGAATTCGTCCCCGCGCTGGAAAGGCTGGGCATGATGCGCCTGCTCGATATTTACGCGCTGCACTCGGCGGTAAAGGAACTCAGCGAGTTTCCGAACATTCAGTTGTCCGTCAACGTGTCGCCCATGTCGCTCATCGATCCGGGTTGGCTGCGTGCAGCCGTAGCCCTGTTGACCGGCAAGCAGGCGGTGGCAAGACGCCTGATCATCGAGATCACGGAAAGCAGCGCGATGGATGACCTGAAAACCGCTGTCCGCGTGCTTCAGACCCTCAAAGAACTGGGCTGCCGCATTGCGCTCGACGACTTCGGCGCGGGCCAGACATCGTTCAGCCAGATCAAGATTCTGCAGGTCGATATCGTCAAGATCGACAAGCATTACATCCGCAATATTCAGGATCCGACCAACCAGCTTTTCGTGAAAGCCCTGCTTGAACTGGCGCGCGGTCTTGATCTCCAGACCGTTGCCGAAGGCGCCGAAACACTGGAAGAAGCCGAATTCCTGCGTCAGGAAGGTATCCGCAACATTCAGGGCTATGCCTTTGGCTTCCCGTCGATCGAACGTGTCTGGCTGCCCAAGACGCACGAACTGCGCAACAAGCCCAAGACGGCGTAAGGACAAAAAATTTCCCAGTAATGAAAAAGGCCCTCTGTCCGGGGGCCTTTTTTATGTTTGAGGGACAGTCACTCTTATTGAATGAGTCCGCGCAGTTCTTCCTGCAGCTTGGTGATGCTGGCCTTGAGCTGCTTGACCCGTTCGTCGCGCGACTGCGGCTTGGCCGAGGCATTGCCGCCAGCCGGGGCGGCGCCGCCCTTGTTATCGAACGACCCTTTGAAGGGCGAGAACATGTTCATGGTCTGCGAGAACATTTCCATGTTTTTGCGGTTCAGTTCCTCGAACGCGCCCGCGCCGGGGATCATCTGCATGCCCGGCATCATCCCGGTAAAGGACTTGGACATGGAATTGCGCAGCGTATCCTGATGCGTGACGAAATTGGCCAGCGCCTGTTCCAGGTAATTGGGTACCAGACCCTGCATGCCGTCGCCGTAAAACTTGATCAGCTGGCGCAGGAAATTGGGGGGCAGCATGGACTGGCCGCGCGATTCCTGTTCGACGATGATCTGGGTCAGGACCTGTTGCGTCAGGTCTTCCGCCGTCTTGGCGTCCTGGACGACGAATTCCTGGCCTTCCTTGATCATTTCGCACAGATCGTCGAGGGTGACATAGGATGAGCGGCCCGTATCATACAGGCGGCGGTTGGCATATTTTTTGACGACGATCACATCGTCTTTCTTCTTACGCGGGCGGACCATGGCGTAAACTCCCTTTTGAATCCCTGACGGGATGAATTATATGCGGATATAATGATTATATATGCACAAAAGCGATGAAACGAAAAGCCCCTACCACCGCAGCAAATATTCCTGAATCCTCTCAAGGGGTTAAGGAAAACGCAGCAATGGCGGGCATTCGCCGTCCGCCCCCGCGACCGTTCAATCTGCATCTTTTCACCACGGCCTGCATGCTGTCCGCCGCTGCATGGCCGGTCGCCGCCGACCCTGACCGGCGCGAGGACGTCATAAAACTGGTGGGTGAAATGACCGCGGCCATGATGCGCGGGCTGGAGGCGTACCAGACCTCGCCGCTGAAGGCGCAGAGAGCGCAGCATAAAAGCGTATGGTCCAGCGGTACGACCCGTTTGCTGCAGGCGGGCGGGGACGGAATACCCGTCCTGATCGTACCCTCGCTGGTGAACCGGTATGACATTCTGGATCTGGATGCGCGGCATTCATTTGTCGCGTATTTGGCCGGGCAGGGGTTTGCCCCGTACATCCTCGACTGGGGCGCGCCCGGACCCGCGGAAAAGACATTCACCGTCGATGACTACATTACCCGCCGACTCTACCCGGCGCTGGCGCAGCTGGCCCGTCCGCACGTCATCGGCTATTGCATGGGCGGCACCATGGCGGCGGGCGCGGTGGCGGCACTGGCCGACCAGTCGAATATACGGTCCCTGACCCTTCTGGCGGCACCGTGGGACTTCCATGCGGGCGACCCCAACATGCCCCTGCGGATGAGCAGCTATGCCGTATCGGCAAGCGCGGTGATGGATGCAACCGGGACCTTGCCCGTCGACTGGATACAGGCGCTGTTCGCGTCCATCGACCCGCTGTTTGCCTTCAACAAGTTTCGCAGTTTTGCTGATCTGGACCAGACCAGCGAGAAGGCGCGGCGCTTCGTCATTGTCGAGGACTGGCTTAATGATGGCGTCGATCTGACGGCACCGGCGGCGGCGCAGGCGTTGAACCAGTGGTATGTCGCGAACGAGCCGCATAACGGCGTATGGACCATTGGAAAAAATCTGGCGCTGGCATCCAACATCGCGGTGCCGACGCTGGTGGTTGCGGCGGGGAATGACAAGCTGGTGCCGGCGCCTTCCGCGCTGGCGATCGTGCGACAAATTGACGCAAGTCAAAGTATCACCCCCGGCATCGGACACATTGGGATGATGGCATCCGACCGCGCGCCGGGCGATGTATGGCAAAGGGTCGCCGGCTGGCTCAAAACCAAATAAGCTGCGCTGCACAAAAACCTGCCCTTGATGCGTGCGGACGCCTTATATAGTTTCGCAAGCCTACGTCACCTTGAAAGGGCACTTTCCATGACCACCGATCCCGTCGTAATCGTCGCCGCCAAACGCACCGCTGTCGGCTCTTTCAGTGGCACGCTCGCCGATCAGCCCGCGCATGTTCTGGGCGCTGCCGTCATCAGGGCGGCGCTTGCCGATTGCGGCGTAAAGGGCGCCGAAGTGGACGAGGTTGTGCTGGGCCAGGTGCTGACCGCAGGTCAGGGGCAGGGCCCCGCACGCCAGGCCGCCATGGCCGCCGGCATCCCGGCCGAACGCACCGCCTATTCGATCAACCAGATCTGCGGCTCTGGCCTGCGCGCCGTTGCGCTGGGCTATCAGAACATTCTGTGCGGCGATGCCGATATCATGGTCTGCGGCGGTCAGGAAAGCATGAGCATGAGCCAGCACGCCATGCACATGCGCGGCGGCGTCAAGTTCGGTGACGCGCAGCTTGCCGACACCATGATAAAGGACGGCCTGTGGGACGCGTTCAACAATTATCACATGGGTATCACGGCCGAAAATATCGCAGCAAAATATGGCGTAACACGCCAGGCTCAGGATGAATTCGCGGCCATCTCGCAGCAGCGCGCGGAAGCCGCCCAGAAGGCTGGGAAGTTCGATACTGAAATCGCGCCTGTCACGATCAAAAAGAAAAAAGAGGAAATCGTCTTCAGCAAGGACGAATTCATCCGCCCCGGCGTCACCGCCGAGAGCATTGCGGGTATGAAACCCGCCTTCAAATCCGACGGCGGCACGGTCACGGCCGCAAACGCCTCGGGCCTGAATGACGGCGCCGCCGTTGTCGTCCTGATGCGTAGCAGCGAGGCTAAAAAACGCGGCCTCAAACCCTTTGCACGTATCGTCAGCTGGGCGTCGACCGGCGTCGACCCCGCCGTGATGGGCACGGGCCCCATTCCTGCCACTCGCAAAGTGCTGGAGAAATCCGGCTGGCAGGTTGGCGACCTCGACCTCGTGGAATCGAACGAAGCCTTCGCCGCGCAGGCATGCTGCGTTGTGGACGAGTTGAAACTTGATAAGGACAAGGTCAACGTCAATGGCGGTGCGATCGCCATTGGCCACCCGATCGGCGCGTCCGGCACGCGCATTCTGGTGACCCTGTTGCATGAAATGGCCCGCAGTAATGCAAAACGCGGCTTGGCGACGCTGTGCATAGGCGGGGGCATGGGTATTGCGCTGACAGTGGCGCGTGACGACACGATGGAATGGAAAGCAATCTGATGACCAGTAAAGTTGCAATCGTAACCGGCGGCACGCGGGGTATCGGCGCGGCCATTTCCAGGGCCCTGATCGCGGACGGTTTCACCGTCGCCGCCATCTACCACGGCAATATCGACGCCGCCAACGCGTTCCGGTCCGAAACCGGCAGCCATGTTTACAAGGTTGACGTGGCGAATTTCGCCGAATGCCGCGCCGGCGTCGAACAGATCGAAAAGGAACTGGGCCCGGTCGCCGTGCTGGTCAACAATGCCGGCATCACCCGCGACGGCATGCTGCATAAAATGGAAGAAGACGCCTGGCACGCCGTCATCGAAACCAACCTGACATCGTGTTTCAACATGTGCCGCGCCGTCATCACCGGCATGCGCGAACGCCAGTTCGGCCGCGTGATCAATATTTCGTCCATCAACGGCCAGAAGGGCCAGCTGGGCCAGACCAATTATTCCGCCGCCAAGGCCGGCATTATCGGTTTTACCAAGGCGCTGGCATTGGAATCCGCCGCCAAGGGCATCACCGTCAACGCCATCTGCCCCGGTTATATCGAAACGGAAATGACCGGTGCGATGAAACAGGAAGTGCTGGACGGCATTATCCGGTCCATTCCTGTCGCACGTATGGGCAAACCGTCGGAAATCGCGGATATCGTGGCATTCCTGTCATCGGACAAGGCCGCCTTCATGACCGGCGCGACCCTGACCGCCAATGGCGGCCAGTATATGGCCTGATCCGGGCTTGACCGCGCAAAACGCCGGTTTACCATTGCCCCATGGGTAAAACACCGATTCTGGAACGCCGTTTCCTTGCCAAGGACAAAGACATCATCACCGAAGGTGAGGAGACGGATCATCACGCCTACATCATCCAGTCGGGATCGGTCGTCGTTCTCAATGAAAAGAACGGCGAACAGGTCGAACTCGCCCGTCTGTATCCGGGCGATATCTTCGGTGAAACCGCGCTGATGTTCGACGAACCGCGCACGGCCACGGTGCGCGCCCTGCAGGACTGCAACCTGATCGTCATAACCCGCCAGCTGATGGACGAAAAGCTGCGCGATTCCGACGCCACGGTCCGCGCCATCGTCCGCATGATGAAGGAACGTCTCAAGGCATCCAATGCCGACCGCGTCGCCAAGACCCCGACCGGGGTGAGCGAGGTGCAGCGCCTGTTTTCAGACGCCTTCAAGCTGGTGATCAAGCATCTCGATCCCGACAAGCGCAAAGCCTACCAGCAGGAGGCATCGCCCATCCTGCGCGAGTTTCTGGACCTGACCCAGAGCTATATCGACGGCCGCCGGTAAGCGCCGGTTTTTCCTTGTGTTTTAAGCGGCTGCCAAGCCTTGATTCTGCCCCAAAGGGCACCCATACTCTTGTCACCAAACGGAGATATGGAATATGCAAATCAAGCGCCTGCCGCTCATCCTTGGCATTCTCGCCCTCGTCATCGCCGCCCTTCTGATCGTGCCTGCCATGATCGACTGGAGCCGCTACCAGACCCTGGCCCAGACCAAGGTCAGGGAAGCGACGGGCTACGACCTGACGATCGGCGGATCGCTGCGCCTGGCACTGCTGCCCGCGCCGCATGCCATCGTGAAGGACGTGACGCTGAAAAAAGGCAACAGCGAAGCCTTCATGACGCTGGAAAAGGCCAGCGTGCGCATCGCGCTGTTCCCGCTGCTCGCGGGTAAAATCGAAGTGGCGGACGTCACGCTCGACAAGCCCGTCGCCACGCTTGTGACCTACAGGGACGGCACGGACAACTTCACCCCCGTCAAACAGAACGTCCAGACGCCTGCCGTGGACCCGGTGACGGGTGAGCCCGTCACCGCCAAAGCGCAGGACGGCGATGGTCAGGACATTGCGGTCAATGGCCTGCGCATCAAGGACGGCAGTGTCACCATCCGCAACGAGGCGAAAGCCAGCACGCAGGTGATCGGCATCGACGACCTGCGGATCAAGGCCGATACGCTGTCAGGTCCCTTCGACGGTGACGGCGACATTGCGTATAACGACGCGCGGTTCAGCGTCTCGCTGTCCACCGGCGGATATAAAGCCGGCGAAAGCCTGCCCGTGCAGCTGAATATCGAGGAAAAGGACAATCGCGCCGCGCTGAAATATTCCGGCGTCGTCGTCATGGGCGCGCAGAAGGAAGCACAGGGCGAGGTGACGTTGAACCTCGACGATCTGCCCGGCCTGCTGCGCGATGCCGGCATCGATGCGGCCGTACCCGATCTGGGCGGCGAGACGAAAATTTCCGGCATGATCACGGCCGGTCCGCAGCGCGTGACCATGACCAATGGCACGCTGGTCTGGGGCAAGACCAAATTCAAGACGCGTCTGGACGCCACCATGGCCGGTACGGCCAGGAATGTCGTCTTGGCCTTTGACGCCGACAGCGTTCTGGATCTCGACGCGCTGACCCGCATCGCTGAAAAAGTCAAAAAGGCGGACGCGAAGGAAAAGGACAAAGACAAGGCCGACACCGTGAAGGTGAAGGCGGTATCCGCTTCGCCCAAGCCGTCCACGCTTGTCCCCACCGGCTTCACGCTGCCTGCGGATCTGACCGCCGATCTGCGCCTGAGTGCCCCCGGCCTGAAATACAAGAATAAGGAAACCGGTGCTTTCGCAGGTCACATGACCGCCGCGGGCGGCGTCGGCAAGGTGTCCGTGACGCTGGCAAACGTGCCGGGTGGCGGTAACATTGCACTGGCCGGCGCGACTACGACGACCCCGGGCGAAATCACCGGCACGGTCAGCGGCGCGCTGCAAAGCCTGAAAACCACGCTGGCCGACTGGCTGGCCGTGGTGGAGGACGATGTATTCGCACAGCCCGGTATTCCGCAAAGCGCGACGCTGGACGCGGCCTTCGCGGTGAAGGGCAATACCGCCACGCTCAACATCACCTCGCTTTCGATCGGTGAACCTAAAATCGACGGTGCGCTGTCCTACACGGCGGGTGCGACGCCCATGGTGGGCGCGCGGCTGCATGCAACGTCATGGATCATGCCCGTCGCCAAGGGTGATGCGGGCACACAGGCGAAGCCAGAATCCGGTCCTGCTACGGCAGAAGAAGCGCCGACGAAGATGGCTGATTTTGAAATCAATCCGCCGCAACTGCCCTTTGCCACGACATTCGATATCACCGTCGATCGCCTGACCAAGGGCGATCTGGTGGTGACGAGCGCGCGCGTGGCCGGGGAATATGACGGCAAAAACGCCCTGAACCTTAAGACCGCGTCGGCGGGCCTGAGTGGCGGTACGGTGGGCGCCACCGGCCGGATTGCCGACCTTAAAAACCTGGCGGGCGTCGATATGCAGGCGACCCTGAAGACATCCGATCTGGAAGGTTTCGTCAGCGCCATGACCGGCAAGCCGCTGGCTATGACGCAGAAAATCGGTGCCTTTAACGGGGCCGTGAACGCCAAGGGCAACCGCGATGCCATGGCGGTCGCCGCCACGCTGCAGGCGCTGGGTTATACGGTCGAGGCATCGGGCACGCTGGAAGATCCGCTCAGCCCTGACGTACCGGGCGCGATCGATTTCCGCATACGCCATGCCGACCTTGCATCCGCGATCCGTGCCTTTTCGCCCGGCTTCGGCGGCGCGGCATCCGGCGCGGTCGATATTGCCGGCAATGCCAAGATCACCGGTAAAATCTATACGATCACCGGGCTGAAGGGACGCCTTGGCGCATCCGACATTACCGGCAGCGTGAAGGCAAACCTGTCGGGCGATGTGCCTGACATCACCGCCGATATCACCAGCAACACGCTGGATGTCGGTGCGCTGGTCGGTGTAAAAAACAAGACAGCCAAGACCTCGGGTACGACAACCGCCGCCAGCGGTGCGCCTGCACAGGCCGACAGCAGCGCCGGGCAATGGTCGAACGAGGCAATGGACACCGGTTTCCTGCACAAGGCGAAACTGGATGTGAAGGTGTCTGCCGGCACGTTCAGCTACGGCACATGGACCGTCACCAACGCACGGGCGGGTATTGCCATGAAGGACGGATCGCTGAAGGTGGCGCCGCTTTCCGGCGGTCTGTACGGCGGTACGCTTGACGGTGAACTCGCCGCCAGCAGCGCGGCGGCAGGCCAGCCGCTCAGCATCAACTTCAAGGCGGATGCGACGAATGTTGCCATCGGCCCGTTCATGCAGGCGCTGATGTCGTCGGCTCAAAAACGCGCGGACGGCACCGGTTCGGTATCGATCGGCATCAAGGGCGAGGGCGTGTCGGCTGCGCAGCTGATGCAGTCACTGCACGGCGACGTGATCGTAAAGGCTGGCAAGCCGGTGATCTACGGCATGGATATCGACAAGCTGGCCGCCAATATCGTCGAGGCGTTTGACGGCGGCTGGAAAGGCGTGCTGGCTGGTGGCTTTGGCAATATCGGTTTCTCGGGCGGTCAGACGTCGTTCAAGGACATCGACCAGAAATTCACGCTGACCGGCGGTAACATGCCCGTCAGCGATTTCCGTCTGGAAACCACGAACGGCAATGCCATCGTCAATACCAACGGCAACGTGAATTTCGCAGGCTGGACCATGAACCTGCAAAGCAACGTGCAGGTGACGCAGCCGAAGGACGTGCCTGTCATTGGCATCAGCCTGACCGGCCCCATCGACGCGCCGCGCAAGAATGTCAGCAGCCAGGCGCTGGACAATCTGGTGCGTGCGAAACTGGGCGGCAAGGTTCAGGACCTGATCGGCAAGAAACTGGGGAATGACAGCCCCGCTGGCGCGCTGATCAACCAGTTCCTTGGCGGCGGCCAGAACCAGCAGCAGGCAGCGCCCGCAGCCACGACTCCGGCTCCCACCGAGGGGGCAGCCGTACCCGCGGCACCACAGGCCGCGCCGGCGGACGTCCAGCCCCAGACACAAAAAGACCCCCGGCAGCAATTGCTGGAAGGGGTCCTTAATCAGCTTGTGAAATAAACCTTACGCGCGCAGGGCGGGAAGAACCTTGAGTTCGCGCTGGCGGCCCTGCACCATGTCGCGGTTCGCTTCGGCATACGCCTTGCGCGCAACATGTTCGAGTACCTGCGTGCCGCTATAGGACAGGCGCTGATACGGGTTTAAGGCCGAACGAAGCAGGCGGGCGGCGACATCATTCTTGTGAAATTCGACGCAGTAGGCGATTTCATCCACCGCATCCATCAGCGATGCTTCATGTGCGCCGTGATACCATTTCTGATTGAGAATGTCGGATAGCTGGCTGACAATCGTGACCAGCTGGTTGGGCAGCGTTTTATCCCATGCCTGAATGATGCCGTTGATGGCGTCGTTCTGAACGCTGATATCTTTACCGTCCAGCGATTT
>CALBME010000052.1 GCA_937896295.1 uncultured Micavibrio sp. | reverse complement strand
AACATGCTCATGAACGGCGCTTCTCGAGGCGGACATCTCCATCGCCAAGGTCCGCCTCGCCGCCCCACCCCAGCCGTCGATAGAAGCCCGCGGCACGGCTGCTGCGGGCAGTTTCCAGCCAGACCAGGGGATGCCGCGCGAAAAGCGCCTCTTCGCAGGCATGGACCAGCCCGCGGCCGATGCCCCGGCCCTCCTGGCGCAGGTATAAGATAACCCCGCGGCCTTCCGCGACGATCCGGTCCATCGCCGTGTGCAGCTGTTCGCCGCAGTCGCACCGCTTCGATGCGAAGACATCGCCGGTCAGGCATTCGGAATGAATGCGGGTCAGAACCGAATCCTGTCCCCGCACATCGCCGTAAACCAGCGCCACATGCTCGGCCCGGTCCACGAACGGCGTAAAGCCCACGATCATGAATTCGCCATGCGCGGTCGGCAGGCGGGTCTGTGTGGCGATGGACAGGTCGGTATAAGTCATTGGAACAATGAATTGGCCCTAATGCAGGGCCAATTCAAGGAATTTATTTATTGAGGGCGTCTTTCTGGCGCTTCTGTTCTGCCTGAATTTCGCTGACAGACGGATAATTCGCAGGCTTGATGCCGCAGTTCTTGTCCATAGCAAGGCTGGCCAGGTTGTTATAACGCTGCCTGTAGGATTCATACTCCGTCTGCTCCGCGTTCTTGAAATCCATGAAGAACCACGGCACAAGCAGGAACGCACCCGCGACGCCAAGCGCGACGTTCTGGCCGGTTTTATCCGTCTTCGGAAGCAGACGGGAAATTTCACCCTGCACCTGATTCATTTCAAATTCGATGGCTGCGCAGGACTTGTTCTGGTCGCCGTATTGCGCGGCCATGACGGGCACGGGCGTCCTGCCGCCACATGCGGATAAGGCTGTCGCCGCAATACAGGCAGCCGCTAGAAGACTGGTACGAAAAATCATGATCCCCTCAATTTTTGGTTGAATGAATAGCCTTATCTGTAAAAGGCAAAGCTGTACAGCCGCTTGAAACCGGTGCTTGACAAACCCATTCGCCTAGGTAATAATTCCTATATACCGATCCGCCTCTGCGGTTGACGAAAACCCTTGTGGTGCCTACATAAAAGGGCCTCGAAGGCATCAACTTCAGAAGACAACGGAAACCCGTCAAAGACGCCGCTTTTGGGTCTACGGATTTTGCGAAAAGGAGAATGAAAATGTCAGGTAAAATCATCGGCATCGACCTCGGCACCACGAACTCGTGCGTGTCCATCATGGAAGGCGATAAAGCCAAGGTCATCGAAAATTCCGAAGGCGTGCGCACCACGCCCTCCATCATTGCCTTCACCAAGGACGGCGAACGTCTGGTGGGTCAGCCGGCCAAGCGCCAGGCCGTCACCAACCCGGATAAGACCCTCTACGGCATCAAGCGCCTGATCGGCCGCCGCTTTGAGGACGCCGAAGTCCAGAAAATGGCAAAACTCGCCCCGTTCCCGATTGTACGTGGCGACAACGGCGACGCATGGGTTGAAGTCAACGGCGAGAAAATGGCCCCGGCCCAGATCTCGGCCATGGTGCTTAAGAAAATGAAGGAAACGGCCGAGGCGCATCTCGGCGAAAAAGTCGACAAGGCCGTCATTACGGTCCCGGCTTACTTCAACGACAGCCAGCGTCAGGCCACGAAAGACGCCGGCAAGATCGCCGGTCTCGACGTCCTGCGCATCATCAACGAACCGACCGCTGCTGCGCTGGCCTACGGTCTCGACAAAAAGAACCACGGCATCATCGCGGTCTATGACCTTGGCGGCGGTACGTTCGACGTCTCGATCCTCGAAATCGGCGACGGCGTGTTTGAAGTCAAGGCGACCAACGGCGATACGTTCCTTGGCGGTGAAGACTTCGACAACCGCATCATCGATTTCCTCGCGGATGAATTCAAACGCGAACAGGGCATCGACCTGCGTTCCGACAAGATGGCGCTGCAACGCCTGAAAGAGGCCGCTGAAAAAGCCAAGATCGAACTGTCCTCGGCTGTCACGACCGAAGTCAACCTGCCATTCATCACCGCCGACGCTTCGGGTCCGAAACACCTGAACGTCAAGCTGACGCGCGCCAAGCTCGAAAGCCTCGTGGACGATCTGGTCCGTAAGACGATCGAGCCGTGCAAGGCCGCCCTGCGCGATGCCGGCGTCAAGGCGTCCGAGATTTCGGAAGTCGTTCTGGTCGGCGGTATGACCCGCATGCCCAAGATCGTCGAAACGGTGAAGGACTTCTTCGGCAAGGAACC
>CALBME010000051.1 GCA_937896295.1 uncultured Micavibrio sp. | reverse complement strand
CTTTCCCTACACGACGCTCTTCCGATCTGCCGACAGTGTCATGCCTGCGGCAGGGAAACCGGTATTCTATGCCACGCCCCAGCCGCAGACGAACCTGTCCATGATCTGGCCCGGCATCAACGTCCATGATCCCGATCATTATGCCGGTATCGTCATGGATTACATTTTTGGCGGCGGTGGTTTTTCGTCCCGCCTGATGGACGAGGTGCGCGAAAAACAGGGTCTGACCTATGGCATTTCGTCCGGTATGACCAATCTCGACCACGCCGACCGCTATGCCGTCGGCGGATCGATGCTGCCCCGGAATGTCAAACCGACCATCGATATGGTGCGCAAGATTGCCGGCGACATGATGAATACGGATGTCAGTGCGCAGGAACTTCAGGCGGCGAAGGACTACCTGACAGGGTCGCTGCCCTTGCATTTCTCCTCTAGCTCGGCAATCGCGGGCACGCTTGTCTCGCTCCAGCTCAATGACCGTCCCGTCACCGCGCTGGATGAATTCCGCGATAAAATCAATGCGGTGACGCCCGCAGATATCCGCCGCGTGGCGCGCCGTATTTTTGGTACGGAACCCATGATCGTACTGGTCGGCGCGAAGCCGGACGCCATCGAGGTTGAAACGCTGACCGCACTGCCCAACGTGACAGGGGACGCACCGCGATGACCATGCTCGATCAAAGCCCTGCATGGAAGGCGCTTGCGGAACATGCCGGCGCCACCACCTTCGATATGAAGGACAATCGCGGGCGCGCGGCCAGGCTGGTTCATACGCTGGACGGCAGTGTTTTCGACTTCACGCGCCATCTGGTCAATGAACAGACCCTTGAACTGCTGTTCGCACTGGCGCGCCAGCAGGATGTGAAAGGAAATTTCGCGCGTATGTTCGCGGGCGAAAAGATGAACACGACCGAAGACCGCGCGGCGCTCCATACGTCGCTGCGCGCGGAAAATCCCTCGAAAGAGGTGGCCGCCGCGCTGAAGCAGATCCGCGACATCTCCAGAAACATTCGTGGTGATAAAACCGTACGCGACATCATCCATATCGGCATCGGCGGCTCCGATCTTGGCCCCCGGCTGATCTGCAATGCCCTCGACCAGACCGGGCCCTTTGTCCACTTTGTCGGCAATATCGATCCGCGCGCGCTGGACGCCGCCACGCGTTACGCCAAACCTGAATCGACCCGCATCATCGTGGTGTCCAAGACGTTCACCTCGGTCGAACCGCTTGAAAACCTGAAAGCCGCGCGACAGTGGCTTGGGAATGACGCTCATATCTATGCCGTCACCGCCAATCCTGCGCTGGCCGCAAAACATGGCATCAGGCCTGAAAACATCCTGCCTTTCTGGGACTGGGTGGGCGGCCGTTTTTCCGTCTGGTCGTCCGTTGGCCTTTCCATCGCCATTTCCGCCGGGTTCGATGCGTTTGAGAAAATGCTCGAAGGTGCGCGCCGTGCCGACAGTCATGTCGAAATGGCGCCGCTGGACAAAAACATTCCTCTGTTGATGGCGTTGTTGACCCTTTGGTACCGCAACTTCATGAATGTGGGGGCGTACGCGGTCCTGCCCTACAGCAAGCGGCTGGGCCTGCTGCCCACATACATGCAGCAGCTGGATATGGAATCAAACGGCAAGGGCGTCGATCGTCAGGGCCGGAAAATCGCTTACCGGACCGCGCCCGTGACCTTCGGCATGGCGGGCACCAACGCCCAGCACGCCTTTATGCAGATGGTGCATCAGGGACCTGACATAATCCCGTGTAATTTTATCGGTATCGAATCAGAACACCCTGCACTTATGGCTAATATGCAGGCGCAGGCCGATGCCCTTATGCTGGGCCGCAACACAGGACCCGCGCATGTTCAATGCCCGGGCAACAGGCCCTCCACCGTCATCACCCTGCCGCGTATTGCCCCGGAAACGCTGGGTTTGCTGCTGGCCATCGAGGAACACAAGACTGCCGCGCTCGGCTTTTTGTGGGATATCAATTCCTTCGATCAGTTCGGCGTCGAACTCGGCAAAGCCATGGCGAAAGACCGGCTTGCACGTTAACCATCTTTCACGCACAATATTTATAAGAGAAATCAAAGCGTAAACCGTTTTTTTAGGTTTTTCCATCACAGTAGGGTCTTCGAGGCCCGCCTCACATTTTAACCACTTGTAAACGAATGGCCGCACAGAACATGAATCCGGGCGAATTGATCATGGCTCACCTCTCGCAGGATGAGCTGGATCACATCATCAAATTGCACGCGATGTACATGAAGGGCCATCACGGTGGTTCGCGCGCGGTCATCAAATTCAAAAACCTGACCGGCCTTTCCCTGAAGGGCCAGGACTTAAGCCACGCTGATTTTACAGGCTCTTGCCTGATCAAC
>CALBME010000050.1 GCA_937896295.1 uncultured Micavibrio sp. | reverse complement strand
GCTTCGGCACGCTGGCCTACCTGGTGCGCCCCTACCAGGTGGTGCGCGCACGCCGCCTGAACGTGCCGGCACGCCAGAACCAGCCGCGCCGCGCCGCCTGAACCGGCGGCATGACGACAGGCTGCGGCGCGACTGCGGCGGGCGCGGGTGCAGGTGTGGGCTGCGCCTGAGACTGCGGCGGGACGGGCGGACCGTCCTTCGGGATCTGCGGCAGGTCGCCAAAGACGGCCTTGCGGTTATAGATGAAGCCATAGGCCGGATAGGCGGACCCGTAGGCCTTGTGTTCATGGTTCCAGAACCGCAGCTTGGTCCAGTTGTTTTCGACAGATATGTCCTGCGCCTTCAGGCGTTCATAGGTGACGCGGCGGCTGAAATACCCGCTGCCCCAGTTGGTCTGGGTGACCATGATTTCGCGCGGGTTCATATAGTCGGTCACCACCGCAAGATGGCCGCGCGGCAGGCGCGGCGTACGCGCCAGAACCAGCACGGCGCCGACTTCGGGTACCTGCCCGCGCAGGTATGTCCCCTGCGCCTTCTGCCACCATGTGTGGGCGTCCCCGTATATTTCGATGTTGGACAGGCGGCGCGCGTACGGCACGCATTCCTCGTGCGAGAATTTGGAGTAACCTGCGGCGTTGTCATCCTCGAAGCGGGTGAAGGCCGCGCAGCCCGAAAGCAGCACGGACGTCGACAGTAACAAGGCCAGTGTCCCGAGTTTCATACCCGGAAAAGGCTACCTGACTCGCGCTTACTTCTCTACCGCCGTGGGGCTCATGGTCGCCGGCAGGGGCTGGACCGGTGCGTAGACCGGGGCGGGCGCGGCCATCGGGCGCGGCGGTGCGCCGAAGGTGGTGGGCGATTGCAGGATGCCCATGTTTTCGCCAAGGTTCTGGCCGACGGCCTTATCGACATCGCCGATCATCGCCACGATCAGGTCGTTGAGCTGGGTATCGCGGTCGGCCAGCGATGTGCCGCCCGGCAGGGTCATTTTGCGTTCCAGCGTAAAGGCCGCCTTCACGTCGGGGCGGGTGGTACGGCCCACGGCATTCAGGCCCACGCGCATCGTGACCGTATATTCCATGGCGTTGGCGAGGGTGAATTTTTCATTCCATGCGCCCGTCTTGGGCACTTCGCGCGAGACAAGCGAAGCCTGCTGGATGTCGAACACCAGCGTGCCTTCACTGCCCGATGCGCGCAGGCGGCGGTTGGCGTAATTTTCCAGCGCCTTGCCGGGGTTGACGCGCGGGTTGTCGCTGGCGGGGGCGTTATTGGCGACCTGGATGCCGCCGATGTTCACATCGACCGGCGCATATTCCGAAAATGACATGATGGGTACGCCCGCGCTGGGCGCTACAGACGCGCAGCCGGACAGCAGCAGGGCGGCAGCCACACTAAAGAAGAATTTGCGGTTCATGACGGATCTCCCTTGGGTCGATGATTACGATTTCAATGGGTTTTGCGGGTGTCGTCAACCTCGACGCATTCGAGGCTGGCGGACGAAAAACGGTATGTCTTGCTGCAGAATTCGCAGGTCATCTCGATCTGGCCGTTCACGGCGGCGTGTTCGCGGTCTTCCTCGCTCAGCGTGCCAAGAACGTCACGGACGCGGTCGGGGCTGCAGCGGCACTGCTTGACGATGGGCTGGGGCGTAAAGATGCGCACCCCCTCCTCGTGGAACAGGCGCATCAGAATGTCGTGGCTGTGCAGGTCGGCATTGACCAGTTCGTCGTCCCGCACCGAATTCATCAGGATGGTGGACCGGTTCCAGTCCTCTTCCTGCTCGGCCGCCTTTTCAGGGCGGAAGGGGATGGCGTCCGCAGCGGCGGCATCGGTACCCGCAGATGCGTCCGGCATGCGCTGGAGCATCACGGCGCCTGCGCGCCAGCCGGTTTTGGGATCATAGGTGGCGCTGACTTTCAGCGCGGTGCCGATCTGTTCCGACTGGTCGAAATAATGGCGCACGGATTCTGTCAGGCTTTCGCCGGTCAGGGCAACGATGCCCTGATAGCGTTCGGTGTTGGCGCCCTGATCGACGGTGAAGGCCAGATAACCCTTGCCCGTCATCTGGCGCAGGTTGAACCCTTCGTAGGGGCCGTCGGTCGGGCGTTGTTCCGCCGCCTCCATCGCGCGGACCAGGTCTTCGGCATATCCGGCATAGGACCGCACCGCGCCCGCGGTCGTGACATCGGCCACGATGGTACGCACGGGACCGTCGCTTGAGGTCTGGAGCGTGAAGATACCTTCGTATTTCAGCATGGAAGACAGCAGCAGAGACGTCGCCACCGTTTCCGCCAGAAGATGTGCTACCGGCAGCGGATAATCGTGGGCCGAGAGAATATCGTTCAGCGCGGGACCGATGCGCACGATGCGTCCGCGCAGGCCTGAGACTTCCAGCTGGAAGGGCTGGATGACGTCATCGTCGGGCGCTTTGATATCACTGGCGTTGGCATTGTCATTGGCGATGCGAGTCATGAGCGAATTTTGTACCCTGTCTTGATCATATACCAGGCGGCGAACCACAGGCCGACGCACAGGCCGCCCAGCATCATCAGCCCGTTTTCAAGCGGCATGTCGGCATGGCCGGTAAAGCCGTAGCGGAAACCGTCATTCATATAGAAAAACGGGTTGGCATGCGCAAGCGACGCGAAGGCCGGGCTTAAATGGCTGGCCGAATAAAACGTACCGGACAGCATGGTCAGCGGCATGACCACGAAGTTGGTCACAGCGGCGATATGGTCGAATTTATCGGCCCAGATACCGCCCAGAACGCCGATCAGCGCCATGAAAAGCGACCCAAGCAGACCGTAGGTCAGGATGGCCCAGACATGCGTGACGGGCAGATGCGCGAACGGAATCATGACAGCCACGGTTGCCGCACCGACCACTAGGCCGCGCAGCACGCCGCCCACCACATACCCGGTCAGAAGTTCGGCCGGGGACAAAGGCGGCATCAGGACATCGACGATGGAGCCCTGAATCTTGCCGATGATGAGGGAAGAGGACGCGTTGGCAAACGCGTTCTGGGCCATGCCCATCATCAGAAGACCCGGCCACAGGAAAACGAGGTAAGGCACCCCGCCGATATCGCCGCGCCCGCCATTACCGCCAAAGGCGACCGAAAAAACCACGTAATACATGACGGTGGTGATGACCGGGGCGACGATGGTCTGCCAGTACACCTTCATGAAGCGCCGGACTTCCTTGGCGGTCATGGTGTACAGGCCGATCCAGTTGATGCCCTTTACGATGCGGGGTTCGAGAGTAGTGGCAGTCATGATAGTGTTCCTTTGATGGACCAACATAAGCCAAAAAAGAAGCAAATCAAACGCCTGTCCGAGACCTATTTGCGGAACAGCGCCCTGTATTACCTGCAGCGCCACCCGACGTCCGTATCGCACTTCATCACCGTGATGGACCGCAAGATGGCACGGTCCCTGCGGGTCCATAAAGACCAGGATATTGCACCGTTTCAGGCCTTTGTGCGCGAGGTGCTGGTGGCGGAATTCAGCCGGGCGGGGTTCCTGAACGACGAACTTTACGCCCGTGCGCTGGCCGGCACCTACCGGCGCAAGGGCCTGCCGGAACGCGCCGTGGCCATGAAGCTGAAAATGAAGGGGGTCGAGGCGCCGGACGCGCCTGAGGGACATGACGATGTGGCCGCCGGGTATATCTATGCCCGCCGCAAGAAACTGGGCCCCTACGCCACCAAGATCCGGGACCCCCAAAAGGACCTGGCCGCGATGGCACGGGCGGGATTTTCCTACGATGTGTGCAAACGGGTGATGGAAACGTCCGCGGACGACCTGCCCGAGATTTAGCTTTCGCGCGCCTTGAACGGCATGATGTTGGTCGGTGCCGAACCGGGGGTCGGAATGTCCTGCGGCGCCTGCGCGATACGCTTGGCGGGAATGACCAGCGTGGCGGTCGTCCCCTCGCCCTTGCGGCTGGTCATTTCGAACTTGCCGTCATGCATGCCGATCAGCGCGTTGACCAGCGTCAGGCCAAGGCCGGTGCCGGAATTGTGGCGTGAAAACGCGCTTTCGACCTGGCCAAAGGGCGCCATGGCGGTTTCGATTTCTTTTTCGTCCATCCCGATGCCGGTGTCGGTGACGCTGATGCACAGATCGCTGCCGCGATAGCTGCAGTCGATGGTCACGCGGCCATCCGGGGGCGTGAATTTGATGGCATTCGACAAAAGATTCATCAGCATCTGTTTGAAGGACAGTTCTTCGCCGATAATCTTGGGCAGGTCGTCGTGAATATTGCTGGTAACCGTGATACGGCCGGCTTCCGCCTTGCTTCCCAGCAGGCTTACGCAGGTTGCCGCCACGCGCTGCAGGCTGAACAGGCTTTCATTCAGGCTGCGCCCGCCCGCCTCGATGCGCGAGATATCAAGGATATCGTTGATGATGGAAAGCAGGCGCTTGCCGGAATCGTTGATATCGCCGGCATATTCGACATAGGCGGGCTGGCCGACCGCGCCCATGGCCTGGTTGTGAATGATTTCCGAGAAACCGATAATCGCGTTCAGCGGCGTGCGCAGTTCATGCGACATGTTTGCCAGGAATTCGGACTTGGCGCGGTTGGCCAGATCGGATTGCAGCTTGGCATCCTGCAGCGCGCGCTCGGCGGCCTTGCGCTGGGTGATGTCTTCGATCGAACCTTCGTAATACAGCAGGTTGCCGTCATCGTCGCGCACGACACGGGCGCTTTCTGAAATCCAGACGATCTGACCGTCCTTGCGGCGGATCTGCGCCTCGTGGTTGCGGACAAGGCCGTAATTTTCGATGTCGCGCTCGTACCGCAGGCGTTCGCGCGGATCGACGTAAATCTTGCCTATATCCACCACGCCGGCCACCAGTTCGGGATAGGTGCCATAGCCGAGAATGCGCGCCAGCGCCGGGTTGGCGGACAGGATGCGGCCATCGACGGCCACCTGATAGATACCGCTGGCCGCGTTTTCAACGATGGTGCGGAATTTCTTCTCGGTTTCGGCCAAAGCGCGTTCGGCGCGGCGGCGTTCCTCGACATCCGTGATGGTGCCGACGACGCGGGTCGATTTCATGTTGTCGGTGCGTACCATCGAAAACGCCAGTTCGACCGCACGGTATTTACCGTCGGCCGTATGCAGGCGGGTGATGGACCGCGCCTCGCCCGAACGGTTGCGCACCATGTTCAGGAATGTACGGCGCTGCGGGTCCTGTTCTGCCGGGTGCAGCATATCGAACAGGTCGCGGTTCAGGCTGTGGGGAATGGTGAAGCCGGTGATTTTTTCCCATGTCGCATTCACGAACAGCAGGTTACCGGCGGAATCCGTTTCAAAGATGATATCGGACACCGAGTCGATGACGCCGCGGTATTCGCGTTCCGACCGTTGCAGCGCCTCGTACAGGCGTGAGGATTCATCGATCTGGTTTTTCAGTTCGATGTTCTTGCCGGTCAGGGCGTTGTTCATAGCAGACAGGCGCAGGGCCTGACGGTGGTTGTTGCGCACATATAACGTGCCGATCATGGTCAGGGTCAGGCCGAACAGCAGCAACAGGAACGGCACCCGCGCGATAAACGCCATGCGCATGTTTTCCTGTATTTCCATCGATATATCGATCGTGCCGTTGCCGAAGGTCTTGGGCCAGCTTTGCGATGTGACATGCAGGGGCATCCATTCCTTCGCGTCCGCCGGGCGCATACTGCGGCGGTCGAGCTGCAGCAGATGCATGCCGATATTGCCGTCGCGGATGATCAGGCGCTGGATCGATTCATCATTGAGCACGCCACTGCGGATCAGGCCTGCGCCGGGCTGCGTCATGCCGACGATGATACGGCGCAGTTGGCCGTTTTCCATGGCGGGATGGAACACGGCCACCGCCTGCGCACTTAGATTCTTGTTGGCGGCATCGGCCATCAGGCCGCGCCCCCCAAGGTCGGGACGCACGACCAGCGGGACGTTGGTGGCAATCTGTTCCAGCGTCTTGTCGTCGGGAGTGATGGGCAGGTCGCCGTAAATGGGATGCATCTGCCATGTGCCGTCTTTTTTCTCGAACGCGGCCATGGCGGTGAACAGGTCCTGGTTGGGAACCAGTGATTTGATGTCGCCTGAATTTCCACCCCCGGTTGTCACCAATGAAATGGCACGGCTGGCCGCCCCCATCGTTTCCGTCATCTGGATGAACGATGCGTCCATCGTCTGGTTGATCTGCGTGGTGATCGACTTCACGTCGTCGGCGCGCATCTGCGTGATGAAAATGGTCAGGGTGACGAAGGCCGTGATGGTCAGGATCAGGCCGTTCAGGAACACCATCAGCTGGGTCAGGCCGCTGCGGCCCGCCGCGACCGTGAAGGCCGCCGGGCGCCGGGCTTTTTGAAGCCCCTTGCGCAGGGTTTTATCCTTGGACATGCAAGTCCCTAGTGGAAAGCGCGGAAAACGCGCCTAAATCGTTGTTGTCAGGCCCACTTTGCCAGACACCGGTTAAGGAAAAACTAAGGGCAATACCCCTTTTCCGGTAATAAAGGTTAACAATTCTCTTTACGCCATTAACCTTTTGTGGTTTTGTGTGGATATTATTGTGTGATGCAGCATTTTTTTGGAGGCCCTAATGGTCCGTTCCTTTTTCGATCCGTCTATGATTAAGCAAATGATGCCCAACTTCGATCCGTCGATGATCAAGCAGATGATGCCCAAGCAGGGTCTGTCGTCCACGCCGGCTTTCGACCTGGGCGTCATGATGGAAACCCTGCGTAAAAACTCGCAGGCCATGTCCGATGCGATGCAGCTTTCGGTTGAAGGCCTGCAGCAAGCCATTTCCCGTCAGGCAGAACTGATGGGCCGCATGGTTCAGGACAATTCCAGCTTCGCGTCGTCCCTGATGACCGAAGGCACCCCTGAGCAGAAAGTCCAGCGCCAGGCTGAACTGATGCGCAAATCCTACGAAACCACGATCCGCAATGCGCGCGAAGTTTCGGACATCATCGCCAAATCCGGCGAAGAAGCCGCCGAAATCATCAACCGCCGCGTGTCCGCGACGCTGTCGGAATTCAAATCCGCCTTCGACCGCGACATCGACACAGCCGCCCGTGCCACCAAGGCAGCCGCGAACGAGTCGACCGACATGGCCAAGAAAGCCGTTAAAACGGCTGCCAAGGCCCGCAAGCGCGCTGCATAAGCGTTCTTTTTCTTGAATACATTCACAACCCCCGCTTGAATGCGGGGGTTGTTTTTTGACAGGATGCGCCATGGCCACGATTGATGATTTTCACAAGCTCGATATTCGCGTCGGCACGGTGGTGGGCGTACAGCCCTTCCCCGAGGCGCGTAAACCCGCGCTTAAAGTCTTCGTCGATTTCGGCCCGGAACTGGGCATTAAAAAGACCAGCGCCCAGATCACGCACAACCATTCCGACGGGCTGGTCGGCAAACAGGTGGCCGCGGTCGTCAATTTCCCGCCGCGTCAGGTCGGGCCGTTCCTGTCGGAAATTCTGATCCTCGGTTTTCCCGACGAACGCGGTGAAGTCACGCTGGTCCACCCGGCCAAGACCGTGCCCAACGGCGGCAAACTTTATTAAAGCGGCAAATGAATGACGACGCGCAGCCCGCCCATTTCAGGTGCGCGGTCAAGGAAGACGCGTCCGCCATGGATCAAGACAATGTCCTGCGCGATCGCCATGCCAAGACCTAAGCCCCCTGTCTTTTTGCTGCGGCTGGCTTCAAGGCGGTAGAACGGTTTGAATACGTCTTCGTAATTGGCGGGGTCGATGCCCGGGCCGTCATCGTCGATGGTGATCGCGGCCCAGCCATTGTGGTCGTCGGCCCAGACGGTGACCTGCGCGGCATGAGCATATTTGCGCGCGTTTTCGACAAAGTTGGAAATGACACGTTCCAGCGCGTTGGGCCGGATTTCCAGCACCAGTTGCTGCGGCGCCGACAAGGCCACCGGGAATCCGTGGCGCTGCGCGTTCAGGGCAATGCGCTGGACCAGCGGTACGAGGTCGACGGGCTGCGCACTTTCATCCCCCTCGCCGCGCATGAAGGCAAGGTATCCTTCGACCATCGCCTCCATGTCGTCGATGTCCTCGCGCAGGGCCTGCGTGTCCGGGGTTTTTCCCATCATTTCCAGCTGCAGCTTCATGCGGGTCAGCGGCGTGCGCAGGTCATGGCTGATTCCCCCCAGCATGGCGGTGCGCTGCTGCACGGTGCGCAGGATGCGCTCCTTCATGTTGAAGAACGCCTCCGTCGCGCGGCGGACTTCGCGTGCGCCCGTGGGTTTGAAGGCCTGCACGTTGATGCCCTTGCCAAAGCGCTGCAGGCAAAACGTCCTGAAGTCGGCTGGAGGCTCGGCGCCGCCGCGCGCTTCATGCAGCGCAGCGTCGATCGCGACATCGTAAACTCTCCCCCTGCTGCCCGATCGCTGTCGGGTGCATCGAGAGTACAGGCGGCCGCCCGATGCGTATAGTCTCCGCCTCACGACCGCTCTGACCGGACTCCATCGACGATGCGACTCGCCCG
>CALBME010000049.1 GCA_937896295.1 uncultured Micavibrio sp. | reverse complement strand
GGCCAGCGCCGACGGGTAGGCCAGCGAGTTGAAGTAGGACAGTCGCGTCAGGCGCAGCGTCAGCATGGCACCCGCCTGGTGCAGCGTGGCCAGTGGCAGTGCCACGTGCGAAAGCAGGGTCAGAATGCCAAGGCAGAGCTGTAGAAATACAGCGGTGCCCAGAATGGGCGAACGTACGCGCCATGCGAAAGTCACCACAAGGATGAAAGCCGTGAACGCCACCCAGCGATGCGTAAACTGCACAGCGGCATGGTTCTCAAAGATATTCAGCAGGGCGGGGGACATGTGCCACATTTCGCCGGGCATGAAGCTGCCGCCCATTAAGGGCCATGTGTTGTAAATCATGCCGGCGTCAAGGCCGGCGACAAACGCGCCCCAGAGAATGGCCATGGCCAAAAACAGCAAAGCAACCCGGCCGTGACGGCGGATACACGGGGTCGATGTGATGGGGCGCATCATCAACGCACCGTCGCGCCGCATCAGGGTCAGCGCCATCCAGAACAGCAATGAGCCCAGGAGCAGGGCCAGACCCAGATGCGTGGCCAGCCGGTAATGGGATACGGCGGGATTATCGATCAGGCCGCTTTTCACCATCCACCAGCCGACGGCGCCCTGCAGCCCGCCCAGCGCCAGCAGGCCGATATATTTGACCTTGTACCCCTCGGCCACACGCCTGGTCATCCAGAAGACAAGCAGGGGCAGGGCGAAGACCAGCCCGATCAGGCGGCCCCAGAGGCGGTGGACCCATTCCCAGAAATAGATTTTCTTGAAATCGGACATGTCCATGCCCTTGTTGATTTTCTGATACTGCGGGGTCTGGCGGTAGGTATCGAACTCGGCCTGCCACTGCGCCTCGTTCAGGGGGGGGAGCGCCCCGGCCACGGGTTCCCACCGGGCGATGGAAAGGCCGGATTCGGTCAGGCGCGTTACGGCCCCGATGATGGCCATGAAAAAGACCATCACGGCGCAAAGCAGGAGCCAGCGGGCATTCAAAAGGTCATTCGAAAGCTTGTTTTCCACGGCTTAATGATTAATGTGCAACCCGATGGAAAACAACACCGTTTCTACAGATGTCATTATCGTCGGCGCCGGTCCGGTCGGCTTGTTCGCCGTGTTCGAACTGGGGCTTTTGGATCTCAAATGCCATCTGGTCGATATTCTGGACAAGCCGGGCGGCCAATGCGCCGAACTTTACCCGGAAAAGCCCATTTATGACATTCCCGCCCTGCCGGTCGTCACGGGTCAGGGTCTGACTGACGGGCTGCTGGAACAGATCAGGCCGTTTGGACCGACCTTTCATTTGGGCCAGATGGTCGAGTCGCTGGAACGGGTGGGTACCCATTGGCGCCTGACCACCGATACGGGGACCGTGCTGGAAGCGCCGGTGGTTGTGATTGCAGCGGGCGGCGGGTCCTTCGTACCCAAGAAGCCCCCGATTCAGGGGCTAGAGCCTTATGAGGGGCATTCCATTTTCTATGCCGTGCGCAAGATGGACGCCTTCCGCGATAAAACCATGGTGATAGCGGGTGGCGGGGATTCCGCCCTCGACTGGACGCTGAACCTTGCGCCGGTCGCCAAAAAAATCACGCTGATTCACCGCAGCGACAATTTCCGCGCGGCGCCGGACTCAGTGCGTAAAATGCGCGAACTTGCGGACGCCGGAAAAATCGACCTTGTCATCGGCGCCATCAAGGATGTACGGGGTGAAGGCAACCAGATCCATACGGTCGTCACGGATAAGGGCGATATCTCGGCGGACCGTTTCCTTGCCTTTTACGGGCTGACCATGAAACTGGGGCCGGTGGCCAATTTTGGGCTCAATCTTCATGAAAACCTGATTTCGGTCGATACAGAAAAATTCGAAACGTCATCCCGCGGTGTTTTTGCCATCGGCGATATCTGCACCTATCCCGGCAAGCTGAAGCTGATCCTGTCCGGTTTCCATGAAGGGGCGTTGATGGCTCAGGAAGCGTTCCGCATCTGCCGGCCCGGCCAGAAGCTGCGTTTCCAGTACACGACATCGTCTTCGGATCTGCAGAAAAAACTGGGCGTGTCAGGATCGTGAACATGAATTCAAGTGCGCCGGATCAGAATTTTTCCATCTTCGCGGCCTTTGCCGATGGCCTGCGCCTTGCGCATGGACACGCGCGCCTGCTGGCCATTCTGTCGTTCCTGCCTTTTGTCGTGACGCTTCTGACCCGTGTTGCCCTGCGCCTCCTGGGTACGGATCTCGCGTTGTTCTGGCTGCCGGTCATTCAGCTGCCTTCGTCTTTTGTCATGGGGCTTCAGATCGCGCTGATCCTGCGGTTCACCGTGCTGCAGGAAGCCCCCATTCTTGATAACGGCATGGCGCGCATGCAGCGCAATCGCAGTGTCATGAGTTCGGCGCTTGTTTATACGGCAATCACCTATTTCATCAGCGGGCTGTATGTTGGTTTCGTGAAGCTGCGCGATATTGCTGAGGCCAATCCTGAAAAGGTTGCGCCGTGGATGCCACTTTTGCTGGCCGTTCTGGTGCTGTTTATGTGGGGATCTCGCTGGCTGTGGCTGCATGTGCCCACGGCGCTGGGCTGGCCGTCGGATACATTTTATGCGCGGCTAGGACGCTGGGGCGCCAGCTTACGTATCTTCTGTCTGTTCGGTCTGTGTTCGGTTTCCATGAACCTCATCGTGACCTTCCTGCGCGTGGTGATTGCCGCGGTCGCAGGTGAAGGTGCAGGCGGTTTTGCCGCTGCATTTGATGACGGCGTCATTGCGCTTGCCAGTGTTATTTTAAGCGTCGTGTTTACCACCTGTACGGCGGCCGCTATTCGGTCCATGTCACGCGGAAGGGATGTATGGGCATGAAAATCAATGTCACCGACCAGAACGGCACGCGTCATACGCTCGAAGGCCTTGATGGCTGGCAGGCGATGGAAATCATTCGGGACTATGGCCTGCCGATCAAGGCGGAGTGCGGCGGGTCCTGCTGCTGCGCGACCTGCATGGTGCATGTCGCGGAAGAGTGGGTGGGGCGTCTCGTGCCCCCATCGCCGGATGAGGCCGACATGCTGGCTGACCAGCCGGATTCGCAGGAAAATTCCCGCCTGTCATGCCAGATTGTCATGAATGAGGATCTGGACGGCTTGGAAGTCACGCTGGCGCAAAGCGCCAGGCCGTAAAGAAAAAAGGCCGCATCAAGCGGCCTTTTTTTTATTTGATCTTGCACGCCTTGTTGATGGCGTCGTGCGCTGCACCCGTGCCCTTCAGGCTGAATTTATCGGTGGTCAGCGTTCCCTTGGCCGAGGTGCCTTTCACGACCATATCCGAACCTTTTTGAATGGCCTGCGTGATTTTGCTGTCCGTATCCGCATCCTTGGCCCATGCCATGTCCTTGTGCGTGAACAGGGTGAATGTCTGTTTGTCGATTGTCACCTTTACGTCCGAGCCAGCCTGATAGGTGTATCCGGCGATGTAGCTGAAGACATTCTTGGTGTTTTCGGCCGGGCGGTGCGTGACCAGTGCGAAAATCTGGTCGCGTTTCTTGTAGGCACCTTCGGATTTTTTCGGCTGGCTTGCCATGTAGCAGACCTGACCGCCATTTTCCTTGAAGGTATAGGCTGACCAGTCGCCGGTTGTTGAAATCAGTTTGGGTTCATCCGCCAGGGCAGGGGTTGCCAGCAATGTTACGAATGCAGCAGCCAGAAGAAAACGGGACATTTTTAACCTTATAAGTTTTGGAATATGGCGCTGAGGGTATGAAAAAACGCTGCGCGTGGCAAGCGCACCCGCGTTTTTTAACCTTTCAGACGACGGGAAATACGGCGATGACCGCCTGCGGGCTTCATGGCCAGGTCTTCCGTCGGGCCGCCGGGGCGAGCCGCGCGCGGGGCGTGACGCCCGGTGGAGACGAGGCGGTCATACATGACCAGGGCGCCCGCAACACCCACGTTGATGCAGAATTTCATCGGGATCTTGATGACGTGGTCGCACAGGTTAAGCATTTCAGGGCTTAAATTCCCCATTTCCGGGCCAAGGACATAGGCGGCACGCTGGGGATGGTGGAAACTGGGCAGATCGACGGCATCTGGCAGGAATTCGACACCCACCAGCTGGCAGCCTTCGGGCAGCATCAGCTTGCCGACGCTGTCATAGACGTAGAACGGCATATGCAGGGCTGACGCGGCCGTGTCGGACACTCGTACCTCCTCCATGTCGATCTGCGGATTAACGGTGAAGAAAAACGAACCGCCGAAGGCGTGCGTCGAACGCACGAGATTGCCAAGGTTTGCGCCCTTGGAAATGCCTTCCACGCCCATGCCAAAAAAACCACGCATTGATAATCCTATTCGCTGTAGCTGGAAGAGTAGGTGCGGTCCAGATCCTTGAACCGCGTGTACTGGGCGTCGAAGAACATCGGCACGATGCCGATGGGGCCGTGACGCGCCTTGCCGATTACGGCTTCGGCCACGTTGTGGACGGCCGTCATGCGGTTTTGCCATTCGGCCATTTTGGTAGCGTCGGATTCGTTCGGTTTTTCACGTTCGACGTAATACTGCTCGCGGTAGACGAACATGACAACGTCGGCGTCCTGTTCGATCGATCCGGATTCACGCAAGTCGGAAAGCTGGGGACGCTTGTCCTCGCGCTGTTCGACGGCGCGCGACAATTGCGACAGGGCAATGACGGGAATGGACAATTCCTTGGCGATGGCCTTCAGGCCACGGGTGATTTCACCGACCTCGAGCACGCGGTTTTCAGACTGGCGCGAGCCGGTGCCGCGCAGCAGCTGGAGGTAGTCGACCACCAGCAGGCCAAGGCCATGTTTGCGTTTCATGCGACGCGCGCGCGTGCGCACCGCTGTGATGGAAAGCGCGGGCGTATCGTCGATGTACAACGGCACCTGCGCCAGACGCGTTGATTCCTCAGCCAGACGGTGGAATTCCTCTTTTCCGAATTCGCCGCGGCGGATTTTATCGCCTGAAATACCAGCCAGATCTGAAAGCAGACGTGTGGCGAGCTGGTCCGCAGACATTTCAAGGCTGAAAAATCCGACGATGGCGCCTTCGTCACGTCCGCCGCTTTCGACATACGCCTTGGCGGCATTATAGGCGATGGTGGTTGCGAATGCGGTCTTACCCATGGACGGACGGCCCGCGATGATGATCAGGTCGCTGGGCTGAAGTCCGCCGGTCTTTTTGTCGAGATCGCGCAGGCCCGTGGTCACGCCGGTAACGCCGCCCGATGAATTGAATGCTTTTTCCGCCAGTTTGACGGCGGCGGCGGTGGCGTCGCGCATGGTGACGAAGCCACCCTCGCT
>CALBME010000048.1 GCA_937896295.1 uncultured Micavibrio sp. | reverse complement strand
TTAAGCAAAACCCGAGATAAAGCGCCATGACCGATTTGAAAGTGGGCGATAAAGCCCCCAGCTTTGAAATGCCCGCTACGGGCGGTAAAACCGTAAGCCTTGCCGGATTGGCGGGCCACCCCTTCGTTCTTTATTTTTACCCGAAGGACGATACGTCAGGATGTACTGCCGAGGCGTGCGATTTCCGCGACAATATCGCCCAGTTGAACAAGATCGGTGCGGCGGTCGTGGGCGTGTCCAAGGACGACCTTAAAAGTCACGAAAAATTTGCAGGGAAGTACGACCTGAACTTCCCGCTGGCGTCCGATACGGACGGGTCGGTCTGCCAGGCCTATGGCACCTGGGTCGAAAAAAGCATGTATGGACGCAAATATATGGGCATCGACCGTGCGACCTTCATCATCGGCGCGGACGGTCGTATCGCAAATATCTGGCGTAAGGTGAAAGTGACCGATCACGTAAAAGAGGTTATCGCAGCGCTAAAAAATCTTTCAGCGCAGGCGGCCTAACGCCGTTCTTTAAAAAATTCCTGTAAAACGGCGGCGCAGGCGCCTTCATCGATTCCGCCGTAAACATCAGGCTTATGATTGATGGTCGCTTGCGTAAATATGCGCGGGCCGTGGTCTACGCCGCCGCCCTTGGGGTCATAGGCGCCGAAATAAAGACGGCGGATCCGCGCTCCTGCAATGGCGGCGGCGCACATTGCGCAGGGTTCCAATGTTACGTACAGGTCATGGTCAGGCAGTCGCGGGGCGCCCACTCCCTGACAACGCATACGGATCGCCATGATTTCTGCATGCGCGGTCGGATCATTATTCGTTTCTGTCAGGTTGTGGGCGCTGGCCACGATATTTCCCTGTCCGTCCACCAATACCGCACCGATCGGCACCTCGCCGCAGTTTGTGGCCTTTACCGCCTCTTTCAAGGCATGCTGCATTGGGGTAGTTTGGGTCATGAGCGAAAGATTAAAACATTTTTCTGGAATTTGCGAATGCGTGTAACAGGCGGAGAAGCCCGTGGACGGGTTCTTAAGGTGCCGCAGACCGACACGGTGCGCCCCACCACAGATAAAATGCGCCAACAGCTTTATAACATGCTGACGCATAGCCCGTGGGCCGTGGGGTCTGGCTTCGACCTGGTCGGCGCGCATGTGCTGGATGGTTTTTGTGGCACAGGTGCCCTTGGGATCGAGGCACTGTCCCGTGGGGCGCAGTCTTGCGTATTCGTTGATTTCGATGCCCGCGTGCTGCAGATCGCCAAGGATAACGTCAAGCTGTGCCGGTATGACAGTGTTTCCACCTTCCTGATGAAGGGGTGCCAGAAAATGGGGGCCAAGCCTGAGGCGTTGCCGGCCCGGGATCTTGTTCTTCTCGACCCGCCTTATCGCAAAGACCTGATCGAGCCGGCGCTGGCGGCCCTGAGTGAGGGTGGCTGGGTTGCGCCGGGCGCATTGGTCGTATGTGAAAGTGAACGTGGCTGGCGCGGAACGGCGCCCGCATCTTTGACACAAATCCATGTTCGGATTGATGGAGACAGTCAACTGAACGTATGGCACTCTGCGGCGGCATGACCTTTATCGATTTTATCAAAGCTCTGAGCATGGGCGCCGTCGAGGCGGTGACTGAATTCCTTCCGGTGTCATCGACCGGGCACCTGATTCTGACCGAACGCCTGATCGGATTTACGCCTCTGCCGGGGCATGTGTTCGAGGTCGCAATCCAGCTGGGCGCGGTGCTGGCGGTACTGGTCCTCTATTTCAGGCGTCTGACCGGTGTTGTTCTGAACATGAATAAGGATTCATCTGCGCGGCATTTCGTGATCGTAAGCCTGATCGCTTTTTTCCCGGCTATCATTGCCGGCGCCCTTTTTGCGGGGTTTATCAAGGCTGTCCTTTTCAATCCATTCGTCGTGTGCGTGGCGTTGATCGTGGGCGGCGTCATCATCATTCTGGTCGAGCGTAAAAACAGGGAGCCGCACATCCTTGCGATTGAGACCATGCCTTATAAAACTGCGCTGATCATCGGTCTGGTGCAGTGCCTTGCGCTTATTCCGGGTGTGTCCCGGTCGGGCGCCACGATCATCGGGGCGTTAAGCGTCGGGGTGGATCGCAAAAGCGCGGCTGAGTTTTCATTTTTTCAGGCGATCCCGCTGATCGCGGCAGCCACGGTTTACGAT
>CALBME010000047.1 GCA_937896295.1 uncultured Micavibrio sp. | reverse complement strand
TTCATGGCTTTTTGCACCGCGCTCGTACCGGGTGTGAATTAAGAGGATCAAAGTGTCAGTACGTTGAATACGGGCATAAAATTAAATGCAGGTTTTGGGTGTATGTGGGGCGTATGCATCTCAATTTAGACGTACGTTAAAAGCGCTCACGCGGGTTATTGTCCTCTCGCTTTTAAAGATATCGCGTCTGGGAAAGAGGCAGTCAGTGGGCGCTGCAACTGCGGCAGGTGCCGTGTAATTCGACGTTCCAGCTTGTCATATGAAAACCTTCCGCCTTTGTCTTGGCGTCCAAAGGTGCCGGCAGATGGCATAAATGGGTTTCGGTAACCGTCTGGCAGGTGTCACAGATCATAAACTGTGACCCTTCATGGCGATGGTCGGTCTGGCACACGACATAGGCGTTCATGGATTCAATGCGATGAATGAAATGGTGTTCCGTCAGGAATTCGATGGCCCGGTACGCCGTCGGTGGTTTGGGGTTGTCGATTTTTTCTGCCAGTTTGGCCAGGACGTCGTAAGCTGTGATCGGTTTTTGGGCGCCTGCAATGATTTCGAGCACGTACTGGCGTGGCTCGGTAAAGCGGTGGCCGCCGGTCTCGCAGTAAGTCTGCGCCTTTTTCAAAAGCTGTTTGACGTCTGTCTTGTTCATTCCGTGGATCTTAATGCCTCATGGCTGCGGCCATCAACGGTACATTGTGACGGAATACCGACAAATATGTAGGGGCGGGCCCATCCGCTTTGGAAAGCGCATCGGAATAGAGTGTCTGGCCGGCCTGCGCCCCGGTCTGCGCCGCGATTTCCTGCATAAGGCGCGGGCTCGCCATATTTTCAATGAAAACTGACTTTACCTTGTGTGCCCTGATCTGGTCGATCAGGCGGGCCACCTGCCGGGCACCCGGTTCGGATTCAGTGCTCAGGCCTTCCGGCGCGTCGATGGTGATGCCGTAGGCGTCTGCAAAATATCCAAAAGCATCGTGGCTGGTGATGATGAAACGGCTGTCTTGCGGGATATTCCTGAACTGGTCGCGCACCCACATGTCGGTTTTCGTGATCTGCGCATCATAGGCGCGGGCGCGGGCGCGTATGGCCTCTGCCCTGTCCGGCAGGGCCGCCACCAGCGCGTCCGTGATGTTTTTGACATAGACATGCGCATTGGCGAGGTTCTGCCACGCGTGCGGATCTATATTTCCATGAGTGTGATCATGGTGTTCATGATGATCTTCCGCGCCGCTTTCTTTCATATCGCGCACCTTGATGCCCTTTGTCGTGACAATGCGCGGCGCCGCAGTCCCTGAGGACTGGACCAGGCGATCCATCCATCCTTCGAACCCCAGCCCGTTCAGGAATATGACTTTGGCATCTTTCATCGCGCGGGCATCCGAGGGGGTGGGCTGATAGGCGTGGGTGTCACTGTCGGGGCCGGCCAGCGTGGTGACCGTAACGTCTTCGCCGCCGATCGTCTTGACCATGTCTCCCAGAATGCTGAAGGACGCCACCACCGGCAGGGGGGCTGCAAAGGCGGGTGCGGCGGAAAATAGAAGCCAAAGAGCGGCGATCAGCGTTTTTTTCATGACGGGTCCTTCAAGTTGACAGCGGGTTTTGTATGTTATAACTTAACACTTGTCAATTCCCGTGATCTGAACCGATATACATTCATGTTTTTCATGAGCCGTTTTGCACGTCTTTCTATTGCCTGCGCGTTGTGCGCGGTGATTGCCTTGCTTACGCTATGGGCTCTGTCATGAGTGACGCGGTTGCGCTTGAAAATATTACCGTTGGTTATGGTCGTCAGGTTGCCATCCATGATGTGCATGCGCATTTTGAGACCGGTTCGCTGACGGCCGTCGCCGGTCCCAACGGATCGGGGAAAAGTACGCTGCTCAAGGCGATTGCCGGCATTCTCAAGCCGTCCAAAGGTCATATCCATATCGATCCGGCCCTTAAAAATCATATCGCATATCTGCCGCAAACCAGCTTTATCCGCCGGGATTTTCCCATGCCCGTGCTACAGGCCGTATGCTGCGGGTTCTGGAAGACCGTGGGTGAGGGGCGGACAATTGACCACGAGATGGAAATACGCGCGCGCGCGGCATTGGCTGAAGTGGGACTGGAAAACCTGGAAGACCGTCAGATCGGTTCACTTTCAGGTGGCCAGTTCCAGCGCGTGCTGTTCGCCCGCACCATTGTAGAAGATGCAAAAATCATTCTGCTGGACGAACCCTTTACGGCGGTCGATGCGGAAACTACGGCGCGACTGATCAATGTCATCCTTGACTGGCATAAACAGGGGCGGACGGTCATCTGTGTCATGCATGATCTTATGCTGATCCGTAAATATTTTCCTGAAAGCGTGGTTCTTGCAGGGCGCTGCATAGGGCGTGGGCATACGCATGACATGTTCCGGCAGAAGCTTCTGTCATTCGATCTCGACATGGCCGAGCTGTACACCGACGGTAAGGATATTCCTGCGCCCAGGTCCAGACCCTGCGATCATGATGGGCATGATCACGCATGACGCTCTATGAAATCCTGTTCCAGCCTTTTGCCGATTACAGCTTCATGCGGCGCGCGCTTTGCGCCTGCATCATTCTTGCGATCAGCGGTGCGCCGCTGGGCGTGTTCCTGAATCTGCGTCGCATGGCCCTTGTGGGCGATGCCATGTCGCACGCGATTCTGCCCGGGGTATCCCTCGCCTTCATGATCTGGGGATTGTCGGTGTGGCACATGACCGGCGCTGCGCTGAGCATAGGTATTGTCGTGGCATTTTTTGCCTTTTACCTGACGCGGGTGACGCAGTTGAAAGAGGATGCGTCATTTACCCTTGTTTACCTGCTTTCGCTCGCTTCCGGGGTAATCATGATTTCCCGTTCCGGCAGCGGTGTGGACCTGTTGCATATACTGTTCGGTAACATTCTTGCCATCAATAACGATGCTTTGTTTCTTGCCGCGGGTACAGCGGCGGCTACGGTCTTGATTCTTAGTCAGACATTCCGCGGGCTTGTGATTGAATGTTTTGATCCTGACTTTCTTCAGGCATCTTCCCGCCGAGCGTCATGGATAGGCAGTGTTTTTTTCGTGCTGGTCGTCGTCAATCTTGTGGCGTCGTTCCAAATTCTCGGCACGCTGATGGCGCTGGGGCTGATGCTTTTGCCCGCCATTACCACACGTTTCTGGACGCAGTCTCTGGATGCTTCTTTTCTTCTGGGTATTCTGATCGCCGTTACCAGTGGCTTTGCCGGTCTTTTGATTTCCTATCACCATGAAATTCCTGCAGGTCCTGCGGTGGTGGTTGTTACGGGCATTCTGTGCCTTATATCCGTGCTATTTGGCCGTCATGGGAGCGTCAGGACATACCTGACGCGGTAGAATGCGCATCTTCTTGTGCCTTGTCTTTTTGTTTTTATGCCTGCCATCAGATGCGCATGCGCATCCGCATGAATGGATCGATGTCCGTTCAAAGGTGGTTTTTTCAGGTGGAAAAATCACGGCGATTGAGGAGCGATGGACGTTCGACCCGTATTACACGGCCCTTTCGCTTGAGGATTTCGACGCGAACCATAACAAGACATTCGAGCCTGATGAACTGATGGCGCTGGCCAAAGGCAATCTTGGTAATCTTGCTGAGTTCAGTTATTTCACCTATGTCGAACGGGACGGAAAGAAGGTTTTACTAACTGGCACCCGGGACGTAAAAACGTATCTTGCGCAGGGACGCATCGTGCTGGATTTTACCGTCATAGTGGATCGCCCTCTCGATCCAAGGCATGAAAAGATCAGCTATCGTATTTATGATCCCAGTTATTATATTTCCATGCGTCACGAGGATGCAGCGGACGCCGTTTCGATGACCGGGGGAGCGACGGACTGTACGCATACCTTGGTAGCACCTACGCCGGACGCCGCGTGGGCGCTGTTGGCCAAATCACTCGATAAAAATGCGACAGCACCCGATAACCTGGGTCAGTATTTTGCCGAAAGGGTCACGCTAAGATGCAAATAATTCCACTGATCGATCAAATTCAGCGCCAGTTTCATGATTCTATAGTACAGGACATCACCGCACTGCATGAGGGTGGTTCGGTCGCAGCATTTGCGAGCCTGGCACTGGCGGGTTTTCTGTATGGTGTTTTCCATGCCGCGGGTCCAGGGCATGGAAAAATGGTTATCAGTGGTTATCTTTTGGCGGATCATACCACCATTCGCAAAGGCCTGCTCATCACCGCCTTGTCTTCATTGCTGCAGGCGGTTGTCGCCATCACGCTGGTTCTGATTTTGTTTTACGGCATGGGTCTTGCCCGCGCGCAGACTGAGTATGTCGCCGCATGGTTTGAATGCGTGTCTTTTGGTCTGATTGCGCTGATTGGATTGGTTCTGATGTTAAAAGGAATCAAAGGTCCCGCTCATATCCACGGAGCGGATTGTGACTGTGGCCATCCTCATGGCCCCACGCCCTCAGATCTTATCGGTGTGGACGACTGGAAAACGGTTGCAGGCATGATCGTCTCCATCGGGATACGTCCATGTAGCGGCGCACTGATTCTTATGTTTTTTGGCTGTCTTATGGGTGAGGTTTATGCTGGCATGGCTGCGACGCTGGCGATGGCCGCCGGAACGGCGCTGACGGTCAGTATGATCGCCATAGCTGTCACTGGGTCAAAGACCGGGGTCGTTAAACTGGTTCATGGATCGGACCGATTCATCGATATCTCGGGACGTGTCGTCAGGATTGCCGGGGGCGCGCTCATTTTGTTTCTGGGCGGGCTCTTTTGTTATCATGCCCTTCCCCGTCAGGAAGATCCCGGTGTGATTTCACCGTATTACCATCCTTTGCAGTCGCATCGGCGCTGACCTGTATAGGGGGGATATTTATGGCTGTCTGTAACGATTGGCTGAAGCTGTCCGTATATTGAGAGAAATAAAGGAGAAGGATTTGATCGTGCGTCTTTTTTTATGTCTTGCTGCCACCCTTTTCGCTGTTCCTCTATCCGTTCAGGCGGCCGAAGTTAAAACCGTGCTGGCGGGCGGATGTTTCTGGAGCATGGAAAAGGCGCTCGACCCTGCGCCGGGTGTTACCGGAACCGTATCCGGCTATGCTGGCGGGGATATCGTGAACCCGACCTATGATAATTATCATGATGGCAGGAAACCACATGTCGAGGCAGTGCAGGTTACGTATGACGATACCAAAACATCCTATGCGCAATTGCTGGATTATTACTTCCGGCATATCGATCCAACATCGGGCAAGGGCCAGTTCTGTGATTTTGGTCCGGGATATCATCCCGTCATTTTTACAGCGAATGCCGGTCAGCGTGCGGAGGCGCAAAAGGTCAAGGACGCCATTGCTAAGGAACTGGGTAAGGATGTTGCGGTGGAAATCAGGGATGCGGGGACTTTTTATCCGGCCGAAGAATATCACCAGGATTATTACCTCAAGAACCCGGCCGCTTACGACAATTACGCCCTGCGTTGCGGCCGCGCGGCCAAGCTGAAGGCCGTCTGGGGTCAATAAGGAACCATATATATCCTTACTGCGTTCGTGGGCTATGAATGTTTTATTCCCCGCTTTTCGCAGGAGAGGGCAGGCTGTGATGGCCTGCATGCTGTGTCTGGTAATGGCAGCCTGCGTTTCGGGGTTTCGCAGACCGGATGCGGATGAGTACCGCCGGACCATCACCACCGCCATTCCCCAGAACGAAAAAACCGCCATCGGTGCCGCTCTTGCCAGGGATGTGGCGGCTTACCCCGGCCGATCGGGGTTCATGCTGCTGCCGAATGGCGAAGAATCCTTACGTGTGCGCATGGCGCTTGTGCTGGCGGCGCAAAAAACCCTCGATCTGCAATATTACATCATGCATGAGGATGATGCCGCCAATCTTGTGCTCGAGGCATTGCTTCGCGCGGCGGAGCGGGGTGTTCGTGTCCGTTTTCTCATCGACAGCATTTCTTTCAACGAAGTCGATAAAAGTCTGGCGATCCTTGATACCAATCCCAACATAGAAATCCGGGTTTTCAATCCTGCGATGACCAAGCGGCAGGGGCTTGCAGGTGTGGTCGGTGCTGTTTTCCGCCTCGATAAGGCGGTCAAACGCATGCATAACAAGGCTCTGATCGCCGATAACCAGGTTGCGGTGACAGGCGGACGCAATATCGGTGACGAATATTTTGATGCCAAGGCGGACGGCAATTTCAAGGATATGGATCTGGTCAATGCGGGCCCGATCGTTGCGCGTATTTCAAACAGTTTCGATTCCTATTGGAACTCAGATGAGGCATTTCCCTTGCGTACGCTGCGCACCCCTGATCGTGACGCGCAGGCGGTACAGAAATTACGGTCAGAAATGAAGCAGGCATGGGAGGAAGAATTTGCCAAAGAAAGCGGGCACGGCATTCTGAGCAGCGATCTCGCCCGCGAAATCAAGCAGGGGGATCTGCCCCTGGTCTGGGCAGCGGGGGAATTCAGTGCCGACAAACCGGGCAAGATCGATACGAATGCCGAGCATGCGACCAGTCCGCCCCTTGCGAAACTGCAGGCGCTGGCAGACAAGGCCCAGCATTCATTCGATATTGTGTCTGCGTATTTCGTGCCGGGCGAAGAGGGCACGGCGTGGCTTAAGTCGCTTGCTGCGCGCGGTGTGCGGGTGCGCATTCTGACCAATTCACTGGCCTCGACGGATGTGGTCGCTGTCCATACCGGGTATCGCCGTTACCGTGAAGATCTGGTCAAGGCGGGTGTGGAGCTTTACGAATTCAAACCCGTGGACGGCGAGCGCCCGCGCCAGCGTCTGTTCGGGTCAAGCGCCCCTCCGCGCGCAAGCCTTCATAGCAAAATGTATATTCTTGATGGCAAGGATATCGTGGTCGGTTCCTATAACATGGACCCCCGTTCCACCGACCTGAATACCGAAGTAATCAGTGTTATTCATTCACCGCAGCTTTCGGAGCAGGCGACACGGATTTTTGAACAGTCGATCCATCCCCAGCAAAGCTTTCGCCTTAACCTGAGCGATAAAGGCGGCCTGATATGGGTGACACAGGACGATCAGGGTCGCGTTCAATACCTGGGTAGAGATCCGCAGGCAGGCATATTGCGCAAGGCGCAGACCAATCTGTTCTCGCTTTTGCCCATTGAGGGTCAGCTTTAACAGGGCGGATTCATAGCGGAGAAAATACGGAACTTTATTAAGGTTTTGGATGTTCGTTCCCTCATGAGCAGCATCAGCCCTGAGACCTCGCCCCCTGAAGTCCCGTTTCAGGACGATTCCGATATTGAATTTAAACCCCCGTATGTACCGCCAGAGCCGCGCACGGTTTTTCTGGGTGGTATTTTTACCATCATGCTTCTGGCGGCGCTTACCATCGCGGCTCCCATCATCGTTCCCATCATTCTGGCCTTTATCCTGAAAATGGCGCTTTATCCCGTCATGCGTGGATTCGAACGTCTGCGGGTGCCGCGCATGCTGGGTGCCGCGCTTGTGATCTTTTTGCTGCTGGGCGGGGGAGTGGCCATCGGTACTGCTCTGGCAGGGCCGGCGGCTGAATGGACCAAGGATCTGCCGCGTGAATTTCCAAGACTTAAAGAGCGACTGCAGGAACTGCGCTCGCCGCTGGACCCAATTCAGCGTGTGCTGAATGATGCGCAGGCGCTGACCGTAACGGAAAAACCCAATAGTACGGTTATCGCCATGGCTGAACCGGATGATATGGTCGATTACGTGCAGGAATCCGTTATGACCTTGCTGGAAACGCTGGTCATTCTTTATTTCCTGCTTGTCTCAGGCGATACATTTTTACGCCGTCTTGTAGAAATCCTGCCGCGTTTCAAGGATAAAAAACAGGCGATCAATATTTCCAACCAGATCGAAAGTGATATTTCTGCCTATCTTTTGACGATTACGTTCATGAATCTGATCGTAGGCGGCGTGACGGCGGGGATCATGTATTTTTCAGGTATTGAGGATGCCTTGCTATGGGGTACGGTGGCTTTTCTCATGAATTATATTCCTATTGTGGGCCCCATCGCGACGACGGCACTTTTTGTCATGGTTGGAATGATTTCTGAAAACGATCTTTCGCAGGCGCTGATGCCCGCGCTTATGTATCTGGGGGCGCATATCATCGAAAGTCAGTTCATGACCCCCATGCTCCTTGCGCGTCACTTTACACTTAATCCTGTTCTGGTGATTCTGGGGCTCGTGTTTTTTTACTGGATGTGGGGCATTCCCGGCGCTGTCCTGTCCATGCCGATTCTGGCCATGCTTAAAGTCATGTGTGACAACATCGTTTCCCTTAAGCCTCTGGGACATTTTATAGAGGGATAAGAACCAGTTGTTGGGAACCTGAATCGCGAAGTTTTTGTTGGGGAGTGGTAAGAAGGAGATCCGCCATGAACGTCAACACGGATAAAATTATTGAAAAAGCAGTCGCAGACCCCGCCAAGATTTATGGCACGCCTCATCATGTTCTGAACGATGAACGTTTGAGTACGGATGAAAAGCGGTCTGTTCTCGAAAGCTGGGCGCTGGACCAGCGACGCCTGATGGAATCGGAAGACGAAAACATGTCCCAGGTCTTCGGTGGTCGCCCCTCCGCGGCGGCGCTATATCAGGAAATTCTCAAGGCCTGCCGACGCCTGGACGCATAATTTTTATTCAGGAATTCATAAAAAAACCCCGCCATCGAGCGGGGTTTTTTTAATCCAAAACGTTTAGCGTTCGAGATTGATCTGGTTCGAGTTGGTAAGTGCGCCCGTTGCAGCCCCGGCAGCGCCCCCGATGATGGCTCCAGTGACAGGGTCGCCGCCCATCAGGGCGCCGCCGACAGCGCCGGCACCGGCACCGATGGCACCGCCCGATAAGGCGCGTTCACCTTTGGTCTGGCCGCAGGCGGACAACGAGAGCACAGCACAAAGCATACCGGTCAGCATAATGGATTGACGTGCAGTCATAACGAAACTCCTTGGCGATGTTTGATATGTCTATCCAACGTTCAATTCCGGATAAAAGTTCATGGAAATGTAAAAAAACCGATCCTCCGGAAGGAGCAGCGGCATAATTCATTCTTAATAATAACGGGATTTTAGGCAGCGCGGTCCTGGAAGGTTTGAGCGCGTTCCCACTCCTGGACCTGTCTTTCAGCTTCATCCCTGGCCATGCCATACGATTTCTGGATGGCGCCGGCCAGTTCCATGCGACTGCCTTCAAACCGGTCGAGCTGATCGTCGGTCAGTTTTCCCCATTGCTGCCGGATTTTACCGCGTAATTCTTTAATCGATCCCTTGATGATGTCGCCGTTCATGACTTTTTCCTTACAGTTAGTTGGCTTTCAGATTCCTATACGCTTCAAAGTCAGCGGACTGTCGTTCGTTCATGCGGAAATCGGCAACGCCATTTGCATGACGGGCGATGGTCATATCGTTGAAATCCAGGGCTGCCTTACCGACACCCAGATTAAGTTTTTTGTCAAATTCGACGACCACCTGAGAGGCTTTTCCCCCGCGAAAAACGATGTTTTCAACGTCTCCAAGTGCTTTGTTTTTAGGATCCAGAATTTTGCCCTTGAGCAACTGCACCGTGCTGTAGCCGTTGGCAGGAATGACGCGGACCTTTTCAGATGCCTCTTTCACGTCGTATGAGAAGGGGGCCATCCTGTCCAGTCCCTTGGCGTTCATGGGCATCATGACATCGCCTTCACTGCGTTGCTGGACAACCATTTTATAATCAAGCGCGGCCAGTTTATCGCCCATGCCCATGAAACCGCCGTCGGTGACCACCAACAGAACGGCAGATCCTGTGGAATCAAGAACAATGTCTTTGACCGTTGCGATTTTTTTTCCAGAAAGGTCGGTTACAGCCTGTCCGATCATACCGGTCGCCGTCGTGCGGGCGCTGTACATGATGTTCTGATCGTATCCAATACCATTGATGGTGGTGCTGCGCGGGGGCGTGGTGCCAAAAATTCCGGTGTTC
This sequence comes from uncultured Micavibrio sp., assembly GCA_937896295.1. Lineage (GTDB taxonomy): Bacteria > Pseudomonadota > Alphaproteobacteria > Micavibrionales > UBA1664 > UBA6145. The sequence continues at coordinate 9,411 of CALBME010000047.1, read as the reverse complement.
GCGGGTCGGGCAGATGACGAGACCGGTGCGACAGCGGAATCCCGCAGATCTGTTTTATTATCACGAATATCGGCGTCAAAGTCTTCCCAGCCTTCGTCGATGTCCTCGGCATTCCAGGAGGGTTGTGCGGCGGCGGGTGATACTGCGTCCGCAACGGGCTGGGTGAGTGAGGTGGCGTTGGCCTCGGTATAGGCGGTAATACCGACCATCAGGGCCAGCGCCGTTATGATACCGATGATTTTTGCGATGCTCATAGATGCGTTATCCTTGATCCTATGTGAACGTGCGTGAAAATTTATGGTTCCTGTCCAGCAGCCTTCAAGAGCAGCCATGACATGAGTTTGTGTTTTTTTGAGGGTTTTTCAAAAAAAGAACCGCTCCGGAGAGCGGTTCAAGTCGGACAGGGAGGGTACTGGGTAAAGCCTGGTATGCCGATCAGTGCGAAGTACGGATATCAACGCGGTCGAACGGGCCGACCTTGGCTTCCGCTTCGGTCTGTATGCTCGGCAGATCCGATAGCAGGTCAGACAGGCAGGCATTGAACGATTTCGTATCGCTTTCATCGACAGGGAAATTCGTTTCGATCACCAGGACATCTTCCTGATGTTTGGAGAAGGGCGCACCGAAGTCTTTCTTCAGGTACATGGCGGCCACCAGCGGGTGGCTCACAGCGCCGAGTTTGTTCTGGGTCGGGATCATCATCGGTAGTCTCCTTCGTGCTAGTGCGGAAAGTTCGTTCCGCGTTGTCCATATCCCTAATCTGCACCCGGAAAGTAACCACGATATGTCGTGATTGTGTCGTTTTTGAAAAACTTTGTATCAGTTCTGCAACAAAGCCGGAGTGGTTATGACGGTATGCAAAAGGAACGAAAACCCCGGAAATCCGTTGGTTTGCGGTCAAACATGTTCTTTCCCCATGCCAAGGAGAATCACGATGAGTTATGATAAGGAAAATAAGGTCCTGAGCCACCTGATCGATATCAATCAGGATGCGTGCGAATCATACAAGAGCGCCCTGATACGGGTGCGCAACCCGCGCCTTGAACGCAGTTTTTCCGACCTGCAGCGTCTACATGGCGCCGTGGTCATGGACCTGACCCCGCGTATCCGTGAAAACGGCGGTACGCCCGATACGGACGGTACGCTGGCAGGCAAGACCGCCAAACTGGTTGGCGAAATCATGACGAAGATCAGCAGCGACGTCGATGAAACGCTGGTCAACCACCTGGAAGAAGCCGAAGACCGCTGCCTGCATTCCATGCGCGATGCGCTGGAAGCGCCGGATATGCAGGTTCATACGCGTGCACTTCTCGTGAGTGAGCTGGGATCTTTGCAGCGCAGCCATGATTACATGAAAGCACTGAAAGATTCACTGCGGACGGGGTCATACTCGCGCGCTGCATAAGGAGGATGAAATGACACGCACCAAATTTGCCCTGACCATGGCTTTCATCACCTGGCTCTATGCAGGAAACGTCGATGCCGCAAGCGTCATGACGCAGACATCGCTTACACCCCGTCCCATTCCGGGTGCCATTATTGTCGATTACCGTCAGTTTGACACCAATCATGATGGTATGCTTTCCCGTATCGAGGTGGGGGAAAAGCTGTTCTATACGTTTGATCGGGACGGTAATGAGTTGATCGACAACCGTGAATTCACGACGCCCATGGTCATGACCATGGCGCCGATGGCGAAAGAAACGGTTCAGTATGTCGATTTTAACAATGACGGTTATTCAGACCAGACCACCATCACGCATGAGAATTTCATGCAGGCGTCTGGCCTTGCACGCTTTGACAGCCAGGGTGGAGGGCTTGCTGCCTCGGAATTCATTGCCATGCCCATGAAGACAGTCGATCGCGATGGGTCGGGCCAGATCGATATACTGGAGTGGAAACAAGCCTACGCGGCGGCCAAGCGTCCATTGCCGCATAATGAGACATTCCGTTATAATCATTAAAAAAGGGCCCCTGTTTAAGGGGGCCTTTTTTACAAGCGTATATCTGCATCTTCACCGGGACGGAACATTCGCCAGCGCAAGTGCCTTGGCCTGTTCCATATCGTTTACGTTGCCAGACGCCACGACCGATCCGTGGTAGGCTACGCGCCATTTCCAAGACTCGCGGCTTTGCTCGCAGGTCCATGACGTTTTCTGATGTTCGATGGTCAGTTCGTAATCTTCGACGTCGGTGCAAAGTTTCTGCACCATCCATTTCATAGGCTGCATTCTTGAAACCCCTTGTTTTTGTGTCGTCATACAAACGCACAAATTCAAAGGTTGTTCCGAACCTTAAAAGCGATATCCGATAGCGACGGATCCAAATGTTTCCGGCTTGTCCTGTTGTTCGAATTCTTTCGTCCGATAGACCCATGTAAAGGATACGCGGGTTTTACCATAGGTCAGTGCAAGGCCGGCATTGGCATCACCGACAAGATATTCCTTGTCGACGCTGTAGGAGTCGCGGAAGGTGTTTCCATCGAGGAATATGTTACGAGCGACAGCCCGACCTTCCGCACCTGCAAAGAGATACCAGCTCCAGTTGTCTTCGGGAATTTCAAAGAAACCGGTGCCGGGCATGGCGGGACGCACTCGAATGGGCGTGTCCTGCCACTTCTCGCTGTCCGGTCCAAGACGCACGGTGAAACCTGCATCAGCAAAAGTGTAAATATTGCCCACCGTGACGCCCGTATAAGGCGCAATCGACCCGAACAATCCACCGATTTCACCCGACAGGTATTGCGGCCAGGTGCGTTCCCACGCCAGCATCAGGCCCGGTTCGTTTTCCAGCTGGTTGCTCCAGCCCTTGGGCATGGGGGAGTCGGAGATGTGCCGATGAATGAATTTCTGCGACTGTTCGGCCATGGATGCAGGGCCTACAACGCCTAGCGTGGCTTCCACCTGATCGATATGGTTATCGGTCAGCGTGGACATGGCCATGGATGCATACAGAAAGCCGGCCCATGGGTGTTCGTTCTGCGCCTGGGCGCGGCTTTCAATATCCTCCGGCGTGAAAATATTCTGCCCCAGCGAGAAGGACAGGCTGGTCGTATCGTTGATCTCAAACCCTGGCAGCCAGCCGGCCAGTGCATATGCGAATTCGGGCGGCGTCGTGTTAAGATCAGAATAGGTCAGGCGGACACCGGACGTGTAATTGGAATCGCCACCCGTAAACAGGTCGTTTTCGATGTTCAGCGTGAGAATGTTATCCTGATCCGTGTTGGTGACGCTGACCGGAATTTTCTGTTCCAGCGTGCGGGAATCGGCCGCAGGATCGACGGCGGCAGGGGTGGGGGCTGGTTCCTGTGCGTATACAGGCAAGGCAGTCAGAAGAACCGCTGTCGAGAGAGCTAGCGCTGATTTCATGTCTGTCTTTGTCCAATCCAATTATGGCTTAATTACGTGAAGTGTTGTCTGTGCCTGCAGCGGTATAGCGGCCGCCGGAAAATTCCTGCTGCTGTGATGTTTCTGTACGCGAAATAATACCAATGGCCAAGGCGCCAAACAGCGCAACAGCCACCAGCAGGGCCAGAGCCTGATTATCCATGATATACACCTTTTTAAGTAAAAAAAGCGGGGCTTTCATGCAGCCCCTGCTTTTATCGTTTATAGGACGCGGTCTGCCAAAAGGAAGCCCGCCACCCCCGCTATGGCCAAGGCGGCCACCGGATTGTCCCGTACGTGCTCGCCCAATTCGTCGTCAAACGTATCAATCACGGTCTGGATGTTATTTTTCATCTCGTGCTTGAACAGGGCCATGCGGACGCGGCGCTTATGCGCCACGCCGTATGCGGCCAGGCTGGAAATCATCGCAAGCGCGAAGATGGCACCCGCCGTGATCAGGGAAGCCACGTCTGACGTGTATTGGGTGCTGAGCCAGGCGTGAAATGCCGCGATCAGAAAACCCAAAGCCACGATTACCAGCATTCCGGCGAGAAGCTGGAGACCCAGCCCGGTTTTGCTTTTTTGTGTCATCGGAATTGCGCGTGTCAGAACCTGTTCCAACAAAACGCTTTCCGCGATGGCCTTGAGCGCGGACATTTTAGCGGCTCCGGCTGAACAGCATGCTGGCCACAAGGCCGGCGGCAAAGGCGATCGCAACGCTTTGGCCCGGCTTGGCCTTCACGGCCTTTTCTGCGCGGTGGTATTCATAAGATGCGTTTTTGCGAAGGTCGGACAAACGCTCCAGCGCCACTTCGGTCAGACGGGATGCCTGAATTTTGCTCTCTGCCTTCACGTGGCGGGACAGATCGACAACGTTGGTTTTCAGGGATTCGATATCCTGACGGATTTCTTCGATTTCTGGGAATTCAGAACGGACGTTCTTCATGGCGCATACTCCTCTTAAAGTTTTACAGGTTGGTCATGGCAGCCAACGTGCAATGCAATAAAAGGTTCCGTAGAAAATCTAGGGATATTGTAAAAGAATTGAAATCCGGGCTTGCGCTTATGATTTGAGCGGTTCGTCGCACAGCATGTAGCCGACGCCGCGCACGGTTTTAATCAGCGCCGGGGTTTTGGTGTCATCACCCAGTTTTTTGCGGATTCGGGCGATCTGGATATCGATGGCGCGGTCATAAGTATCAAATTTGCCATCACGGGTCAGGTCGAACAGGTGTTCACGGGACAGGGCGCGGTTGGCTGATACGGCCAGCGCCTCAAGCAGTTTAAATTCGCCGGTCGTCAGGCTCAGGGAATTGCCCTTCGCGTCGTAGGCCTGGTACTGCCCGCGGTCCAGCCGCCATGTCTTGAACTGCAGAACGTCACCGGCCTTGGCGGTGTCGTTTGCGGCTGCAGGCGCTGCCGAAAAGTCTTGCGTGCGGCGCAAAACCGCGCGGATGCGTGCCGAAAGCTCGCGCATTTCAAACGGTTTGGTGATGTAATCATCCGCGCCCATTTCCAGGCCGACGATCTTTTCAGTGGTGTCGGATTTGCCGGAAACGATGATGATGGGCGCGTTGCTGGTGGCGCGGATTTTGGTGATCAGGCCCAGGCCCTGGCTGTCCGGCAGCATAAGGTCGAGCAAGACCACATCAAATGGGTCGCCCTTGAGCTTGTCTTCGAGTTCGCGGCCCGAATGGGCACCCAAAACCCTGTAACCGTCCTCTTCCAGGTACTCCCGGAGGACCATTTGCAGGTTTTTGTCGTCGTCAACGCTAAGGATAACTGCCTTTTGGCTGTTCATAAGACCCTGTTTTTGCTGATTTCAGGGGCATCCTACAGGGCTTGTTACAAAAATGAAACAAACTTTTTCGCAAATGAAACGAAGGTGACAAACGGTCGTTACAGGGCGGTCCTAGATTGGGTTTGTCACCAACGAAGTTCACCCTCGCCAAACAGCAGGGTCATTAAAAAGGAGCAAGCCATGTTGAACCAAGCATCCCTCGTCCAAGAAATGGGGCATCTCCGCAAATTCGCTTTGCGCCTGACCCACAGCCAAGCAGAAGCAGAAGACTTGCTGCAGACCACGCTGCTGCGTGCGATCGAGAAAAAGCACCTGTTTGAAAACGGTACCGACGTATTCAAATGGACGTCCAAAATCATGTTCAACCTGTTTGTCAGCGATTATCGCCGCCGCACGAAGTTTGAGACCCGTTACGATCCGGAAACCTTTATCGAGCGTGAATCGGTCGAGGCTTCGAACGAAACCAAAATTGAACTGGCCGAAGTGCAGGGCGCCATGGAACGTCTGTCCGAAGACCACCGCGATGTTCTGGTCATGGTCTGCGTCAAGGGCATGCAGTACCAGGAAGTTGCAGAAGTCCTGAACATTCCGCTCGGAACGGTTCGTTCCCGCCTGTCCCGCGCCCGCGAACAGTTGCAGGCGCTGCTGGATACCCCGCACGGTCATGGCTTCGTGCCGCCCCGTTCGGGTCAGTATGGAGGTTCGATCTACGACGATCGCCGTATTGCGGCTTAAGAATTCGGACTGTTCAAGGTCTGTAATAGAAACCGGCGCGTGCAGCGCCGGTTTTGCTATGTGCGTATGGATTAGAAAAACTTACGGTTCAGGCGGCCTTCTTACTGTCGGGCAGGTGCGCGGCAATCGTCGCGCGAAGATCGGCCTCGATGATGGGTTTTGGCAGGTAAGCGTCCATGCCGGCCTCGATACATTTGTCACGGTCACCGACGAGAGCATGGGCGGTCATGCCAATGATCGGAGTGCGGGGCAGCCCGTCCTGCATCTCGATTTCCCGCATTTTTCGGGTGGCGGTGAAGCCGTCCATTTCCGGCATCTGGATATCCATCAGGACCAGATCGTAATGATATCGATTCCAGAGATCGAGCGCCTGCCTGCCCGAGCGTGCAATGTCGAACGGCAATCCCAAATCTTCGAGGAAGTAGGAGATGACAACAATGTTGCCTTCGTAGTCTTCCACCATCAGGACGCGTTTTTCCGTGTCGGTGGGCGCAGCAGGAGCACGGCGGGCCACAGGGGCTGACGCCTTTTCGCGCGTGTAATTTTCATCCAAAACCGTTTCCAGCGGCAGAATCAGGGTAAAGACCGATCCGGCGCCGGGTTCGGATTCCACCACGATATCGCCGCCCATCAGGCGGGCCAGATTGCGGGAAATGGGCAGGCCCAGGCCGGTGCCGCCGTACCGGCGGCTGACAGATGAATCGCCCTGCTTGAAGCGTTCGAAAATCAGATCAAAGGAATCGCGGCTGACACCGATGCCCGTATCGCGCACAGCGACTTTCATGACCTGGACACTGGGCGTGGCCGCGGGTTCAAGAGAGGCGATAACGTCGATGCGGCCCTGATCGGTGAACTTTATGGCGTTACCAATCAGGTTGATCAGTATCTGGCGAATACGCAAATAGTCGCCTGTGAAAGTCATTCCCGCCAGGCTGTCGGTATCGACCATGAACTTCAGGCCTTTTTCCCCCGCATTCATCGCGCTGATGCTGATGACCTGCTGAAACAGATCGTCCACGTCGAACTGCTTGTTTTCCAGAGTGATTTCGCCGGATTCGATTTTAGAGAAATCCAGAACGTCGTTCACCAGATCCTTCAGTGTGGATGTGGATGACATCAGCGTTGAAACCAGCTGTTTTTGTTTGTCATCCAGTTTGGTTTTCTGGCGGTCCAGAATTTCGGCAATACCGGAAATGGCTGTCAGTGGCGTGCGGATTTCATGCGACATATGGGCAAGGAAATCGGTCTTGGCCTGCGATGCCGCCTCGGCCACCTGCTTGGCCTCCTCCAGGCGGCGCTGCTGTTCTTTCAGGTAGGTGATATCGGTATGGGCGCCGACCATGCGATGCGCGCGTCCTGCATCGTCATAAATGGCCTTGGCGCGGGCGTTGACCCAGACCCAGCGGCCGGTCGCGTGGCGCAGGCGGAAAACAGCGGAATATTCCGATACTTCACCGCGCAGATACTGATCGACATAGGCCCAGACCTTTTCGGTGTCTTCAGGATGGAGCAGGCGTTTGAGGTCGTCTATATGGCCGATATGCGAGGGTTTGTCGTGGCCCAGCATGGTGAAGAACGGCTTGGAATAGAAAACGGCGCCCGTATCTATATTCCAGTCGAAAATACCGTCATTGGCGCCATTTGCCGCCAGTGCAAAGCGGTCTTCAGACTCTTTCAGGTATTTTTCCGCCGCGCCGCGCTTGGTCTGTGCGTGCAGAAGGAAACCATTCAGCAGCAGCATGATGGCGATACAAAATGTGCCGCCGACAATAAGAGTGGTGAAATATTTGTTTTTCTGGATTTCAACAAGACGGATGCGTTGCTGCAACAGGTTGTATTCCTCGGTCACCATATCCTGATGCAGGCGCAGTATATTACGCCGCAGGCCATCGATAGTCTGAATGCCCGCCATAAGATCTGCGTTGTTGGCACTTCCGGGTTTGAGTGCGCGCGAGCGTTCTTCCAGCTTGAAGGTCAGGCCGGAGAAATAGCCGCGCATTTCATCGAGGCGCGATTCCTGTGAAGGGTTGTCACTGGTAAGCTCAGAGAGTTCGGCAATGCGCTGCGACATGTCACGTTTGCGGGATTCATATTCCTCGACAAAGGCCTTGTTGCCGGACAAAAGATAGCCGCGCTGCGAATTGATCATGCCTTCGACAAGGGCAGACAGTTCCTGAGAGGCCATCAGGGTGTTGTTGGTACGGGCGACCCAGTCACCGGTTTTTTCGATTTCGTGATCCGAACGCCACAGCACGCCACCCAGTGCCCCGAAGCAGACCACGGTCAGAACCGTGAAGATCAGAAAGTTACGGACGAGGATGCGATCCATAAGGGTGGAGGGGTTTTCGTTATAGGGGCCAGATGCTTATTATTAATGAGAAAATTCAGCATTAACAAACAAAAATGCACCCCGCAAAGACGGGGTGCATTTCATATTCAGATCTTATAAGGCCGGCGGCGGGGATTTGCCGCGCAAGGCATGTATGGTTGCGGTAATGACGAACAGGATCAGGAAAACCACAAACAGTATTTTCGCAATTTCAATCGAAATGGCGGCAACTCCGCCAAAACCCAGAACCGCCGCGATAAGGGCGAGAACCAGAAATGCCAAAGCCCAACTCAACATGGTCATAGCCTTTCAATAAAAGTTAATCTATTCCCTTAACCAACGCGCGGTTATATAAAAGAGTTCCAAAGAAAGTGCCGGGAACCGCGGGGCGGGGATCCCTGTTGGCAGGTCAAGAAAACAATCAGTTCGAGCGGGGTATTGCGCGTGGACGGGCATGCAAAGGTAAGTGAAATGGATATTCAGGCCCTGGTGGACAATGAACTCACTTGGGAACAGGAAAAGCGCGTGCGCGCGTTCATAGCAACGGATGCCAAGGCCAAGGCCACTTATGAAATGCTTCGCCGTCAGAAAACTCTTTTGAAAGACTGGTGGGATTCTACCAGCAGGTCCCACTAAAATTTTTGAAATTGCTCGTCCGTTTTTTTAATTTTCACAGACATAAAGCTTTACGCGTCTGACACCGGTAAAGCCAGTCGGGCAGGCCCCGGCGCGAACTCATCAGCCGCATCGACCGCAACGTGCATGCGAACTCGGGGAAACCGTTCGTATACAGATGCATCTCGACCAAGCTCGGCTGCGCGACGGTGGACAGGGTCGCGCGCGCGCCGCGGCGGGCAGCTCGGCCAGGGGCAGGGCCGCCGGCAGGTCGGCGGCGCGGGTGTAGGCGGGCTGGTCCATGCCGCGATTTTAGAAGGCCGCGCCTGCACCCACGCGGCGCAGGGTCAGGCTTCGAGAAACGCCGAAGGGCTGAAGCTCAGCGCCGAGGGCCGGTCGATGTCGGCCGCCCATTCGGCCATGGTCTGCGCGGTCATCGGCCGCGCGAACAGGAAACCCTGCATCACGCTGCACTGGCGGGCGAGGAGGAAATCCCGCTGGGCGTCGGTCTCGACGCCTTCGGCGATGACCTTGAGGCCCAGGTC
>CALBME010000046.1 GCA_937896295.1 uncultured Micavibrio sp. | reverse complement strand
TCCATTTCGCCAGTTTGCCCTCGGTCATCGTGGGCGACAGTGCGGGCATGAGAATGGAAATCGGCATTTAGGCAAACTCCGGTAAAAGACGATAAGTTTGTTTCGTATTCAAAACCCCGCGAACCATTCGCGGGGTGTTTTGTTTATTTGTTCACCAGCTCACGCGCTTTGGCGACGATGTCTTCCACCTGCGGCAAGGCCAGTTTTTCAAGATTGTTGGCGTAAGGCAGCGGCACGTCCTTGGCCCCAACACGCGCGACAGGCGCGTCGAGATAGTCGAAGGCGTGTTCGTTGACCAGCGCCGCGATCTCGGCGCCGATACCGGCATACAGCCAGCCTTCCTCGACACTGACGATGCGGTTCGTCTTTTTGACGGACTCCAGAATGGTCCATGTATCAAGCGGACGGATCGAACGCAGGTTGATGACCTCGGCGCTGATGCCGGCCTCGGCCAGTTTTTCGGCGGCCTGCATTGCCTTGCCCACCATGATCGAGAATGCGACCAGGGTGACGTCGGTGCCTTCGCGTTCGACGCGGGCGCGGCCGATGGGGACCACGAAATCGTCATCCGTCGGACATTCGAAGGACTGGCCGTACATGATTTCGTTTTCAAGGAAGACGACCGGGTTCGGGTCCTGAATGGCGGCCTTCATCAGGCCCTTGGCATCGGCTGCAGACCATGGCGCGACCACCTTCAGGCCGGGAACATGCCCGTACCAGCTGGCATAGCACTGGCTGTGCTGGGCGCCCACGCGCGCGGCAGCGCCATTGGGGCCGCGGAACACGATGGGGCAACCGAGCTGGCCGCCAGCCATGTAGAGCGTCTTCGCGGCGGAGTTGATGATGTGATCAATCGCCTGCATGGCGAAGTTCATGGTCATGAACTCGACAATGGGTTTAAGGCCGCGGAAGGCCGAGCCCACTGCTAGACCGGCAAAGCCGTGTTCGGTGATCGGCGTGTCGATGACGCGCTTGGGACCGAATTCGTCAAGCATGCCCTGCGAGATTTTATAAGCACCCTGATACTGCGCGACTTCCTCGCCCATCAGGTAGATGCTTTCGTCTTTACGCATTTCTTCGGACATGCCCGCACGCAGGGCTTCGCGTACCGTCATGGTCACGGTGTTGCGGGTATAGGCATTCTCATCGAATACGGGCGGTTCGATCACCTTGCCCTGCGCGTACAGGATGTCGCGGTTGGTGATGTGCGCACCGGCAGATCCGGCGGATGCCACGGCGGTCGATTGCACAGGCGCCTCTTCCTTCGGGGCGTCGGCGGACAGGCCGGGACGGCCGCAGGCGAAAAGCGCGTTGGGAATGTCGCCTGCCTGTTCGCCATCTTCCAGCAGAACGGCAATAGGCGTGTTCACGGCGACGTTTTCGGTGCCGGCGGGCACCAGGATTTTACCAATGACGCCGGCGTCGACGGCTTCGACTTCCATCGTCGCCTTGTCGGTTTCAATCTCGGCAATCACGTCGCCGGGTTTGACCTTGTCGCCTTCGTTCTTTGTCCATTTCGCCAGTTTGCCCTCGGTCATCGTGGGCGACAGTGCGGGCATGAGAAT
>CALBME010000045.1 GCA_937896295.1 uncultured Micavibrio sp. | reverse complement strand
AGGTTTTTCAAAGAATAGCGGTTAGTTAGGATCAAAACCAGTATTGGAAAGGACCTATTTTCAGGCGCCAAACATCGTTTTGGGGTCGAAATTGATGGTCATGGATTTCCACTGTTCATATTTGCCGTCGGGCAGCGCCAGCGGCGTGCAGGCGGGCGCACGCAATGCACGCAGCGCGGAATCAGCCGCGGCGCGGAACAGCGCGTCCGAACCGTAGCGGCCCTGATCGACGACGCGGGCGGCGGCAACGGTTTTGTCGGAATTGACGGTGACCTGAATATCGACCGCGAGGTTTTGCGCATCGGCAGCGCCGGCAATGACGTTCCAGCACCCGGCCAGCTGCTGGCGCAGGGCGTCCATCTCAGACATCGACATGGTGGCGCCCAAAGGTGCGGGCGCGGTGAGCTGCGGCGCCTGACGCGGCGTATCGACGGGGCGGGAATCCGGCGTCGGCGGTGCCTCATCCCCCACCAGGTTTTTAAGCACGGAGGAAAATTCCTGCGTGTTTTCTTCCGTCGGTTTTTCCTTGGTCTCTTCCTTCTTGGCTTCCTGCGGTTTTTTCTCAGGCGCCTTCGGGGCCGGTTTGGGTTCGGCCTTTTTGGGAGCGACTTCAGCCTTTTTCAGCGGCGGCGGCGGCGTTTCCTTAGGCTTTACCTGTTCCATCTTTTCAGCCTTCACCTTTTCGGCGGGCTTGGGAATTTCGGATTTCGGGGTCGGCTGGGCCGTCGATTTCGGCATCGGCGGGGGTTCGTCCTTTACCTCCTCCGGCGTTTTGGGCATCTGTTTGGCGACGGGGGCATCGATGGTCGAGGACGCCTTTTCCGCGACGGGCAGAATCTCAACCGACATGGGTTCTTCCGGAATTTCGACCGGCTTCGAGAAAAAGAAGAAAAACCCGGAAAAGGTCAGCAGCAAAAAGCCATGGAATAACAGCGACGCAATCAGCGGCGAGCGCATGGATGGCTTTTCTTCGGGCCTGTTATGGGGCGGGGTCGCGGTCACGGCATTCATGATGGTTAATGTATTCGGGGATTATGGCCATATTTGGGATAACTGGCGACCCTTTATGTAGGCTGCAAGCCCTTAAAAAACACCGGCGGCCCTTAAAATTGACATAAGCGACCCCCGTTTTCTAAAGTGCCCTCACCGATAACCCCTTGCCCGTTCAGGACCCCATGTCACTCATGCGCCAGACTTTCTTGCCCGCCGCCGCCGGCATCGCCGTTTACGTGTCTTCGGTGGCGTTGCCTGTTGCCGGGTCCTACGCGCTGGCCCGCGCCGAGGTGATCGAACAAAACGACGCGCCTAAACTGGCCAGCCTGTTCGCGCTGGTCGGTCTGTTTGGCGGCGCCTTCGCCGGACAGGTCATGCAGGAAAAAACCCGCCGCCGCCTTGCCCTGCGCGCGCCCCGTTCGGAGGCCGAGGTTTTCGAACGTATCTGATGAACAACCTGTTCGGTTACGTGCCGCTGATCAACATCAGCATCTCTGTGACGGCCCGCGGGAATGATTTCGATCTCAGCATCCGTAACGGGACCTATGCTGCGAACAAACCTGACGGGAATGGGGAATATCCGTTTAACAGCGTTCATCACCAGCTTTCCCGCCTTGGTATTGATCCCTCGGGCGTGAAACTGCTGGGCGGCGGTGAAGTAACGGCCTATCCGCATTATGCGGTGACACACCGCCTGCATTACAGCATCACACGCCAAAGCTTGCCGCCCGTGCTGAAGGCGCAGTTCCGCGACTTCCACGCCGCGCAGCGCGTGCCGGAAGCCGTGCCTTACATTAACCTGTAATTATTTCGACGGTGCGCTGACGCCCTGCTGGGTGATCAGCGCGATCTTGCCGAAGCCGGCCGCATTAAGCGCACCGAGCGTACCCATGACATCGCCGTAATTCAGCTTTTTATCCGCGCGCAGGAAAATGCGGCGGTTGGGGTCGTCCTTGGTCATGGCGGACAGAAGTTCCAGCAGGCGCGCCTGCGTCACCGGCGTTTCGCCCACGAAAATCTGGCCGGTGCCGGTCAGGGTCACTTCGATGGGCCCCTGATCGTCTTCATGAATGGCGCCTGCTTCCGAGTCCGGGATGTCCACCGGTACGCCGGCCGAGAGCATCGGTGCGGTGGCCATGAAAATGACCAGCAGCACCAGCATGACGTCGACCAGCGGCGTCACGTTGATTTCGGCGGAGACCGAACGGCGGCGTTTGCCCCTGCCCTTGGATGCGACCTTGAATGCCATGGTTATTTCGACCTTGCCGACAGATGACGGCCCAGAATGGCGGAAAATTCGGTGGCGAAGTTTTCAAGGCGATCGTTGTAGCGGTTCAGGTCGCTGGAAAACTTGTTATACGCAATAACCGCGGGAATGGCGGCGACAAGACCGATGGCGGTGGCGAACAGCGCCTCGGCAATGCCCGGTGCGACGACGGCCAGCGATGCGTTCTTGGAACCCGCGATGGCGGTGAAGGAGCGCATGATGCCCCAGACGGTGCCGAACAGGCCGATAAACGGCGCGGCGGAACCGACGTTGGCGAGAAAGGTCATGGAGCGTTCGAGTTTTTCCATCTCGCGCCCGATGGTCACGGCCATGTTCCGTTCAATCCGCTGTTGCAGGTTTGTGGCAAGGTTATCGGCGGATGCGTTTTTATCGGACATGCCGAGGCGCCATTCCTCCATGCCGGACAGGAAGGTTTTCAGGATGGGGTCGGGGCGCGACTGGCGCACGCGTTCGTACAGCTTGTCGAGAGGTTCGCCGGACCAGAACGCCTCCTCGAACTTGTCGGCGCGGCGCTTGGTGGCTTTGAGCATGCGCAGCTTGTCGAAAATGATGGTCCAGCACCACACCGATGCAAAAACCAGCATCAGGATGACCAGTTTACCCACCAGGTCGGCATTCATGAACAGGCCAAAGGGGGACAGATCGTGCGTCACCGTACCGGCAAGGGCGGCAGAGTCTACGGCGCGGTCGGGAATGGCAGTGGTGGCAGCGGTCATTTAAAAATCCTTCGTTATAAAATAGCCCGAAGCATATCGGGGATACGCACGGCCTTGCCGGCCTCGTTAATACAGACCAGCACCACTTTCATGGAAGCCACGGCCGTACCGTCACGCGTAATGTTTTGTTGCATGGTAAATGAGGCATTTCCAAGGTCAACAACGCTTGTCTGCACTTCCAACAGATCGTCGAGGCGTCCCGGCGTCAGGTAATCGATGGCGATATGCCGCACGACGAAGTGAAAACCATGCCCCGGCAACAGGTCCGAGTTGTTGATGCCGTTTTCGCGCAGCCATTCAGAGCGGCCACGTTCGGCAAAGCGCAGGAAGGACGCGTGGTATACGATGCCGCCCGCGTCGGTGTACGAGCCGTTGGCCGTGAAGGCCCGGGCGCCCAGTTGCCCCGCCGTGGCGTAGCGACGATCGAAGAGCCACCTTAATCTTTGGCTGCGATTCGCGACTGACGCAGCTCTCAATCAATCTTGTGAAATTATCCGGGGTCAAAAGTGTTGCAGAAAGAAGGGGGACTGTTATTGCTTTGTCGGAGTTCCCAACGAAAACCCCCTTCTCTTTGAGCGCACCATGAATTTCTCCGTAGCTAAGGTGATCACTTCCCAAGAGAATTCGGAGATCCGACCCAGAGACAATGCTAGACAGATCGGAAGAGCACACGTCTGAACTCCAGTC
>CALBME010000044.1 GCA_937896295.1 uncultured Micavibrio sp. | reverse complement strand
AGCCTTTTTCCTGTGCGGCGACCACGACGGCATGCGCCAGCGGGTGTTCGCTCGGCTGTTCCAACGAAGCGGCAAAGGAAAGCAGATCATCTTCAGACAAGCCTTCGGCAACAATTTTTGTAACCCTTGGTTTGCCTTCCGTCAGCGTTCCGGTTTTATCGACAACTAGCGTATCGACTTTTTCCATGCGTTCGAGAGACTCGGCATTTTTAATCAAAACACCAGCCTGCGCACCACGGCCTACGCCCACCATGATCGACATGGGCGTGGCCAAGCCCAAGGCACAAGGGCATGCAATGATCAGGACGCTCACCGCCGCGATCAGGCCGTAGCTAAAAGCTGGAGATGGGCCAAATGCTGCCCAGACCAGGAACGCTGCGACAGCTACAAGCATGACGACAGGTACAAACCATGCAGAAACATGGTCAGCCATGCGCTGGATAGGCGCGCGGCTGCGTTGAGCCTCGGCCACCATCTGCACAATGCGCGATAGCATAGTGTCGCCACCCACGCGCTCAGCACGCATGATGAAGCCACCTGTCTGGTTCATTGTCCCGCCGATGACACTTGCGCCATTTTCCTTCACCGAAGGCATGGACTCGCCCGTGACCATCGATTCATCTATGGCGCTCTTGCCCTCGACAATGACCCCGTCGATGGGAACAGCTTCGCCAGGACGCACCCGCAGATGATCGCCCACATGAACGTGATTCAGCGGCACATCTTCTTCCGTGCCGTCCTGGTTGATACGGCGGGCAATCTTCGGAGAAAGGTTCAGAAGCGCACGGATAGCACCGCCCGTTTTCTCACGCGCGCGCAATTCCAAAACCTGTCCTAAAAGGACAAGAACGGTGATGACGGCAGCAGCCTCAAAGTAAACCGGAACTGAACCATCCATACGGCGGAAACCTTCAGGAAAGGCCGTCGGGACAAAGGTGGCCACCATGCTGTAAAGCCACGCGACACCTGTCCCGATGGCAATCAAAGTAAACATATTGAGATTGCGAGAAACGATGGACGCCCAACCACGCGCAAAGAACGGCCATCCGGCCCACAACACAACGGGAGTGGCCAACGCCATCTGGATCAAATTAGAAACAGAACCCGTTACAAAATGCAGGTTTGTTAAGTGCGCGCCCATTTCCAGCGCAAAAACGGGCAATGTCAGCGCAAGACCGATCCAGAAACGGCGTGTCATGTCGGTCAACTCATGGCTTGGGCCTTCTTCACCCGTCATGACCTCCGGCTCAAGCGCCATGCCGCAGATGGGGCATGATCCAGGGCCGATCTGCCGCACCTGTGGATGCATGGGGCAGACAAAAATGGTTCCTGCGGGTGCATCGACAATTGCCTTGGCATGATGCCCATGCTTGTGAGTAGAGCAACATGCCCCATGTGCATGCTCTTTTGGCTCTCTCTGTTTATGTGTGGAACAGCATGAACCATGCGCGGCGGGTTTTTCTTCATTGGTCTTTTTATGACCGGAGCAGCAATCGTGTGAATCCGCGCCCTTTGCATGATGGTCATGGCCTTGATGATCGTGCTTGTGGGTAGAGCAGCACCCGCCTTTTTGTTCTTTTTTATCGTGCGCTTTGTGGTTTGAATGATCTTGCATGTCTTTTTCTCCTACTAATTCTTTGACACAACGGCCTGGGCGCAGCACTCAGGCAGATAACTGATAATCAGGTTTTTCGCTTTCTCGGCTTTTTCCATGAAATTCTGCGCGTTCTCGACGGCTTGATAGCGCGGGTGCTTAGACCATACGGACGCGATTTTCTCGTCAATGGCGATAGCTTGTGCCGCGTTTTCAATCCGCAGCGGGTTTTGTAAGTTATAGCCCGTCGCCGCATTCGGTGTCCGTAAATGGACGACCGCATGATAGCGGCTATAAACTTTCTCCATATCCAAACCGGAAACCTTGAAAAAATCGGCCTCATCACCAGGCCAATAGGCAAGTCCGTCAAGCAATCCACGGTCGCATAATGCCACAGCCCACTTTTCCTCGCCGCGCACAAGTGTTTCCATTTCGTTCTGAATGTGCAGGATTGCCCTTTGCGAGGCCTGCCGTGCAGATGCGGATTCCAGACGCCAAAAACCTCCGCCGAAAACAATGGAGGCCGCCTCCGGCAAGATTGCAATATGCTGGCACAGTTCTTTTCTGAGAATTTCAAGTACGGCTGTTTTTCCTGCGCTCGGCCCGCCCGTCACTACAATAAATTTCGTGCTGCTGTGATTTTGGTGGCGATCACATCGCTTCTCGCAAATCGTGGGGTCTCCAATCGCCATTATAATTCTTCCTTATCGAGATATTCCGGAACGGTAACATTCCAATCGAATTTATCTTGTATCTTGGCTTTGAGGCTTTGCGCGGCGGTGGGTTCGCCGTGAACAATAAAAGTTTTGCGCGGTGGTGAAGTGAAGTTTTCCAGCCATGTAAGGATTTCGCCGTAATCGGCGTGTGCTGACATGCTGTGCATTTGCACGATTTGGGCGCGAACGGGAATCCATTGACCATGAATTTTGATCTCGGTTTCGCCGCGTGCCAATTTATCGCCGCGCGTGCCTGCCGCCTGAAACCCAGGCAAGATAACGGTGTTACGCCTGTCGTCGATATAATGCTTCAAATGGTGAAGGACGCGGCCCCCTGTTGCCATACCGCTTGCCGATATAATCACTTTCGGCATGGGGTTGCGGTTAATGGCCTTGGATTCCTCCGGCTTGCGCGTATAGATAGCGACCTTGCACATATCCTCGCACAAGCCGCGCGGCAGGCGGTGATCGTTCGGATATTTACAAAGCAAATCGGAAACATTCATAGCCATAGGGCTATCAAGATAAATTGGAATTTCCGGTATTCTGTTTTGCACTTTGAGCTGGTGCAAATAATACATCAAGTTTTGCGCGCGTCCGACCGCAAAGGCAGGCAGAATAACTGTTCCGCCCCGTGCGGCGGTTTCTTTAATGACAGTTTCCAGATACTTCATGGGGTCGGTCGTATCGTGCAATCTGTCGCCGTAGGTGGACTCCACCACGAGGTAATCCGCACTCTGAATGATCGCAGGCGACTTTATAACGGGATCGTGCAGCCGCCCCAAATCGCCGGAGAATAAAATTGACTCACCGCTTTCATGAGCGATACGAATAAACGAAGCTCCTAGAATATGGCCTGCGCGATGCAGGGTAAAATTCAATTCGCGGGTCAGATGCTGCGGTTGGCCGAACGGTACAGGCTTAAAGTATTTTATACATTCACGCGCTTCCTTCTCCGTATATAACGGCAAGGCAGGACTGTGCCGTGTATAATTATGGCGGTTGGCGCTCTCTGCATCTTCTTCTTGGATGTGACCGGAGTCAGGTAAAAGGATTTTGCACAGGTCGAGCGTCGCCTCGGAGCAATAGATTGGACCTTTAAATCCATCTTTTACCAGCCTGGGGATATAGCCGCTATGATCTAGGTGAGCATGGGTTAGAACCATTGCGTCAATATTTTTAGGATTGACGGGGAAATTGCCCCAATTACGCAACCGTAGTTCCTTCAAACCCTGAAACAGCCCGCAATCAATTAAAATTCTCTTGTTATCGGAATCGAGCAGATATTTCGATCCGGTAACTGTTCCCGTGGCTCCTAAAAACGTCAGCTTCATGACACCTACCTAAATAGCTCCGGACATTCCCGACAGCATTTGTTGAACATGATAATATAAATCAGGTGGATGGTTGCCAATCCGCCTAACAAACAGAAAAATGATATGTAAGCGTAAGTCAGGAATATCCAGACGATAGCGAGAACGGCAATCAGCGTCAGGCCAAAGAGCCGCACATGCAAATATCGTGAAAGCAGCGGCGGCATAACAAGCAGGAAAACATAAATTCCATAGGTCGCCCATCGGGGCATAATATAATCAAGGAACATAGTGTCTTCATACGCAATCGAATGACTGTTTATATGAACGCGCACCCAATCCGGATTGAGCATGTGCGGCACGAACAGGGTAATCCCTAACGCTGCGCCCGCCAGCGCGAATAAAAGCAGAAGATTTTTACGCCGACTGTTTGGCGGTTCCAGCGCGTAAACGCTAAAGGGAATCCACGTAGGCCACATAAACCATGAAAAGAAAATAAAGCCCGTTGCGCCCCACCAGACCATAAAGGAATTCGCGTCATTCAGGCCCATCCAGACATGCCCCTCCATCATCTGCTGAATTCCCGCCATGATCGGCATGAGCGCAAGGGGTAAATAGCGTTTATTGATTTTCAAAGCCTTCCAGCTTGCAAAGCCGCCAC
>CALBME010000043.1 GCA_937896295.1 uncultured Micavibrio sp. | reverse complement strand
CCCGATGATCGAGGTTGCGCCCGCTCACGGCGACCCGAAACACATCAAGCCGGAACAGGACACGCTGTCTCCCGGTGCATCCGTAAGCTGGAAAACGGATATGGGCATATTGCTTGACGGTGACGTCAGCGTGCGCCTTTTAGCGCACTGATTTTATCGTACTGACCATTCAGGTTTGTTTTCAGCTTCGGCCTTTGCCGCGGCAGCCGCGGCTTCTGCCTTGGCCTGCGCGTCCTGAACCTTCGACATCTGCGCATCGTATGACGTCTGATCGTCCGTCGGGGCCGGGTATGTGGCGGGATAGATATCGCGCGAACCGCTGGGCGGTTTGACCTTGCCGGGTTTCACGCCGCAGGCGGCCAGCGAGGCCGCGATCATCACGCACAGTATGGCTTTTTTCATCGTCATGGGGGTATGGTACGCGCCATGATGAAAAAAACAACGCGCAAATACATCTGGGTGTTGGCGGCGAACGCGCTGTTGATCCTCGCCGTGATCGCCCTGTGGCAGTTCCGTCTGCATGCCCCCACGTTGAAAGAGGGTGGGGATGGCCGCTATCTGCCACAGGCTGCCTACATGGCCGGCCTGACAGAAGGGGCCGACCTGCGGGATCTGAAAGGGCAGTGGACGCTGCTCAATCTCTGGGCTGCATGGTGCCCACCATGTCTGCTGGAAATGCCAAGCTTGGAGAAGTTGTCAAACGAATATAAATCCAAAGGCTTGCAGGTGATTGCTATATCATTGGATGAAGCCAGCTCAGCGGATGAAATCAAGGCAAAGGCTGATAAACACAAATTTGGCGCCGTGGCCCGTAACTGGGATGACAAGGGGCAGGTCTATGCGCGTCTTAATCCTGCCGGGCTGCCGACCACCTATCTGGCCGATCCGTCAGGTAAAATCGTGCACGTTTTCGAAGGCGAGCGCGACTGGTCGTCCCCGGAAACGCGGGCGGAAATCGATCGCTTTATGTATCAGAGCTTGGATGTCAGTTCAGGCACCAGCGTGAACAGATCTCCTGCAAGACCGTAATCGGCAACCTGGAAAATCGGCGCTTCGCCGTCCTTGTTGATGGCCACGATGACCTTGGAATCCTTCATCCCCGCCAGATGCTGAATAGCGCCGGAAATGCCGACCGCAATATAAAGATCGGGTGCCACCACCTTGCCGGTCTGGCCCACCTGATAATCATTCGGTACGAAGCCGGCGTCCACGGCCGCGCGCGATGCGCCCACGGCAGCGCCCAGCTTGTCGGCCAGCGCCTCGATGATTTTGAAGTTTTCGCCCGAGCCGACGCCGCGCCCGCCCGACACAACAACACGGGCGGATGTCAGTTCAGGGCGTTCCGATTTGGACAGTTCCGCCGATGTAAAGGTGGTAAGGCCGGTATCGCCGGTGCCTGCAACCGTCTCGACGCTGGCCGATCCGCCTTTGGTGGCGGCGTCAAAACCTGTGCCGCGGACGGTGATGACTTTGACCGCGTCCGTTGACTGCACGGTCGCAAGCGCGTTGCCGGCATAGATGGGGCGCACGAACGTATCGGCCGATACCACGGCGATGATGTCCGACACCTGCTGAACGTCCAACAGCGCGGCGACGCGCGGCAGCACGTTTTTGCCGAACGATGTCGCCGGGGCCAGCACGTGGCTGTAACCGCCATCTTTGGCCACTTTGGCAACCAGCGTGCCCAAATTCTCCGCAAGGTGATGGCACAGGGCGGCATCTTCACAGACCAGGTTTTTGGAAACGCCTGTCACGGATTC
The DNA here is from genome assembly GCA_937896295.1 of uncultured Micavibrio sp. Taxonomy (GTDB): domain Bacteria; phylum Pseudomonadota; class Alphaproteobacteria; order Micavibrionales; family UBA1664; genus UBA6145. The sequence goes on along the minus strand of CALBME010000043.1, from coordinate 18,295 downwards.
AACCTCTGAACCCGGCCCCGCAAAAAGCAGGTGAATATCACCGCCGATTTTCGTGGCGGCGGTTACGGTGGACAGCGTGGCGGGCGTGATTTTGCCTTCAACCAGTTCGGCTACGACAAGAATGGCCATGTTAAATCACCTTGGCTTCGTTTTTCAGTTTGTCGATCAGTGCATCGACATCGGCAACCTTGATCCCGCCTTTGCGTTTCGCGGGTTCTTCGACCTTGATCGTTTTCATGCGCGGCGTGGCGTCGATGCCCAGCGTCGCAAACTCGATCGTCTCAAGCGGTTTTTTCTTGGCCTGCATGATGGCGGGCAGGGCCGCATAACGCGGCGTGTTGAGGCGCAGGTCGGTGGTGACAATCGCGGGCAGCTTGACCGACAAAGTCTCAAGCCCGCCGTCCACTTCGCGCGTGACCGATGCATTGCCGTTATCGACCGACAGTTTGGATGCGAACGTACCCTGCGCCCAGCCGAGCAGAGCGGCCAGCATCTGGCCCGTCTGGTTGGAGTCGTCGTCGATGGCCTGTTTGCCCATGATGACCAGATCGGGCTTTTCCTTCTCGATCAGGATTTTTAAAATCTTTGCGACCGCAAGGGGTTCGATCGTATCAGCCGTCTGGACAAGGATGCCGCGGTCGGCACCCACAGCCATGGCGGTGCGGATCGTATCCGCCGCCTGCGCCGGTCCGATGGAAACCGCGACGATCTCGGTTGCTTTTTTGGCTTCTTTCAGGCGCACGGCCTCTTCGACGGCGATCTCGTCGAAGGGATTCATCGACATCTTGACGTTGGCCAGATCAACGCCGGACCCGTCCGCCTTGACGCGGATTTTGACGTTGTAATCGACGACCCTTTTAACGGGGACCAGAATTTTCATGGGAAGAACCCCTTATTGTTTGGTGAACATCGCCAGCGCAAAGAACAGCAGGGCCAGACCCTGCAGGATGACGCGGGCGCGCATCAGCTTGTTGCTGTATTTTTGGTTGAAATCGCCGCCCTTGGTCATGGAGGCGACGCCTCCCACCAGGGTGAAAAGAACGGCGATCATGGCAAGGGCGGTCAGGATGAAGAAGAAAGTCGACATGAAACAATAGTATAAGGCTGTAAAAGTTAACGCCATACCCAACAATGCCCGCACCGCACCAATAAATAATTGACATAAAACATAGGTTTGGCCACATTCACTGGCATGCAGGCGACAGTGTCTCTCTCGGACTATTACACCAAACTCGTGCAGGTCGGCCTGGGCGAGCGGGTGATCGCCGCGCTTCATGGCGAAATTTTTCACCATCTCAATAATGGTGCCATGGCCATGATCGGTTTTCTGCGCGGCAGGAATAAGGATGCGGCGCAGAACGTCATCGAGATCACCAAAGAAGTTTCGGATGAGATCGCGCCGCGCGCCATGGACGTGGTCGAACGTGTGCAGGCGGACAAGAAACGCAAGCCCGCTGGAAAGGGACTGCTGGATCTGCTGGATAATCCCTCTGTTGTCACGCATGACAATTTTCAGATCCTTTCCACCAATCATGACCTGCTGTGCACTTATGCCAGCACGATGGTGGCGCTGCGTACCGAGGCTGAAATCCAGATGATCGAGCGCAGCAACTTTCTGGGCAAGCCCCTGACCATGGACAGGGCGTGCGGCCCGGCCACTTTGGGCGAGGTCTATAACAAATGCGCACAGGTACAGGCGCGGGTCAAAGTGATCGGGGCTTATCGGGCCGACATCATAGACAATATGTCGGGTTGTGGATTGTCCCTTAAATCGCGCTTCCGCGACACATCCGCCCTGCAGACGTTCGAGGAAACAGAAAAGGACGTAGTGCGCAACGCTAACGACCAGATATTTGAAGTCACAAACCCGATGTCTGTCGATATGCAGGACATGAATGTGGCGTCCTTGCGCCTTGTGACATTGATGAGCGATGAAACTGCCATGACCGACGCCGGCTATTTCAGCCTGTGCGCCTTCAATGACCGCCTGCATACAGCAACGGATAAGATGTTCCGGTTGCGTATGGATACGGAAATCAACCTGTTGCGTGCAGGCGGGGCGCTGGGATCGGCCTTTACGATTTGACCGCGCGCATAAAATAATTCACGTCGATATCTTTGGGGTTTTCGACGAACGCGCCGCGCAGCGGATCGAACATCAGCCCCGTCATATCCGTGACCCTGGCGCCATGCGCGTTCAGCCATGCGGCGACTTCCGATGGTTTTTTGAATTTCTTCCAGTCATGCGTGCCGCGCGGGACCCAGCCCAGAATGTATTCCGCCGCCACCTTGGCCAGCGCCAGCGATTTCAGATTCCGGTTCAGGGTCGAAATGATGATGACGCCGCCCGGACGGGTCAGGCGCGCAAGGCTTTCGACAAACAGGTCGGGGTCGTCGACATGCTCGATGATCTCAAGCGCCAGAACGGCATCGAACTGCCCCTTGAAATCCTCCGCCGTGGTGGCGTGATAATCGATCTTCAGGCCTGAGTGTTTGGCGTGATCGCGGGCAATGGCAATGTTTTCTGCACCGGCATCGATGCCGGTGACTTTCGCGCCCATACGCGCCAGCGGCTCACAGATCAGCCCGCCGCCGCAGCCGACATCCAGCACTTTTTTGCCTTTTAAGTCGCCGATCCAGCGTTTGAGAATGGGTAGCCGCACCGGCCCCAGACCGTGCAGCGGCTTCATAGGGCCTTGCTCATCCCACCACTGGTCTGCCAATGTGGTGAAGTTTTCAATTTCGCGGGCATTCGCTGTCTTGCGCATAAGGGATACATAGGACAAATGTCCACGCTTGTCATGAAGTTTGGAGGCACATCCGTGGCCGATCTGAAGCGCATCGAGAATGCCGCCGAAAAGATCGCGCGCGAGCATGCGGCGGGTCATAAATGTGCGGTCGTCGTCTCTGCCATGTCCGGTGTCACCAACCAGCTGGTCGCATGGTGTAATGAACTGTCCGCCGACCATGACGCGCGCGAATACGATGCCGTGGTTGCCACCGGCGAACAGGTGACGGCTGGGCTTATGGCCATCGCCCTCCAGAAACGCGGGCTGAATGCCCGTTCATGGCAGGGCTGGCAGGCCGGCATCATTTCAACCCAGGCCCATGGCCGCGCCCGCATCCAGGACATTCAGGCGGAGGCGCTCAACGCCGCCCTTGCGCGCGGCGAAATTCCCGTGGTTGCCGGGTTTCAGGGCATATCCGAAGACGGACGCATCACCACGCTGGGCCGGGGCGGATCCGACACCTCGGCCGTGGCGCTGGCCGCGGCCCTGAAGGCGGACCGCTGCGATATCTATACCGACGTGGACGGCGTTTACACTACCGATCCCCGTATGGTGAAGGAAGCGCGCAAACTCAAAAAAATCGCATTCGAGGAAATGCTGGAAATGGCCTCGGTGGGGGCCAAGGTCCTGCAGATCCGTTCGGTCGAACTGGCTATGAAATGCGAAATGAACTTACAGGTATTATCAAGTCTGGAAAGCGCCATCGGCTCTGAATTGCCGGGCACGCTTCTGGTGAAGGAGGAAGACATGCTGGAATCTCACGTTATCTCGGGCGTCACCTGCTCGCGGGATGAGGCCAAGATAACCCTGGTCGCGGTGGAAGACAGGCCCGGTATCGCGGCGTCCTATGTGCGCCCCCTGGCCGCAGCCGGGATCAGTATCGACATGATCGTCCAGAACGTGGCGTCCGATGACGGGCGCACCGACATTACGTTCACCGTGCCCCGCACCGATCTGGCCCGTGCGCGTAAAAGCCTGGAAGGCGCTGACCTTGGCGCCCGCGAAATCCGCACCGATGACAAGGTGGCAAAGGTGTCAGTGGTCGGCATCGGCATGCGCGCACACCCGGAGGTGCCGCTGCAGATGTTCGAAACGCTGGCCGATAACAAGGTCAACATTCAGGCCATCGGCACGTCGGAAATCAAGATCAGCGTATTAATCGCGGAAGGTGATGCCGAAAAGGCCGTCAGGGCGCTGCATGCAGCGTTTGGGCTGGATAAGGGCGCAGAATAGACGATGATTTGCGCCACGCTTCGCGGCGCAGGTCTTCGATCGGATGCAATATGTCGGGGTGAAATACCGCGACGCCCTGATCCGGTATCGTAAAAAACCCTGCAAATGAATAAGCCTCGCCGGCCGTGTTTTGATGTCTAAGCACATCCTGCGTGCAGACGCCCGCTTCCAGGTCGCCGATTTTTTCAAACCATGTCCCGCACAGACTTAAATACCGCACATGAAAATCCCAGCCATCCCATTTTTCGAAGGCTGAAATCACGTGGCCCCGCCCCGGTGATACGGCATCGGCGTGGATCTGGGTCAGCCCGTCGCGTTTCAGTGCCGCGCCGACCCATATAGGGGGCGGGGGCCGCATACGGTTTTCCGCATAGTGATTGATGGCAAGGTCGCCCGCCAGAGACCAGCCGGCACCCATCGCGGCCAGCGCAAAACTCAGGCAGTTATGCGAACGCCGCACGGGTTCAGCATTCCACGCGTCCAGATCGACAGGTGCACGCGATGGTCCCACGATTTTCGTGCGTCCTGTAATTGCCAGCGGCGGGGTCATATCCAGCATAAAAAAACCTGCTCCGCCCTGATTTAGATTATGGCAAAGAAAAAATGTCAAGGTTTCGCCTGTGGAAGACCGCCGGACGAGCTGATTTAATTGTGTAAAATACGCCCGCATCTGGCTATATACCCCTATGCTCAAATTGCGGATGGTCGAAAGGAACGTCTTGGACAACTACACCGATTTACCGGTGGGTGAGGTCCTGCGCCGTGTCCGCATCCAGTATGGGCTTGAGCTTCCTTACGTGGCCGCATCCCTCAATATCCGCCCGGAACACCTGGCCGCGATCGAGGCAGGTGACATCAGTCGCCTTCCGGGCCGTGTCTATGCCATCGGATTTGTGCGCACCTATGCCGAATACCTGAAACTCGACAGCGACAAGATGGTCTACCTGTTCAAGTCGCAGGTCATCGGCCACACCATGGCGCGCGACCTGAATTTCCCCATTCCCCAGACTGAAACGCGCAGTCCCGCATGGTGGATGGTTGCGGCATCGCTCGGCACGCTGGCCATTATCGGCCTGCTGTTCTGGGCCTTCAGCGGCAGTGACGAGGCCAAGCCCGATCTCCCCGTCGAAGCCGCCCAGACCGCCAAACCGGAAACACCGTTGCCCGCCGTGACGGAAGCCGCCCCCACGCAGGGCGAGGGCAAGTTGAAGGTCACCGCGAAGGAAGCCAGCTGGGTGGAAATCCGTTCCGGCGACAAACCGGATGAAATCCTTTTTTCCCGCGTTCTTAAAAAGGGCGAAAGCTATACCGCGCCTGACGTGGACGACCTGACCCTGTCCACCGGCAACGCGGAAGGCGTCTCCGTCACCTGGGCGGGCAAAAAAATCGACGTATTCGAAGGGCGTAAGGGGATTGTCCGCAACCTGCCGGTTGGGGGGCTTGCCGCATATAAAGTTGAAGATTCTGGCGCGCCTGCTAAATCTACATCCGAACAACCGGCAGCTTCGGAATAATCATGACCACCGATCACACCAGCGTACGACCGTGGCGTTCCATCGCGCGGCGCAAGTCGCGTCAGATCATGGTCGGCTCCGTCCCGGTCGGGGGCGATGCGCCCATCACCGTCCAGACGATGACCAACACGCTGACGAGCGACGCGAAAGCGACGATCGAACAGATCAACCGCTGCGTCGCGGCCGGTGCCGATATCGTGCGCGTATCCTGCCCGGACGAGGCATCGACCGCGGCCTTCAAGGACATCGTAAAGGCGGTCAGCGTTCCGCTTGTGGCCGATATTCATTTTCATTACCGCCGCGGGATCGAAGCGGCACAGGCGGGCGCCGCGTGCCTGCGCATCAATCCCGGTAATATCGGCAGCGAAGAACGCGTGCGCGAAGTCATCAGGGCGGCAAAGGACAACAATTGTTCCATCCGCATCGGCGTGAATGCCGGCAGCCTCGAACGCGACCTGCTGGAAAAATACGGCGAACCGTGTCCTGACGCGATGCTGGAAAGCGCCATGCGCCACATCCGTATCCTGGAGGATAACGACTTTTTCAATTTCAAAATCTCGTGCAAGGCATCCGATGTGTTCATGGCGACGGCGGCTTACCAGTTGCTGGCCGAAGCCTGTGATTATCCCATCCATCTTGGGATTACCGAGGCAGGAGGCTTGCGTACCGGCACCGTGAAATCGGCTATCGGCATGGGCAACCTTCTGTGGTCGGGCATTGGTGATACGATCCGCGTCTCCCTGTCCGCCCCGCCGGAGGAAGAGGTGAAGGTCGGGTTTGAGATTTTGAAATCGCTGGGGCTTCGTCACCGCGGCGTCAACGTCATTTCATGCCCGTCCTGCGCGCGCCAGCAATTCGACGTCATCAAGACGGTCGAGGTTCTGGAACAGCGTCTCGCGCATATCACCACGCCCATGACGGTCAGCATCATCGGCTGTGTCGTCAACGGCCCGGGCGAGGCGCTGATGACCGATATCGGTCTGACCGGCGGCGGCAAGGGTACGCACCAGATTTACCTCAACGGCCAGCAGCATCACCGCATTCAGGACGGGGATGAGGACATCGTCTCCCACATCGTAAAACAGGTGGAAGCGCGGGCCGCGGAAATCGCATCGAAACTGCCCACCCCTTTAAAAACGACCGAAGCTGCCTAAATCACGGTCATGACAAACCGTATCAAGGCCGGCGATTTTCACTTCGACCCGCGGCGCCGCCAGCAGGGGCCACTGACTTCCACCGCCACCGACCCGGACGCCCGGGCCCAGTTTGAGGAAGCCCTGCGCAGGGCAGCGGATAAAATCGCTGCCGGGACCGGGGATGAACCCGAACCCATTGGTGACAGGCCGTTTCCGCCCCGTCTGGGTTGACTTTGCCACCGGCGGCGGTTTGCGCTAATTTACCGTCCGCATGGCCTTTGAAGCACATATCGACACGATTCTGAACCGCCACCGGGAACTGGCCAGCATGATGGCCGACCCGGCACAGGCGGGCCAGTTCATGAAACTTTCCAAGGAATACGCAAGCCTGCAGCCCGTGGTCGATGCGGCGCATGCGTATCAGTCTGCGCTTAAGGAATTTGCGGATCTTGAAGTTCTGATGTCCGACCCCGACATGAAGGATATGGCGACGGAAGAATATTACAGGCTGAAAGAAAAACTTCCCGGCCTTGAACAGGCGCTGCATCTCACGCTTCTGCCCAAGGACGCCGCCGATGAGGGCAACGCCATTCTTGAGATTCGTGCCGGCACCGGCGGGGACGAGGCCGCGCTTTTTGCCGCCGACCTTCTGCGCATGTACAAGGCATACGCGGCGCTGCAGGGCTGGCGCTTCGATATCATGGAACTGACCGACAGCGATCTGGGCGGTATCAAGGAGGGCATCGTCTCGGTCGAAGGGGCAGGGGTGTTTTCCCGGCTGAAATTCGAATCCGGCGTTCACCGGGTCCAGCGCGTGCCGCTGACGGAAACGCAGGGGCGCGTTCATACCTCCGCTGCCACCGTCGCCGTTCTGCCCGAGGCGCAGGAGGCGGATATCGACATCCGGCCCGAGGACCTGCGTATCGACACCTATCGCGCCTCCGGTGCAGGGGGGCAGCACGTCAACCGCACGGACTCGGCCATTCGCATCACCCATATCCCGACCAATACCGTCGTGGCGATGCAGGAAGAACGATCCCAGCATAAGAACCGCGCCAAGGCCATGGCCATCCTGAAAAGCCGAATTCTGGCCGCCCAGCGCGAAAAACTCGACTCGGAACGCGCCGCCGACCGAAAGTCGCAAGTCGGTTCCGGCGACCGTTCCGAACGTATCCGCACTTACAATTTTCCGCAGGGACGTGTGACCGACCACCGCGTCGACCTCACGCTCCATGGTATTGAACGCGTTATGAACGGCCAGGATCTGGACAAGATCATCGATGCGCTGATCCGCGAAGACCAAGCCGAAAAAATGGCCACCCTGCAGGGTGGCGCGTGACACTGGGCGACCTGTACCGCGATGTGCGCGCGCGCCTGCGCGCGGCGGGTCTGGATACGCCCGATCTCGATGCGCGGCTGCTGATTTCCCATGCTCTCGGCTGTGCGCCGGATGATGTCGTCCTCAAGCCCGATATGCCAGCTGTCCCGAATGCCGCGCTGGATGATGCGCTTGCGCGGCGCCTTAAGCGCGAACCGGTATCAAAGATCACGGGGTTGCGGGAATTTTACGGACTTGCCTTTGTCGTCAATGCCGACGTACTCGACCCGCGCCCGGATACCGAAACCCTGATCGACGAGGCGCGTAAGTACCTGAAGCCGGGCATGCGTATTCTTGATCTGTGTACGGGGTCGGGTGCGATTTTAAGCGTGCTGCTGACGCTGGAACCGGCGGCGACGGGAATCGCCGCCGATATAAGCGACAGGGCGCTGGCCGTGGCTGCGGAAAATTTCAGACGTCATGCGATCGACTCGCGCGTGCAGATCGTCGCGGGCAACTATCTCGAATCCGTCACGGGGCGCTTTGATCTGATTGTCTGCAATCCGCCTTATATCGAATCCGCGGTGATTAAATCGCTCGATGACGATGTACGACTCTATGATCCGCTTCTCGCGCTTGATGGCGGCGATGACGGTCTTACGCCGTACAGAATCGTTTTTCCACAGATTCGCCGTTACATGAACGACGGCGCGCGCGCGTTGTTTGAAATCGGTGCGGCGCAGGGGGTGGATGTAACGCGACTCGCGCAAAACGCGGGCTTAAATGTCATTCGTGTGGCAAAGGACCTGGGATCGAAGGACCGAGTCGTCGTTATCGAATGATGTGCGCAAAGTGGGTTTGATAAAAATTCTCCCCTTGTCGTTTTGGAAGGCCGCGCATTAGTCTCGCCTCATTCCGCGAAGATAAGAAAACAAGGAAGTAAAGATTGGGCGAAAGCCTGTATGGGAATGTGGACATCTAAGAGTCTGTTTTGACTCATAGAAACGCGGAAGACACTGAAAAGAACGGATTTTCTTGCTTTAGTGAACGAATACCATACGCTTTACTTATGTGGATAACCCTGTGTGGCGGTCCACGGACAAATAAAAAGGGTCAGGATTGGGAACATGAGACACAACGCAAGACGCATGAAGAACCGCGGGCCGAGCTCGAACAATAACAACGGTCACCGCCGCGGCAATAACGTACCCCCGCGCATGCAGGTGTTCGATTCAAACGGTCCGGACGTCCGTATCCGCGGCACCGCCTGGCAGGTGCACGAAAAATACCTCGCCCTCTCCAAAGACGCGGCCGCCATTGGCGATGTCGTTATGGCTGAAAGCTATTCCCAACACGCTGAACACTACCAGCGCATCATCAACTCCTTCGGCGAACAGGTCAGCAACTGGACCCCGCAATCCGCCCAGAATGACGACCAGTCGATGGAAATGGATGGCAACGCCGCTGCGACCCAGGCGCCTGCACAGGTTGCCGCCCCGGCAGCGCCGCGTGCCGATCGCCGCGACGACGGTCTGGGCCTGCCCAGCAGCCTGTTCAAGGCGCCGGCGCAGCCAGTTCTCGAAACGGCCTGAGTTTGTTCTGATATATTCACCAAAAACCCGCCCTTCCAACGGCGGGTTTTTTGTTTAGATTGCCGCTCATGACTCTCCTGCCCAAACGCGATCTTCTGCTGGCCCTGCTGGTTGTTACCATCTGGGGCGCGCATTTCTTTGTCATCAAGGCAGCCGTGCACGAGCTCGACCCGCTGGTCGCGCTGACCATACGGTTCGGTGTCACCGCGCTTCTTTATATTCCGTTCATGATGCGCATTGATCGCCGCACGTTTCTGAAGGTGGCCGAAATCGGCATTCTGATGGGGGCGGTTCACCAGGCGCTGCTGTTTGTAGGCATGCAGCATTTAAGCGCAGCAACCGTATCCGTGCTGATGCAGTCCCAGACGATCTTTGCCGTGTTGCTGGGGTACTGGCTTTTGAAGGAACGCTTCAAATGGCGCACGTCTTTGGGGCTGGTGGTCAGTATGATCGGCCTGATGGTGATGATGGGGGTACCCGACATCGCGCAAAGCCCGCATGGTTTTGCCATCATCATGGCCTCGGCCCTGGCCTTGAGCCTGTCCTATATCCGCATGCGCCAGTTGCCCGATGTTCCGCCCGCCACCTTTATTGCCATCGTCAACCTGTCTTCGTTTCCGTTTGTCGCGCTGTCCAGTCTTGCCTTCAGCGCGCCGGGGGCATGGGCGCATGTGCCTGACGCCAACTGGTATGTGATGGGCGCTGTGCTGACATTCCAGGCCCTGATCGTCAGCATGTCGCATTTCTGGTGGCAGCAGGTCTTAAGCCGAAATGAAGTGGCCAGGGTCACCTGTTTTACGCTGCTGACCCCCGTGATCGCCATCCTGATCGCGGTGCTGATGGGGGCTGCGGTCAGCCTGACGCTTCTGGCCGGGACAGGGCTGATTCTGCTGGGGCTGGGCATTGTCATCGTCCGCCGCGTCCAAAAACATCGCAACGACCCCGTGACACTGGTTGAATAAAGGAAAAAAGTCCTATATAATGGAACTTAACCGTAAGATGCTACATTCGAAGGTCTTGCGACGTGTTTAACGGTAAGATGCCTGAGTGGGTCTTACGATAGAAAGGTGCCTATATGGACTTTGAAAAGATGACCGAAAAGGTCCGCAGCTTTTTTCAGGCTGCGCAGACCCTTGCCACCCGCAAGAACAACCAGAGCCTCGAGCCGGAACATCTCCTGCGCGTGATGATGGACGACGACTCGAACCTCGTCGACACGCTTGTCCGCGCTGCCGGCGGCAATACTGAAAAGCTCAAATCCAGCCTCGACCGCGCCATCGCCAAATTTCCGTCCGTGACGGGCAGCAATGCCGGCCTGCGCGTATCCAACGACCTTGCCAAAATTTCCGACAGCGCCCAGGTGCTGGCTGAGAAATCCGGCGACAAATTCGTCACCACGGAACGCCTGTTGCAGGCGATGCTGATGGCGCGCACCGCGCCCGTGGCCGAAATCATCCTGGAATCCGGCGTCGATGACCGCGCCCTGAACAATGCCGTCAATGACCGCCGCAAGGGCCGCACGGCCGATTCCGCCAATGCGGAAGACCAGTTCGACGCGCTGAAAAAATATGCCCGCGACCTGACCGAGGTGGCACGCTCCGGCAAGCTCGACCCCGTCATCGGACGGGACGAGGAAATCCGCCGCACCATTCAGGTGCTGTCCCGCCGGTCCAAGAACAACCCTGTGCTGATTGGTGAACCCGGTGTTGGCAAAACCGCGATTGCCGAAGGTCTGGCATTACGCATCGTAAACGGCGATGTGCCGGAAAGCCTCAAGAACAAGCGCCTGCTGGCGCTCGATCTGGGTAGCCTGATTGCAGGCGCCAAATTCCGTGGCGAATTTGAAGAACGCCTCAAGGCCGTCATGGACGAAATTAAATCGGCGGAAGGGGAAATTATCCTCTTCCTCGACGAAATGCATACACTTGTCGGCGCAGGCAAGGCCGAAGGTTCGATGGATGCGGGCAATATGCTCAAACCCGCACTTTCCCGCGGCGAACTGCACATGGTCGGCGCAACGACGCTCGATGAATACCGCAAGCACATTGAAAAGGACGCGGCGCTCGCACGCCGCTTCCAGCCGGTATTCGTCTCCGAACCCACGGTGGCGGATACGGTGTCCATCCTGCGCGGCCTCAAGGAAAAATACGAACTCCATCACGGTGTGCGCGTCACCGATGCCGCCATCGTCGCGGCGGCGCAGTTGTCCAACCGCTACATCACCAACCGGTTTTTGCCGGACAAGGCCATCGACCTGATTGACGAGGCCGCCGCGCGTCTGCGCATGCAGGTGGACTCCAAGCCCGAGGCGCTGGACGAAATCGACCGCCGCATCATGCAGATGAAAATCGAGCAGGCGGCTTTGGGCAGGGAAAAGGACGAGGCATCGAAAGACCGCCTGCAGACGCTGGAAAAAGAACTGGCGGCGCTTGAAAAAGAATCCGCAGATCTGACCAGCCAGTGGAAGGCGGAAAAGGACAAGCTTGGCGCCGCGCAGAAACTGACCGAGGCGCTGGACAAGGCGCGCATTGCGCTGGAGCAGGCGCAACGAACGGGCGACTGGGCCAAGGCGGGTGAGATTTCTTATTCCGTCATCCCCGACATCGAACGCCGTCTGAAGGCAACGGAAGGTGCCAGTACCCAGGCCATGATTAATGAAGAAGTGCGCGAGGAAGACGTGGCCGAAGTCGTCTCCCGCTGGACTGGTATTCCCATCAACAAGATGCTGGAAGGTGAGAAGGACAAGCTTCTCGCGCTGGAAGCGTCGTTGTCCAAACGTGTCGTGGGGCAGGAACAGGCGATCACCGCGGTCGCCAACGCCGTGCGCCGTGCACGCGCCGGTCTGCAGGATCCGCACCGACCCATTGGTTCTTTCCTGTTCCTGGGGCCGACGGGCGTAGGCAAAACCGAACTGACCAAGGCGCTGGCTGAATTCCTGTTCGATGACGACACCGCGATGATCCGCATGGATATGTCCGAATACATGGAAAAACATTCGGTCGCGCGTCTCATCGGCGCCCCTCCCGGCTATGTCGGGTATGACGAGGGCGGCGCCCTGACCGAGGCGGTCCGCCGCCGTCCTTATCAGGTGATCCTGTTCGACGAAGTCGAAAAGGCACACCCCGATGTATTCAACGTCCTGCTTCAGGTGCTCGATGACGGGCGGCTGACGGACGGGCAGGGACGCACCGTCGATTTTACCAACACACTGCTGATCCTGACCTCGAACATCGGCGCCAATCTGCTGGTCGACCTGCCCGAAGGGGCCGATGTCGAACAGGCGCGTGCCGGCGTGATGGAGGAGGTGCGGGCCCGGTTCCGCCCCGAATTCCTCAACCGTCTGGACGACATCCTGCTTTTCCGCAGGCTGGGCCGTGCCCAGATGGGCGCGATTGTGGAAATTCAGCTGCGCCGCCTGCAGAAACTGCTGGCCGACCGCAAGATCACGATCGAAGTCGATGCCAAGGCCCAGCAGTTCCTGGGCGAAAAAGGCTACGATCCCGCATATGGGGCGCGGCCGCTTAAGCGGGTCATACAAACTTATGTCCAAAACCCGATGGCCGAACGCCTTCTGCGCGGGGAAATCCTTGATGGATCAACTGTTCAGATCGGGGTAAGCGGCGACCAGCTGACATTTACCGCGACTGTGGGTAAATCGTCGAAATCCCGCGCGGCCTGATTGCGGGGGGGCAAGTTCCCCCGTTAATCTGACATCCTCACACATTTTTATATGGGGATGTTCGATGCGGGTCGCTCGCTTGCTGCTTGGAGTAGCTGTTGTAACGGGTTTTGGTATGGGCTCTTCGGTCGCGCATGCGGCGGGGGCGATGCAGACCCTTGATGTTCAGGTGCGTGGCGCCAGCGCTGCGAACTGCACCTTCAGCAACGACACCGTGAACGAACAGGGCAGCTTCCCCGGCGAACTGAAAATCGCGCGCTCGGCCAAGGACCTGCAGGCCGACTGCACCGGCGCAGACGGCAAGCGCGTGACTTTTGTCATTCCCGCCTCGGTCAGCAAACCCAATGCCCTCAGCGGTGTGACCAACGCCATTCTGCCCGCCACGGCATACGACCAGGCCACGGGCGGCGTCTATGAATATCCTGAAACCGTTACCGTCGACTTCCGCGAAATGGCTGAAAATGCGCGTGTGATCGAAGACTCGGTGGCCCCGGCGGCCGGCATGGCTGGCAATACGCATGTGAAGATGCAGCCCATCATGGAAACATCCAACGCGGTGGCGGCGCCCGGTCAGGCCCACGCCATGACGGCGAGCAGCAAAATGCAGCCGGTCGCATCGCCTGAAGACAAAATGGGTCTGGAACCCGGCAAGGTGAAGGCCGCCGAACGTGCCAAGATCGAAGCTAAGAAAAAGGCCAAGGCCGAGGCCGCCGCTGCCAAGCGCAGGGCTGCTGAAGAAGCTGCCGCTGCAAAGGCCGCCGCTGAGGCTGCTGCTGCTGCGCCTGTGGTACCTGCTGTCGCAGATCCGGTTGTGGACCCCGCCGCCACGACGACAACAACCACTACGACCACGACAACGACGCCTGCAGTGACGGAAACGGCACCTGTCGCACCTGCACCAGTCGCGCCCGTGCCCAGCACCGATACGCCGCCGGCTGAAACGCCCGCGCCGGGCGCCAGCACCGGTGCACCGACGCCCATTACCCCGGCAACGGAAGCGCCCAAGAGCGACATGGACAAGTATCTGCAGGGCCCGTAATCGCCTTGTACTGTTGGTACAAAATAAAAAACCGGGCGTTTTGCCCGGTTTTTTTTGATCCTGTTTTTGCTTATGCCGTCAGTGTCCGGCCCCGCGCGGTCAGGCGGGCGCGCATCGCCTCGACATGGCCGTTCAGGCGGCCAAGTTCATCCTGCACGCGCTTGCCGGACAGGCTGACCAGATCTTCGGGCGATGCGTTGCCTTTGGCGATGGCGGCAAAACGGGCGCGGTTTTCAGCGCGTTTTTCCGCCGGAATGGAATAGTCGTAATTGACCATCACTTTAAGGCCCTGCACCGCATCAGGCGCATGCGGATTGGTCGTTGCGCGCAGCTTGATGTCACCGATCTCTGCGCCGTTGCCCATGTGAAAACGCTGTACGGGGTTGGTTGCCTGCATCAGATGCGCGAATGCCAGCGCGAAACGGTCGTCGTCGCTTAAGGTTTCGCCGTCTTCAAGCACGATGCTTTTCGATAGCGTGCGAAGGGGCGACAGCGTGGATTTGATGGCCGGGGGCAGGGACGGTTCATTCAGCAGCGCGCTGATCAGCATGGTCCCCGCGCCCTGCAGAAGCGGCATGCCATCGGCACCGCGGATATTGGTAATGGAATAAAAAATCAATGCGCTGGGCGCGCCGTTCAGCTGCGTACGTGCACGGTAATTCAGGATATGGCTGACATTCCCCGGCACGTCGGCAAAACCGGTGATGGGCTTGGGTGTCTTAAAAACATAAATGGCGGAATAAACCCGGCTTAGGGCTGCGTCGACGACACCGTAAACGGTTTTGCTGAACTGTTCGCCGCCGACGCGGAATTTGCGTAAGGCGTCCGTGCTTTCCGTACCAAAGTCATGCACGTCATCCTTGCCGACCAGCTGCTGCAGAAGGTGAGGATGTGCGCCGGTGATTTCAATCAGTCGCAGCGCCGGGTCCAGTGCTTTTTCCCTGAACTTGTCCTGTAATTGCATGTCTTAAACCCCTCGATAGATGGGCAAGACTAGACGGTCGCCGCTTGTGCCGTCAATTTGTGCTGCAATAACAAGGACTCCCGCAAACCGGGTGTCCTTGAAAGCTTGGATTTTCTGTAGTTTTTGATCGCGCTTAGAAGGAATTGCGCCATTCTTCCATGGTGATCGTCCCGTCGCCATTCAGGTCGCGCAGGCGAAACGATGCGTTCGCATAAGCGTCATTGGTGATGGTTTTGGCGGGGCTTGTGGCCCAGGTCGAATACAGGTTGGTGCTGGATACGGTTGTGTCGAATTCGGTCGCATCGATGCGGCCGTCACCGTTCTTGTCCCAATAAGTATAGGTTTTGTATTCGGTTGCCGCCGGGCCGTACCAGCGCGCGGTTTGCAGTTTCCATTCTTCCGGCGACAGGTAGCCGTCGCGGTTCATGTCCCACGCAGTATACGCGTAGTTATAGAACTCGGTGCTGTCCAGAATGCCGTTATGGTTCTTGTCGTAGTCGTAATAATACGACGTGGTCGTAGTGGTGGTGGTTGAACCGTCGGCGTTCTCTGTGACGGTGGTCTGCGTGGCTGGTGCGGTCACGGCAGTCGTGGTGGAAACAGGGCGCGAGGCAGGAGCGGTCTGGGTGTGGCCATGCGGAATGCCGACAGCCATGCATGCAAAGCAGATGCTCAGGAAAAGTTTCGTTTTCATGACAAAATACCTTTGAAGGGGTTTGTTTAATAACCCTTCAACGCACCGGGAATGTCTGCGGTTCCCTCAGATTTCTTAAGGATAAGAAATCAGTGCGCCTGCAGGGCATGAATGGTCATCTGACCGCCCGGCTTGGTCATGGTCCGTAAAGGAGTAAATCCATTGCGCACGAATGACTTCCGTAAAAAATCTGGCGAAAAACGCCATGAATTGCAGGTAATGAATTCATCGCCCTGACTGTAATAACGGCGTTCGCCAGAACGCATGGGCTGGACCCAGCCGGGGCGCTTGGCGCGATAACCAAACACGTGGTTGGCCACGGCGGGTTCCCAGCGTACGAAAAACTCGAAATCCTCCGGTTTGAATCCGGAATCCTTGTGCAGCCCTTTTTTAAGGACTTTCAGAAAATGCTGGTGAAAGGCATGAAAGCGTTTGTCCTGATAGGATGTGTCTTCCTGCATCTGGTGCTGAAGACCGATCAGAACATATCCGCCGCGACCCACATGGTTGTAGGCCTTGGTCAGAACCACATCCATTTCAGCCTGGGGCAAGGCATCCGAAAATCCCTCAAGGTTGGCAAGGGTGTTGCCGTAAATCAGCAGGGCGCGCGGCCCTTTGCTCTCAATACGCAGGTCGTCGCGGATGAAATCCTTGATCCGCATCTGAACCTTGATGGCGCTGTCCGGGTCGGCTGCCTTTTTAAAGGCGTTCCAGACATTGATCATCGATCCCGCCGCCGAAGCCGGGGCGAAATCGACGCCGACATATCCGTCAGGCCTGATGGCACGCAGGGTAGGGATGGTTTTGAAAGTCTGGGAATGGTCGTTTCCCGTGCCCCATTCTTCCACCACCACTTCGCTGTCCTTATCGGCAGTCTGGGCGCGCAGGTTCGTGCCCAGTTCACTGATGTAGTCGAGATGGGCATTGATCGTCTCAATCTCTTCCTGCGCCAGGTAATTGGGATTTTCACGCATAAAGCGTTCGAAATAGGGCATGGAGGCGTCGTTGAACACATGACGCAGCATGTGTCCCGCGCGGGTGCGGGCGAACAGCGCATCCGCATCGACGTCCAGATGGGGGTGCTCCATTTCCTTGATTTCGCGGTCGAAATGCTCGCGCAGCACACTGTCGAGGAGCATGCGCTGCATCTGAAGCCGCAATGGGGTGCCAGTCACCAGTTCAAGCATATTGCAATGCGTCTTGCTCTCTGGTGGAAACGGTTTCCGGGATAACCCCGACGGTCGCCACGCGCGTGGCCATTTTGTCCCAGAAACGATAGAACATCAGTTTGAACGCCTCGGTAAAATACTTGTTGTGCAGAACGCGAACGATCACGTTTTCCGGCTCGAACCGGATCAGGGCCAGCCGGTCGCCATACACATAGAATGAGGTATTGTCGTAGAAAAGGTCGGACGGCAATGTTCTGTATTCCGCGTGCGGAGCCACCGTCATTTCATCACCTTCGCGGATCAGGCAGTGCGCGCGCACGCGCGGTGCCATGGCGATCATTTTTTCGCAGTACGCATTGGCCCCTTCAACGCCCAGCCACCGGATCCAGTTTTTTTCATCGACATTCGAAACACAGAACGTGCCCGGATTGGCCTTCATGGTCTTATAGACATCGTCCATGAATTCACGGAAACCCGCCGAGCCTTCGTAGGACCGCACATCAGATCGCGCCATTTTAACGCCGTTATCGACCGTGAATTCGATACCGCGTTTTTCAAAATAGGATTGCAGCATCTCAAGACTTTTGCTGGACGCTTCGGTGGCCCCGCGCTCGATATTGGACAGCGTGTATTTGGTGATACCCGCCCCGGCGGCAACATCATCCTGGCTCAAATCAAGGTGGGCGCGGGCAGATCGGATCTGGGCAGGGGTAATCATGGGATTCCTTAAAAATGGTAATCGGTTGCAATTTTGGACACTTTTATCCCTTTTATGGCGTTTGTACACGAAAAAGTTGCAACAGATTGCAATTTTAAACCATATGAAATATATGGGAATAGGCGGGGTCCTGACGGCCGTCTGTTTAATAACCTCAAAACCATGCCCAGGGCTTGACCCCGGCACCTCCGCCGCGGATCGTGGTGCATATTCGTTAAAGCCATGTCTCACCCCTGTGATGAATTCTTGACCACGGACCAAACCAAAATCGGCATTACGGTTCAGGACTGGGATGCGCTTCGCGCTGACCCGGCCGCTTTCGATGCCCTGAAGAAATCCATTGGTGATCAGGCGGCGATGATCCTGGCCGGCTTCATCGATCTGGCGGCGCACACGAGCGCCCCACATCTTGATGATCTCGTCGTGCTTGCCGGCGATGATCTCGTCGAT
>CALBME010000042.1 GCA_937896295.1 uncultured Micavibrio sp. | reverse complement strand
CCGATCTAAGCAAGTCCTGCCAAACCCTTGGGAACGCGCAAGAAAACCCTCTCTTTGCGTATGAATAACCCATGAAAACAGCAATTTCATGGCCGTATGGACGGGCTCTCAGGCGTCCTTGACAAAACTATCCATCACCCGCTTGAGGCCGGCATGATCGAATTTCACGTCCAGCTTGGGCCCGTCGGCGCGAATGACGGTGCCCGCACCGAATTTTTCGTGAAACACGCGCTCGCCTGCCTGAAACCCGCCGCGCGATACGCGCGTCGGCACGGCGGGCATGGGTTCGACCTTGGGCAACGCACGGGAATAAGACGAAGAATCCCAGTGCACGCTGCGCGCACCGCCATAAAGCCCCATGTCGGAACTGACGGTAATGGTCTCATCCGGCAACTCCTCCACAAAGCGCGACGCGATCGCGGCTGTCCAGTTGCCGTAAATCCGCCTGTTGCCGGCGTGGGTGATAAAGGCGCGCTTTTTCGCGCGCGTGATGCCGACATAGGCAAGCCGGCGCTCTTCCTCAAGACCGGCATTCCCGTTTTCATCCATGCTGCGCTGGCTCGGAAACAGCCCCTCTTCCCAGCCGGGAAGGAAAACGGCCTCGAATTCCAGCCCCTTGGCGCCGTGCAGCGTCATCAGCGTGACTTTGGGCTCGGTCGTGCTTTCCGACTTTTCCATGACCAGCGAGACATGCTCCAAAAACGCCTGTAGCGACTCGAATTCCGCCATGGCCGAAACCAGTTCGCGTAAGTTTTCGACGCGGCCCTGCGCATCCGGTGTTTTTTCGGCCTGCCACATCGCGATGTAACCGGAATCTTCCAAAATCTGGTGCGCAAGTTCCGCATGGCTGGTGTTTTCCACCAGCCCGCGCCATTTGGCGAAGTCCATCATCAGGTTCTGCAGCGCGGTAAACGCCTTGCCGCGGATTTCGTCGGTGCCCAGTAATTCGACGATGGCGGCGTTCAGCGACAGGTTCTTGCTGCGCGCATACGCATAAAGGCGTTCGACCGTCGTATCGCCGATACCACGCTTGGGCGTGTTGATGATGCGTTCCAGCGCAAGGTCGTCCGCAGGCTGCGCCACGATCCGCAAGTAAGCCAGCGCATCGCGTATCTCCGCGCGCTCATAGAAACGCGGGCCGCCGACAACGCGGTAGGGAATGCCGATTTTTAGAAAACGGTCTTCGAATTCGCGCATCTGGAAACCGGCGCGCACCAGCACGGCCATGCCGTCAAAGCTTAAACCGTCTTTCTTCAGCGACTCGACCTTTTCCGCGACCCAGCGCGCTTCCGCCTCACCGTCCCACAGCGCGTGGACCTCGACCTTTTCGCCTTCGCCGCCCGCGCTCCACAATGTTTTGCCCAGACGGCCTGCGTTATTCGCGATGATGCCGCCTGCCGCCGCCAGAATATTGCCGGTCGAACGGTAATTCTGCTCCAGCCGCACGACTTTCGCGCCGGGAAAATCCTTCTCGAACCGTAGGATGTTTTCGACTTCCGCCCCGCGCCAGCCATAGATCGACTGGTCGTCGTCACCGACACAGCAGATATTGTTGTCCGCGTTGGTCAAAAGCCGCAGCCACAGATACTGCGCGACGTTCGTATCCTGATACTCGTCGACCATGATGTATTTGAAACGCCTGTGGTACTCCTCGCGTATGGCGGCATTTGCGGGGTCGCGCAGGATCGTGATGACGTGCAGCAGCAGGTCGCCGAAATCGCACGCATTCAAAGTCCGCAGGCGGTCCTGATACCGCCTGTAATAGGAAATGGCCTTGCCGCCCGCAAGTTCGCCCGCATCCCGCACCTGATCGGGGGTCAGCGCCTTGTCCTTCCAGTTGCCGATGGCAGCGGCCAGCGCCTTGGGCGGATTTTTCTTGGTGTCGACATTGTCGGCTTCCATCATCTGTTTGACCAGGCGCACCTGGTCGTCCTGATCGATGATCGTGTATTGCGGCGTCAGGCCCACAAGCCCTGCATGCTGGCGCAGCATGCGCGCGGCAAGGGCGTGAAACGTGCCCAGCCACCACCCTTCCACCGGGTGATTGCCCAGCGCCGCCGACACGCGGTGTTTCATTTCCTGCGCGGCCTTGTTGGTGAACGTCACCGCCAGCACCTGGTTGGGCCATGCGCGGCGGGAATGCAGCAGATGGGCCAGCCGCGTGGTCAGAACGCGGGTTTTCCCCGTCCCCGCGCCCGCCAGCACCAGCACAGGGCCGTCCAGCGCCTCGACTGCGGCGCGCTGGCTTACGTTCAGGCCCGCGAGATAAGGCGGGTCCTGCAGGGGGGACGCTTGTGGAATCATGGGACAGTATTTATACACATTTTGATGCAGATTGAACTCCCCCGTTGGTACGACCTTCATGCCCATTTCCGGCAGGGGGATATCATGGCCCCGCTTCTGGCCGATCATCACAAAATGGGCTGCGCCGGCATCCTGGCCATGCCCAACACCAAACCGCCCGTCGCCAAGGTCAAAAAGACCGATGACGGCGACTGCTGGTCGATCGAAGAATACCGCGACATGCTGATGCGCGCGGGCGCCGACAAATTCAGCACGGTTCTCACCCCCCTGTACCTTACGGCCGATACCACGCCGCAGATGATCGAGGCGGGCGCGAAATCCGGCCTTCTACCTGCGCCAAGTATTATCCGCCGCATGGCACCACCGGCGCCGAATTCGGCGCGCCGCTGCAGGCCTATGCGGACAAAGGTGTGTTCAAGGCCATGGCCGACAACAACGTGATCCTGAACATTCACGGCGAGGAACACGGCCTGAAGGGCGAGGATTATTTCGGCCGCCACACGAATGCCGAGGAATTTTTCTACCGCGAACGCCTGCCGCGCGTGCTTGATGCGTTTCCGGCCCTAAAAATCGTGGGCGAACACGTCACCACG
>CALBME010000041.1 GCA_937896295.1 uncultured Micavibrio sp. | reverse complement strand
AGGACATCTTCCAGGCCGTGTTTGATTCCGAATTCAAAGCCCGGTTCGACGCCGCAAAATTGACATATGAACATCGTCTTATCGATGACATGGTCGCATCTGCCATGAAATGGTCCGGCGGTTTCGTCTGGGCCTGCAAAAATTACGACGGGGACGTGCAGTCCGATTCCGTCGCGCAGGGCTTTGGGTCGCTGGGGCTGATGACGTCGGTTCTGCTCACGCCCGAGGGCGACTGCGTCGAAGCCGAGGCCGCGCACGGCACGGTGACCCGGCACTACCGCCTGCACCAGCAGGGCAAAGAGACATCCACCAACCCGATCGCGTCGATCTTTGCATGGACGCAAGGCCTCAAATACCGGGGCCAGTTCGACAACACGCCGGATGTGAGCGATTTCGCAAGCACTCTGGAACGTGTGTGTATCGAAACCGTCGAGGCGGGCGACATGACGAAGGACCTGGCGGTGCTGGTCGGTGAGAACCAGCCGCACCTGACCACTGGCGCCTTCATGGATAAAATCGATCAAAACCTGAAAAAAGCACTGAAACATTAAGATGAAAAAATTCGCCACCGCCTTAAGCCTGCTTGCCTGGCTGACGATGACGCCCGCTTTCGCGGCTCCGGAAAAAACTGCCGCGCAGGACCCGGCCGCGCAGGTTGCAGCCGACGTGAAGGCGGAAAGCGCGAAGGCAGAAGGCGTCAAAGCGGAAAGCGCGAAGGATGCGGGCAAGAAGGCTACAGCGCCGTCCAAGGCCCAGATCTCTAAGCCCATCATCGATGGCAAGGACGCCCAGAAAGCATCCAAACCCGAAGCGGTGCAGGCCGCCAAAACCGTGGCCAAGACCACGCCGGTTGCAGACAATAAGACGATCCAAAAGAAAACACCCGTCCAGCCCGCTGCAGCGAGCGCGCCGATTCAGAATTATGTGGGTGAGATCAAGACGTACCGCGCCAAGGCCGACGATACGCTTTTGTCGATCGGCGAGCGCGAGTCGCTGGGATATGTCGAGCTGCGTTCCGCCAATCCCGAAATGGACCCGTGGCGTCCGGGCAACGGCGCGTTCATGATTTTGCCGAAGATGCATCTTCTTCCGGATGCGCCGCGCAAGGGCATCGTCGTCAACCTGTCGGAAATGCGCGTCTATTACTATCAGAAGGACGGTCAGGTGAAGACGTTCCCGATCGGCGTGGGGCGCGAAGGCTTCTCGACGCCGATGGGCACGACCAATGTGGTCCGCAAGGCGCGCGACCCGCAATGGCGCCCGACCGACCGCATGCTGCGCGAAGACCCGACCCTGAAGGCGTCGTACGGTCCGGGGCCGGACAACCCGCTGGGCAGCTACGCCCTGTATCTGGGATGGCCGCAATACATGCTGCACGGTACGAACAAGCCGTGGGGAATCGGGCGCCGCGTTTCGTCTGGCTGCATCCGCATGTATCACGACGATGTCGAATACCTTTATAACAACGTGCCCCCCGGTACTTCGGTGACAACGGTGCGCCAGCCCGTCAAGTTCGGCTGGATCGGCGAGATGCTGTATATCGAGGCGCACCCGGACGGCATGCTGGCCGACCAGGTCGAGCGTGTCGGCGGCGCCCCGCTGGATTACAAGGTCCCGCCCGACCTGTTTGCGGATATTTCGCGGGTGGCCGGTCAATCCGCCGACAATATCGACTGGAAAGCCGTCCGCGATGCGCTGCGCGACCGCCGCGGCTATCCCGTGCCGGTCCTCAAGAACGCCACGCCTGAAAACATGTTCGTGACCGCCGCGATGATTGAAAAGGCGGGGACCGAGCGTGCGGCCGAACAGGCGGACGAGCCGGTGCCGGGCGCTGCCAGCCCGTCCACCCCGGCCCATCAGGCCGTGCCTGCCGTGCAGGAGGCTGCACCGGCACGCCGCCCGGCCCGGAGCGGCGGGTTTAACGGCTGATCCCCTAGCGGACCGGCCGTTCAAAAAACACCCGTTCAGGTCCCTGTGGATGGGGGGTGTGAAACCCTGTTGCATTTGGCGATTTTTGTTTAAAGTCATGACTCTAAACTGATTTGCCCACCGACATTTCTGGCATGGCTCTGACAACACCGCCCAATACCCCACAAAGCCAGGCGCGCCCCGCCGGCGCACCGCGTTCCAAACCCGCGCAAGGCACCGCGCCTGCGAAGGATGAGCTGGGCGCGCTGGGCCGCGTGATCGTGCGCAATGAATATTACCGCGACGGTTACCGCACATTGCTGCGCGTGGCGCTGATCGAGGGGATCGCCATTCTGGGCCTGATCGTTTCCATCGTCGCCATCGTCAATGCGTATCAGCCGGAAAACCGTTATTTCGCAACGACGGAAGACGGGCGCGTGGTGCCGATGGTGCCGTTATCCGAACCCAACCTGTCGCGTCCGGCGCTTCTGTCATGGGCGGCACAGGCCGCGACCGAAACGATGACGTTCGGCTTTCACGATTACCGCCGCCGCCTTCAGGAGGCGTCGCGCCATTTCACGCGTCAGGGCTGGGGTTCTTTCGTCAAGGCCCTGCAGGACGCCGGTATCATCGATGCCGTCAATACCAACCGCCAGGTCGTTTCCGCCGCGCCGCGCGCTGCGCCCACCATCCTGTCCGAAGGCGTGCTGAACGGCACGTATCAGTGGCAGGTGGAAATGCCGATGATGGTGTCCTATCAGTACGGCGCGCAGCAGCGCGACGTCAGCATGAACGTGCGTCTGACCATTGTGCGTGTACCGAAGCTGGAAAGCCCCAACGGGGTTGGTATCGAGCAATGGATCGCTTACTCGGCGGGGGGCTAAATGAGCCGCGGCTTTCTTGACTTTTCATCCAAAACCGCGTTGGCTAAGGGCCATAACAACGGACCGCGTTCCCATGAGGTGCGCGGCCATAAAGACGGTGGTGTGATCATGCGGGTCCTTCTTCTCGGGCCGGTTCTTTTTGTGTGCGCCCTGGCAGGCGGGACCAGCGCATTGGCACAACAGGCCGCTGCGCCTGCGCCTGCGCCCGCAGCCACGCAGCAGCCCGTCGCCACGGCCACGACGACCACGTCTACAACCACCACCACGACCACGCCGGCGGCACCCGCCGCGCAGGCCCCTGCCGCCATCCCGACCCAGACCCTGCCGGTCACGGCGGATCAGGCGCCGGTCGAAGATCCGCTTTCCGCCTTCCGCCAGGCGCAGCAGCAACAACAGGCTCCGGCCCAACCGGTCGCCAGCGGTCCCGTGCCCCTGGGCGCGCCCGCCAGCATGACGCCGCCGCCGACCGCGGGCGGTTTTCAGGAGCCCACCGATCCGAATGCGCCGCCCGTTGATCTGAACACCGTCATGACCGACGCCGAAATCGAGGCGCGTGAAATGGAAATGCAGCAAAAGGCGCGCGAACAGGCGTTCGATGCGTCGCTGAACGGCATGATGCCGCTGTCGCCCGACCAGATCGGCGCGCTGCTCGATAAATATAAAGTCACGCGCGAAGCGTCCGAGGCCCGTATCGGCGGCACGCCCAAGCCTGAAGTCGTCGTGCAGACCGTTTCCCTCGACCCCGGTGTTACGCCGCCGGTGATCAAGCTGTCGCCCGGACATGTCACATCGGTCGATATTCTTGATATCACCGGCCAGCCGTGGCCGGTGCAGGACGTCAGCTGGGGCGGTAATTTCGAAGTCATCTCGCCGGGTGAAGGCGGCCACATCATCCGTGTCTCGCCGATGGGCGCCATGGAAGTCGGGAACATGTCCGTCCAGCTGGTCGGCCTGAAGACGCCCGTGACCTTTACACTGGAAACCCAGCTCGAGGTCGTCCAGTACCGTTTTGATGCGCGTATTCCTGAATACGGTCCCAAGGCGTCGCCCCCGATCATCGATCCGGGCCTGACCATCGTTGCCGGTTCGGACAAGGCGCTTGGCCAGATTCTCGACGGGACGCCGCCGGCAGGCACTGAAAAACTGCGCGTGGGCGGTGTTGACGGACGCACATCCGTCTACCGCGTGGGTGAAACCATG
The DNA here is from genome assembly GCA_937896295.1 of uncultured Micavibrio sp. GTDB lineage: Bacteria > Pseudomonadota > Alphaproteobacteria > Micavibrionales > UBA1664 > UBA6145. Next base: position 1,122 of record CALBME010000041.1, on the reverse strand, counting down.
TACCTGCGCACGCCGCTGACCCTGCTGTCGCCGGGCTGGAGCGCATCGGTCAAATCGGGTGACGGGATGACCGTTTACATGATCAATAATTCGCCCGTTCTGCTGTTGTCAGACCGTGGCAAAATGGTGCGTGCAACTGTTTCGGAACAGAAAGTCGCAGAGCAATGAGAACCGACGATTTTAACGGCCCCCCCTCACAGGATGTGGACGATCCGCGTCCCGACGTGCAGGACCGCATTCATGAAAGCGAACTGGGCGATCCGGATGATTTCAACGAATTCGACGCGGCGCCGCCCGCCGGTTCGCGCGGCGGTTCGCTAGGCGATGTCGTGCGCAACAACCCGATCATCAAGATTGCGGGCATTATCGGCGTTCTTCTTCTGGTCGGTTTCGGCCTGATGATTTTCGGCGGTAACGGCGACAAGGGACCGGAGTCTCAGGTCGGTCAGGCCGTGCGCGAAAACGAGGCACCGGGCAACGAAACGTCCGAAGCCTACCGCGACGCGATCAACGAAGAAAACCAGGCGCGCCTTGAACAGGCCGTGCGCACCGGTCAAAGCACGATCCCGATTCCCACCAACAGTTCCGGCACCACGCCGCCGAACGGCATGAACGGCGAACCACCATTCACCATCAACGATCCGCTGGCCGATTTCCGCAACGTCAATCAGCAGCCTACGCCGGAGCCGACCCTGACGCCGGATTCGCCGCAGCTGCAGCCGCCGGAATTCCAGCAACAGCAACAACAGCAACAGCGCGTGCCACAGGGTCCGGATTCCGCTGCCGTGGATGCCCTTGCCACGGCCATGAGCGCGCAGATGCAAAGCATCCTGGACAAGCACCAGATCCGTGCGCCGCAGATCATGCAGGTCACGGCGTCTGATTTCTTCTCCACCGGGACGGGTGGCGTGGGCGGCCCCGCGGGCGGCAGCGATGTTCCGCCGGATGCGCCTATCGTGCAGGAAATTCTTATTCCCGCCGGTACCATCGTTTATGCGCAGACCCTGACCGAAGCCAACACGGACGCACCGGGGCCGGTGCTGGCCCGTCTTTCTTCGGGACCGCTTGCCGGCGCGCGCATTCTGGGCACGTTCGACAACACGGATAATTACCTGACGCTGC
>CALBME010000040.1 GCA_937896295.1 uncultured Micavibrio sp. | reverse complement strand
AAGCCGGAAATCGTCACCATGCGCCACCCGGTCGACCCCGCGCATGCGGGCGTTTATGTCGACCCGCGCGAGTGGAACGCGCTGATCTCGGAACCCGACGTCGTAGTCATCGACACGCGCAATTCATTCGAATTCAAAGACGGCACGTTCGAAGGCGCGATCGATCCGGGCACGACCATGTTCTGCGAGTTTCCCCAGTTCGTAGAAAAGGCGCTGGACCCCAAAAAACACAAGAAAATCGCCATGTTCTGTACCGGCGGCATACGGTGCGAAAAGGCGTCGAGCCTGCTGGTCGAACAGGGTTTCGAACAGGTTTACCACCTCAAGGGCGGCATCCTGAAATACCTCGAGGACGTGCCGGAAGAGCAAAGCAAATGGAAGGGCCGGTGTTTTGTTTTCGACGAGCGCCACACGCTGGGCCACGGGCTGAAAGAATAAACGGACATAGAAAACGGACATAGAAAAAGGGCGGCTGTGACAGCCGCCCTTTTCTCATACCGTATCGTATCGCTTACTTGGCAGCAGGTGCTGCGGGAGCCGGGGGAGGAACGTCACCGCCCGCTTTTTTCTTGGCTTCCCATTCTTTACGCTTGGCGTCGAACTTGGCCTTCATCGCTTCGCGGTGCGCCTTGAGTTCGTCCTTGGACAGCTTGCCGTCCTTGTTGGCGTCCATTTCGTCAAAACGCTTTTCATGAACTGCCATGAATTCGGGTTTGGAGAGCAGGCCGTCATTGTCGACGTCAGCCGAGTCCATCGGACCGCCCATCGGTCCCGGATGACCGCCCGGGCCACCAGCCGGCGGCGGGGGGGTGTCTTCAGCCTGGGCCGAAACGATGGCGGGGCCGGCGAGAACGGCCAGAGCCATGGTGGAGAGCAAAATCTTGCGGATCGTCATAGAAGTCTCACTTTCTTAAAAGTTAAGGGGCTAATGGCACCTTTGATGGTTATAGAATGCCTTTAAATTGTGCCGGGGTTAAGGCAGGGACATGGCATTCTAACACCCATTAAATATCTCTGGAAATCACCTCTTAAAAGGCTTAATAAAGTCCGGAAATCAAAGGATTTTAACCATGTCGAAAAGCGCTGCAGCCGTCAAACAGATCCCCATGGACGCCGATCCCGCCCTGTTTGAGAGCCTTATGGCCAAGATCGAGAACAAGAGCGCCGTGGTGGCGGTCATCGGCCTCGGCTATGTCGGCCTGCCCCTCATCCTGGGTTTTGCCGATGCCGGTTTCCCGGTCCTGGGTCTGGACGTGGACGCGGACAAGATCACCAAGCTGCGGGCAAAACAATCCTATATCAAACACATCACGGCAGATGCCGTGGCCAGCGCCATGGACAAGGGCAAGTTCACGGTCGAGTCCGACTTAAGCCATGTCAGCAAGGCCGACGCCATCATCATCTGCCTGCCCACGCCGCTGACCAAGCACCGCGATCCGGACCTGTCGTATATCGAACAGACATCCAAGATCATCGCCCCGCACATCAAGCGCGGCCAGATCGTCATTCTTGAATCGACCACATGGCCGGGCACCACGCGCGAAGTCATGATTCCCCTGCTGGAAAAGGGGTCGAACTTAAAATCGCGCCAGGATTTCTTCGCCGCGTTTTCGCCTGAACGCGAAGATCCGGGCAATCCGAACTTCAATACGCACACCATCACCAAGGTCGTCGGCGGCGACGGCGCAGAAGCCACCAAGCTGGCCGATGCGCTGTATCGCGGTTTCATTCATAAAACCGCCATCGTCTCCAGCCCCGATACGGCCGAGGCGGTCAAACTGACCGAAAACATTTTCCGTTCGATCAACATCGCGCTGGTGAATGAACTCAAGGTCGTCTACGACGCCATGGGCATCGACGTGTGGGAGGTCATCAACGCGGCGGCGACCAAGCCGTTCGGTTTCATGCCGTTCTATCCGGGCCCGGGCCTTGGCGGTCACTGCATTCCCATCGATCCGTTCTACCTGACCTGGAAGGCGCGCGAATTCGAGCTGAACACCAAGTTCATCGAACTGGCGGGCGAGATCATTGCCGGCATGCCCAAATATGTGGTCGGCAAGCTGGCCGAGGCACTGTCCACGCGCTTCCAGAAATCCATCGCGGGGTCGCGGCTTCTGCTGGTGGGCATGGCGTACAAGAAGAACGTCGACGACATGCGCGAGACCCCTACCCTCAAGCTTATCGACATCCTTGAGGCGCGTGGCGCGCATATCGAATACCACGATACGTGGGTGCCGGTGATTCCCAATACGCGCGAACACCCGGAATATGCCGGTCGCAAGTCGATTGCGCTGGACGCCGCGACGATCGCATCGTTCGACGCCGTCGTGATCGTGACCGAGCACGACAATGTCGATTACGCCCTGATCAGCCAGCATGCCAAACTGGTCATCGACACGCGTAACGCGATGTCGGGTCATAAACGCGACAACGTCGTCAAGGCATGATGGATATCGTGCGCAACATCGCCGTCGTCGGTTGCGGTGCGTGGGGCCAGAACCATGTGCGCACCGCGCACGAACTGGGCGCGCTGTATGCCGTATCCGATTACGACCCGCAACGCACCCAGGATTTCGCGCAGAAATACAACGTGCGCGGCCTTACCTTCGAAGACGTCCTGAAAGACGACGGTATTGCCGGCATCATTCTGGCCACGCCCGCGCCCCTGCATGCCCGCATGGCGCTGGCCGCCCTTGCCGCGGGCAAGCATGTGCTGGTGGAAAAGCCCATCGCCCTTTCCATCGACGATGCGCAGAGCATGGTGAACGCCGCCGACAAGGCCGGGCGCGTCCTGATGGTCGGACATGTGCTGCAATACCACCCTGCCTTTATCGCGCTGAAAGACCTGATCGCCAAAGGCACGCTTGGCCATTTGCGTCACATCGCATCGAACCGCCTGAATTTCGGGCGCGTGCGCACGGAAGAGAACGTGTTCTGGTCTTTCGCGCCGCATGACGTATCGATGATCCTGTCCCTTGCGGGCCGGGAACCGGTTGCCGTCAACGCGCAGTATTTCAACGGCCTTGCCCAGAGCGACATCGCCAGCACCGCCATCGTGCAGTTCGATTTCGGCGGCGGGCTGGGCGGGCATATCCACGCCTCGTGGCTGAACCCGTTCAAGGAACAGAAGCTGGTCGTTGTCGGCGACGCGGCCATGGCGGTGTTTGACGACACATTACCGATGGCCCAGAAGCTGGCGCTTTATAAAAACAGCGTCACCTTCGACAAGGGCCAGCCGGTCATGCACAAGGCGGAAGCCGCGTATGTGCCGCTGCCTGACGCGGCCCCGCTGGCTGAAGAAATCCGGCATTTCGCCATGTGCATGGCGACGGGCAAAACCCCGAATACCGATGGACGCGAAGGTTTACGCGTGCTGAAAGTGATGCAGGATGCGGATGCAAGCGCCCTGCGCAACCCCGCACAGGCGGCGTAAAATGAGCGATTTTACCGTCCATGAAAGCGCCTATGTCGATGATGGATGCACCATCGGCGCAGGTACGAAAATCTGGCATTTTTCCCACATCATCAAAGGCACCACCATCGGCGCGCGCTGCGTCATCGGGCAGAACGTCATGATCGGGCCGGACGTTACGATCGGCGACGGGTGCAAGGTACAGAACAACGTTTCATTGTACAAAGGCGTGATGCTGGAAGACGACGTGTTCTGCGGCCCGAGCATGGTCTTCACCAACGTGCTGAACCCGCGCTCGGCGGTGCCGCGCAAGCACGAGTACCGGCGCACGCGGGTGCGGCGCGGCGCGACGCTGGGCGCCAACTGCACCATCGTCTGCGGCAGCACGGTGGGTGAATACGCCTTCGTCGGGGCTGGTGCGGTGATTAGCCGCGACGTGCCCGCC
>CALBME010000039.1 GCA_937896295.1 uncultured Micavibrio sp. | reverse complement strand
TGACGCGCACATCGGGCGCCACCGTCACGCTTTGCTCAGCCGTGAAATAACGCAATTCCTTGGTCGGCAGTGACGTCAGCGCGGATAACGAGGTGGTCGTCATCGGTATGAAACTTTTTGAATAGAAAATCGAAAGTTCATGCGGGCCGAGATAGCGCGATCCAAAATTATCGAAGCTGATCTGCCCCCGCCCCTTTTCGTCAGACGGCATCAGCACAAGCTTCACCGAACCGGGATTACCTTCAGGCATTTGCGCAAGCACGGCGCGGTAATCAGCACCCGGAAGATCATTGATACGCAGCAGAAAGCTTTCCAGCTGGTCCGATTTTACAGGCTTGTAGGAATAAAGGCGCTGAATGTACTGCGACAATACGTTGCGTTGTACAGCGCCCTTTTCCAATTCAACCTGAGCGATATGGCCTTCGATCGCCGCGATCTTCACCTTGCCGCCACCGATTTTCTGATCCGGCACATATGCCATGGACAGGAAATACCCCCGCGCGCGGTACAGGCGCGTCAGCGCATCGGCGATTTCGTATACCGTATTCAGCGTAATGTCCTGCCCTATATGCGTGGCGTACAGCGCGTTGAGTTCAGCCGGCGTAAAGGCCGTGACGTTTTCAAACGACACACCCTCAAGCGTAAGGTGAATCTGGTCTGCGCCTTCGGGTATGGCCGTGGATGGAAGGGTATCGCCATCAACGCGAATGGCCTGCCCCTGTTCCGGCGGGGCCTTCTGCGGCTGCGGCGCGATACGGTTGGCATCGGCGGGGCCGGGAATCTGATCGGGAACGACCTGCGCAAACGCATAGGGCATCGTTCCCGCTAAAGCACAGAGAACAATGTTCACGAAAACAAGCCGGACCAGAACGGACCGGCGGTGGGAAACGAAACGACCCATCAACCACCATGGTCCCATAAACGGGGCATGACCTCAATCTGCGGGCGGGCAGACAGAGCAAAGAATCAAAAGATATGGAAAATTAACCCGTCAGACCAGCCGCGACTGGTCCAGCGCCGCGCGGATGAACGACACGAACAACGGGTGCGGATCGAACGGCTTGGATTTCAGTTCAGGGTGGAACTGGACGCCCACGAACCACGGGTGATCCGGGTATTCGACGATTTCAGGAAGTTTGTTGTCAGGACTCATGCCCGAGAACACCATGCCCTTGTCTTCCAGACCGGCCTTGTAATGGGTATTCACCTCGTACCGGTGGCGATGACGCTCGCTGATTTCGGTGCTGCCATAGGCCTGCGCGGCACGCGACCCGGCCTTGAGCGATGCCGGGAACGCGCCAAGGCGCATGGTCCCGCCCAGATCACCGGCAGCCTTGCGTTCTTCCAGCTCGTTACCTTTCATCCATTCGGTCATCAGACCGACGACCGGCTCTTTCGTTTCACCGAATTCGGTCGAGCTTGCATCCTTGATGCCGCACAGGTTGCGCACACCTTCGATGACAGCCATCTGCATGCCGAAACAAATACCGTAATAAGGAATTTTACGGGTACGTGCGAATTCCACGGCCTTGATCATGCCTTCCGTGCCGCGCTGTCCGAACCCGCCGGGCACCAGGATGCCGTTGACGTTTTCCAGCGCGCTGATCGCCTCGTCCTCTTTTTCGAACTTCTCGGCTTCGATGAAAACCAGATCGACAGAGACATTGTTGGCGATACCGCCATGCACAAGCGCCTCGTTCAGGGATTTATAGCTGTCGGTCAGTTCGGTGTATTTGCCCACGATTCCGATGCGCACATGACCTTCCGGATTCAAGATCCGGTGATTGATATCTTCCCATACCTTGAGGTTGGGCGCCTTGGTTTCCATGTTGAAGCAGCGCAGGATCTGCGTATCCAGTCCTTCACGACCGTAAGACAGCGGCACTTCGTAAATGGATTTGACGTCCAGCGCCGGGATCACGCATTGCGGTTCGATATTGCAGAACAGGGCGATTTTACGCTGTTCGTCTTCTGGAATTTCGCGGTCGGCACGGCACAGCAGGATGCGCGGACGGATACCGACAGAAAGGAGTTCCTTGACCGAATGCTGCGTCGGCTTGGTTTTCAGTTCGCCCGCCGCCGCGATATACGGCAACAGCGTGGTATGAATGAACAGGGCGCGTGCCTCGCCCACTTCGTTGCCGAACTGGCGGATCGCCTCAAGGAACGGCAGGGATTCAATGTCACCGACCGTGCCGCCGATCTCGACCAGCACAAAATCGGCCGAGCCGTCTTTTTCCCGGATGAAGTTTTTGATTTCATCGGTGATGTGCGGAATGACCTGAATGGTGGCGCCCAGATAGTCGCCGCGGCGTTCGCGCTGCAGCACGTTCATGAAAATGCGTCCGGCCGATATGGAATCGTTCTTGTTGGCGGAACGCCCGGTGAAACGTTCGTAATGCCCCAGGTCCAGGTCGGTTTCTGCGCCGTCGTCGGTCACGAACACTTCGCCGTGCTGGAACGGCGACATGGTGCCGGGATCGACGTTGAGGTACGGGTCCATCTTGGCAAGGCGAACGGTAAAGCCGCGGGCCTGCAAAAGCGCGCCAATAGCGGAGGCGGCGAGGCCCTTCCCTAAAGAAGAAACAACCCCGCCTGTAATAAAGATATATCGCGTCATTTTTTAGAAATCGGTGGTTCGGGGGTTTTGGCCGGTGCCGGCGTATCTGCCTTGGCAGGCTCGGTAATCGTATCCGCAGGCGAACCCGGCATGGCGGGCGCGGCACCCGGCGCAACCGGCGATTCACTGGTATAGCCGGAAAGAAGACCGCCGCTGCCAATGGCGCCCTTGCCCATATAGGCCAGCGTCAGGGATGTTGCGAAAAAGGCGAAGGCGCAGATGGTGGTGGCTTTGGTCAGGGCGTTGGCCGCACCGCGCGCAGTGGCGAAATCGCCAAGGCCGCCGGAACCGCCGCCGATACCAAGACCGCCCCCGGAGGAGCGCTGGATCAGGACCAGGACGATAATCGCCAGGGCCAGGATCAGGTGAATGACTAGAACAACCTCATGCATCGCGCGTACTTATACCTTCACTGCTTTGATAATTTCAAGAAAGCTTTCGGCCTTGAGGGAAGCGCCCCCGACCAGGGCCCCGTCCACATCCGCCAAACCCAGGATTTCCGCGGCATTGTCGGGTTTGACCGAGCCGCCGTATATAATGCGTAAAACCGCGCCATCCGCAAGCCGGTTTTCCAGCAGGGACCGAATCTGTCCATGGACTTCTGCGATCTGGTCCGTCGTGGCCACAAGCCCGGTGCCGATGGCCCAGACCGGCTCGTACGCGACGACGATATTGGCCCCGGTCGCCGAGGGCGGGATTGAGCCCGCAATCTGCGTTTCAATGACCTTTGCGGTCTGGCCCGCCTCGCGCTCGGCGCGGGTTTCACCCACACAGATAATCGGGACAAGACCGGCACCGATGGCCTTGGCCGCCTTGGCGCAGACAAGCGCATCGCTCTCGTTATGGTACTGGCGGCGTTCAGAATGGCCGACAATGGCGTATTTGCAGCCCATATCGGCCAGCATTCCGGCCGATACCTCGCCCGTATAGGCGCCCTCGTCATGGGCCGACACATCCTGTGCGCCGATGGCGCAGGTCCCGACAAGGACGGAAATGTGCGGAAAAGGCGGACACAGGACAACATCGATGCCGTTTTGCGGCTTGATGGCGGCGGAAAGTTTCACGGCGCCCTCGCGGGTTCCGTTCATCTTCCAGTTACCGGCGACAAAGGGGGTTCTTTTCATAGCCATACGGGGTGTTTATAGTGCCGGAATCATTTTTACAAGGTGCGCAACAGACAATGCTTAACAGCTTCCGCGAAGGCAAAGGTGCCAAGGCCGTCAAATTCATAGCGCTGGGGTTCGTTCTCCTCGCCTCCCTCGGCATGGTGTTCATGGACGTGAACGGCGTATTCCGCAACGGCCTGGGCATGGACCGCACGCTCGCCAAGGTCGGCGGGGTCAAGATCGACCAGCCAATGTTCGAACGCAATGCCCGCCCCGCCCTGCAGGCCCAGAACATGAACCTGCAGGAAGCCTACAAATTCGGCCTTCTACGCAGCCTGCTGGATGACATGGTCATGCGCGAAGCCCTGCGCCAGGAAGCCCTGGACGAAGGCCTGATCCTCAGCCGCGCCGATCTCGCCGCCCGCGTTCACGATATGATCAAGGCGCAGATCCAGCCCGGTGAAAAACCGCAGGATGCGCTCAACCGCCTTCTTCAGGCGCAGCAGATGACCGAAGCACAGCTGACTCAAGGTCTGCGCCAGGACATCACCGTCAGCCTGATGCAGGCGCCGCTCAAGGCCGCCGCGCATTACGTGCCGCAACTGACGCAGGAAGCGATGGCACGTTACAACGCCGAACGCCGCGATGTCGTATTCTTTACCATCACGCCCGAACTGGCCGCGGGCAGCATCCACCCCGACGACGAACAGCTCAAAACCTACTACGAAACCATCAAAGACCAGTATCTGGTTCCCGAGGAACGCACCTTCAAGGCAATCGTGCTTTCGTCGGACGACGTCAAATCCTATGCCAAGGTCAGCGACGCCGACGTGCGCACGGCATACGAGGAACGCAAGGACCAGTTTCACGTCGGCGAACGCCGTAAGATCGAACAGATTGTCCTGACGGACGAAGCCAAGGCGCAGGACGCAGCCGCGCAGGCCCGCAAGGGCAAATCGCTGAAAAGCATCGCGCCCGCTTCGTACCGCGACGCCGCCGAAGTCGACAGCACGGGCCTGCCGCCCGAATTGTCCGGCCCGATCTTTTCCGCCAAAATCGGCACCACACTTAACCCCATCCAGACGCCGCTGGGCTGGCACGTGATCCGCGTCATGTCATCGACAGGGGCCCGCACGCAAGGCTTTGCCGAAGTGCAGGGCGACCTGCGCAAGGAACTGGAATCCGACGCCATCCACACGGAAATGGAATCCCGCATCGCCAAGATCAACGAAGGGCTGGGATCGGGTCAGACACTCGATCAGATCGCGCAGGAAATGAACCTGAACGTCCGCACGATCGGCCCCATCGACGTGCAGGGTAATTTCAAAAGCGACGACAAAGACCCGCTGCTGACCACGCTGTCACAGAACAAGGACGTGCTGTCGTCGCTGTTCGAACTGATGGAAGGCGAAACAGGCGATTTCTCGCAGTTGAACGAAAACACCTACGCCGCCTTCATGATCGACAGCGTGCGTCCGACGCGTGACCGCGACCTGGCCGAGGTAAAAGACGAGGTCATGAAAAAATACATGGAAGAACAGCGCCGCACCGGCATGAACGCCATGGTCGACAGGCTGATGACCGAAATCTCGCGCGGCGAAAAAGATTTTCCGACCGCCGCGAAGGAAATCGGCGCCATCCTTAAAACTGCGCGCGATGTCAGCCGTTCGTCCAAGATCGCGGGTCTTAATGACCCAATCGCCCTGACCCGCTTGTTCGACGAAACGGACTTGAGCGCGGTTGTGAAGGTGCCGACCGAAGGCGGCGTCATCCTTGCGCGCGTCATCGATGCACGCATCCCAGACGCCGGCACCGGCCAGCTTGACGCCAATGACCGCACACTGATCCAGCAGCAGATGCAGCAGGCCGTCGCCAGCCTGTATTTCGCGGACCTGCGCGAACGTCACGACGTCGAAATCAAAACCAAGAATCTCGAAGCCATGTACGGCCCGGACAGCCAAGATGCCCAATGATCAGCCATTGGGGGCCATATCGCCTGACCGGGCGACATTCACGGACCATTTCAGGGCCGGAAAATCGCAGCTTGTAACGCTCGCGCTCATCGCCGACACGCTGACGCCCGTCTCCGCCTATCTGCGCCTGACGAAGGGCGGTAAATATTCCGTCCTGCTGGAATCCGTGACCGGCGGCGAAGTGCTGGGGCGTTATTCCGCCATCGGCATGGACCCGGACATCATCTGGACGTCACAGGAAAGCCCTGTCGCCGAACTCAAAAAACTGGTCGCCGACAGCCGTATCGACATCGTACCCGAAGACGCGCCGCCCATGCTGGCCTCGGGCATGTTCGGCTATATGGGCTATGGCATGATCCATCATGTCGAACCATCCGTCCCCGATACGAAACCGGATATCATCAACATTCCCGACAGCGTCATGATGCGGCCGACCCTGATGGCGGTCTTCGATAATATTCGCCAGGTCGTGCACCTGTCGGTGCCGGTACGGAACGCATCGGGTGATGCCGACGCGGCATATGATGCCGCCGTTTCACGCCTGACCACCGTGAAAAACACGCTGCTGCGCGGGGAGATGCCATTACCCGAAAAGGGATCTTCCGTATCCAACCCCCTGCCCGTCACCGCGCACACGTCCGAGGACGATTACAAATCCATGGTTGTCCGCGCGAAGGAAGACATTACCGCCGGCGAAATTTTTCAGGTTGTCCTCTCGCAACGTTTTTCCGCGCCTTTTGATTTGCCGGCGGCTGAGCTTTACCGCAGTTTGCGCCGCCTGAATCCGTCGCCGTTCCTGGTGCTGATGACGCTGGACGGTTTTTCGCTCATCGCCTCGTCCCCGGAAATCATGGTGCGCGTGCGCAAGGGCGAAGTGACCATCCGTCCCATCGCCGGCACGCGCAAGCGCGGCCGCGACAAGGCCGAGGATGCGAGCCTCGCCACCGAACTTCTAGCCGACCCCAAGGAACGCGCCGAACACCTGATGCTCCTTGATCTGGGCCGCAACGACGTGGGACGCGTGGCAAAGACGGGTTCTGTGCGCGTAACCGAACAGTTCAACGTCGAAAAATACAGCCACGTCATGCACATCGTCTCGAATGTCGAGGGCACATTACGCACCGACATCCACCCGCTGGACGCCCTGTTCGCTGGATTCCCCGCCGGCACCGTGTCTGGCGCCCCCAAAATCCGCGCAATGCAGATCATCGACGCGCTGGAATCCGAACGCCGGTCTTTTTACGCGGGCTGTATCGGCTATCTCGATGGGAATGGCGACGTCGATACATGCATCGCCCTGCGTACCGCGCTGCTGAAAGACGGCAGGCTCTACGTTCAGGCGGGCGCCGGTATCGTCGCCGACAGCGTGCCGGAATCCGAACATCAGGAATGCGTGAACAAGGCCAAGGCCATCCTGCGCGCCGCACAGGATGCGATCGATCTCTCAAAGGTGCAGTCATGATCATCCTCATCGACAATTACGACAGCTTCACCTTCAACCTTGTGCAGTACCTGGGCGATCTGGGCGCGGAAGTTGAAGTGCACCGTAACGACCAGATCACCGTCGATGCCGTAATGGCAAAAAAACCGCAAGGACTCGTGATCTCGCCAGGACCGTCCGACCCCGACCATGCCGGCATTTGTCTGGAAATGATCGGCATGGCCGCAAAAACAAAAACGCCGCTGCTGGGCGTATGCCTCGGCCATCAGGCCATTGGTCAGGCATTTGGAGGTAAAGTCGTGCGCGCGCCCGCACCCGTGCACGGCAAGACGTCCATGATCACGCATGGCGGCGCATCGGTCTTTGCAGGCCTGCCCAGCCCCATCGAAGTCACGCGCTATCATTCGCTGGCGGTCGAACGCGAAACCCTGCCAAAAGACCTGCACGTCACGGCGGAATCGTCCGACGGCGTCATCATGGGCCTGCATCATGCCACCCTGCCCATTCACGGCGTGCAGTTTCACCCCGAAAGCATCATGACCCGGCATGGCCACGACATGCTGAAAAACTTCCTGAAAACACTATGAACACCGAAACCGCCATCAACGCCATGCTCTCCGGCGACATGAAACCGGACGAGATGACCGCGTATCTGGCCGCCCTCGCCGATCGTGGTGAAACGGTGGACGATCTGGTCGGCGCGGCACGGGCCATGCGCCGCCACGTCACCGGGCTGATCGCACCGGACGGCGCGGTGGATTGCTGCGGCACTGGCGGTTGTGGCAGGCACACGCTTAACATTTCCACTGCCGTGGCGCTGGTGGTAGCCGCCTGCGGCGTTCCTGCCGCCAAGCACGGCAATCGTTCGCATACCTCGCCCTCCGGCGCCGCCGACGTGCTCGAGGCGCTGGGCGTCAACCTGAACGTATCGTGCGATGCGCTGGAAGATGCACTGGATGATATCGGCTTCTGCTTCCTGATGGCGCCCATGCATCATCAGGCCATGGCCCATGTCGCGCCGGTGCGTAAGGCCATAGGCCGACGCACCATTTTCAACCTGCTGGGTCCGCTTGCCAATCCCGCCGGCGTCCGCCGCCAGCTGGTGGGCGTGTTCGACACCCGGTATCTGGTGCCGCTGGCGCAGGCCTTGCAAAAACTCGGCGCGGAAAGCGCGTGGATCGTTCATAGCGACGGCCTCGATGAAATCACTTTAAGCGGCACCACCCACGCCGCCATTCTGAAAGACGGCCATATCACGCAAGGCACATTTACCGCGTATGATTTCGGCCTGCCCGCATGCAGCTACGAAGATATTCGCGGCGGCGACGCCGTCTATAACGCCGCCGCACTGACCCGTTTGCTTGGCGGCGAACAGGGTGCCTACGCCGATACGGTCTGCGCCAATGCCGCCGCCGTTCTGGTGATGGCGGGCGCGACGCCCGATCTTAAATCTGGTGTCGCAAATGCGCGCGCCGCCCTGCAATCGGGTGCTGCCGCCCGGCTTCTCGAAACCTATAAGAAAAGCGTGTCATGACCGACGTTCTTGCCAAAATCTGCGCCGATAAACGCAAACATGTCGACGCGGTCAAACGCAAACTGGATTTCAGCCGGCTTTCGCCCGTGCGCGGTTTTAAAAACGCGCTGACAACCGGGTCAGGGATCATCGCGGAAATCAAAAAGGCATCGCCGTCCAAGGGTATCCTGCGTGAAAATTTCGACCCCGCCCTTCACGCCACGCAGTACCAGTCGGCGGGCGCGTCATGCATTTCCGTTCTGACGGATGAACCGTATTTCAAAGGTCAGGACACTGACCTGGTCGCCGCGCGGGGCGCCTGCCTTTTACCCGCCCTGCGCAAGGATTTCATGATCGACCCGTGGCAGGTGGGCGAAGCCCGCATGCTGGGCGCCGACTGCATTCTCATCATCATGGCCGCCGTGGGCGACCAGACCGCACAGGAACTATACGACGCCGCCCGCGGCTTTGACATGGACGTCCTGATCGAAGTGCATGACAAACCCGAACTGATGCGCGCCCTGAACCTGCGCGCCGATGATGCCATCCTGGGAATCAACAACCGGAATCTGAAGACTCTGAAGGTCGATCTGCAGACATCTTACGATCTGATCGCCCATATTCCGGCCGGCCGGCTGGCCGTATCGGAGTCCGGCATCCGCTCCTCAGAAGACATGAAAACGCTGAAGAAAAGCGGCTTTAAGGGCTTCCTGATCGGCGAGGCGTTCATGACCCAGCCCGACCCCGGCGCAGCCCTGTTGACTTTCTAGCGGAACAGAGCTAGAACATATAGAGAATATATTAGCATTTATAAGGGGAATACCATGTTAACCAAGAAACAGCGCGACCTGCTGATCTTTATTCATGAAAAAATGGCGGAGGGTGATCTGGCCCCGTCCTTCGACGAAATGAAGGACGCGCTGGATCTTAAATCCAAATCCGGCATTCACCGCCTGATCGAGGCACTGGTCGAACGCGGTTTCCTCGAACGCCTGCCCAACCGTGCCCGCGCGCTTCATGTCCGCCGCCTGCCTGAGGGCTATACGCCCGGCGCCAGCGACCATTCCGAAGTCGCACAGAAGGCGCGCCTCGTTACCGACCTGTCTTCCTATCGCGCGCAGGCCGACCGCCAGCTGGTTTCATCCATTCCTCTGCTCGGCAAAATTGCCGCCGGTACGCCCATCGAAGCCATCCGCCATGACGGGCAGAGCATCGACATGCCGTCTTCCATGCTCGGCAAGGGTGATTTCTACGCCCTGATCGTCGACGGCGATTCCATGAAAGACGCGGGTATCATGAACCAGGACGTCGCCGTGATTAAAAAGGCGAATACGGCGCATGACGGCGATATCGTCGTCGCCCTCGTGGACGATCAGGAAGTCACGCTCAAACGCCTGCGCCGCCGCGGCAGCCATATCGACCTCATCCCTGAAAATCCTGACTACGAAATCCGCACCTTTGAAGGCGGCCGCGTACAGGTTCAGGGCATTCTGTCAGGCATTTACCGCCAGTATCATTGATAACGCGCTTTATCGCGCCTGCGGGCGCAACGTCCATGGCCGTCGCTCGCCCTCCGGCGTGAACGGTTCGGCGTGCCATCCTTTCGCGTCTGCATACAGCGCCATGCCGCCGCCGCGCATGATGTCCCATATCGGCACCATCCGGGCGGCGCAGTGTTCCTGACGCGCATCGCTGATCGCCTTGTCCAAAGTCACGACCATCTGCGCCCAGTTGCATTCCTCCGGCAGGACGCTGGCATGGCGCACCACGCTTACGCCCTGCGGCTGGCCGCTGCGCACGATCCGGCACGCCCAGTCGTCGCACGACACACTCACATCACCCGATTGCCACAACGCGTCCTTGACGATCTTGCCGTCATTGAACTCGACACCGCCCCAGACGCTTTTCCAGTTGTCCTTCTCGAACTTGCCCGGCGCGCGCCCAAAATAGGCGATCTGCCCGCCGCCGGACACGCCCAGCGCCGTCCCCGTATCATTGATCATTGCCACCGGCCGCGCACCGAAATGCAGGCCCAGCACAATGGCCAGCACCATCACCGGCACGCCGATCCAGCGCGCGCGCCCCCGCCACAGGCAGATCATCAGAAAACCGGCCATGGCACCCGCGTACCAGCCGGCGGGCAGGTTGGGCCACGCCGCCGTCGCGTGCGGCATCGCGGCGACCTCCCGCGCGATCCATAGCGTACCGTCAATCCCAAGGCCGGCGATTTTCAGGAAAGGCCCTTCCAGATGCAACGGCATCAAAAGCATGGCGGCCATCCCTGCGGGCATCACCACGAACGACGTCAGCGGAATGGCGACCGCATTCGCAATCACACCCAGGATCTGAAACCGCCCGAAATGATGTAAAATGGCCGGCAATGTCGCCAGACTGACCAGCACCGTCGTGACGATGATTCCAAGGAAATAGACAAACAGCCGCCGGATCCATCCATCGTCACGGCTGGCCACGCCCCATCTGCGCCCGGCGCCTTCATAAAACGCGATCATGGAAAGGACTGCGGCGAAGGACAGCTGAAACGACGCGCCTGTCACGCTTTCCGGCTGGATCAGCAGGACAAAAAATGCCGCCAGCGCGATGGTGCGCATCGACATGGCCGCACGGTCCAGCATCACGGCCAGCAGGGCAAGCCCCGTCATGAACATGGCGCGTTCCGTCGGTACCGGCATGCCCGCCAGCATCGAATAAAATAATCCTGCGGCCAGCGCGACACCGGCTGCGATTTTCTTGATCGGAATATTCAGCGCCATCCACGGAAACAGCGCCATCAGGAAACGCAGTGCGAAAAATGTGACACCGCACACGATCGCCACGTGCAGACCGGAAATGGACAGCAGGTGGTAAAGGCCGCTGTCGCGCAAGCTGTCATTGATGGGTTCGGGAATGCTCGACCGCTCCCCAGCCAGAAGCGCCGTGGTCACGGCACTTTGCGGGTGCGGCATTTCCCCGGAGATACGCGCCGCGATTTTCTGGCGCAGGGCATTGAACCATACCTGCTTCGGCGCATCGGCCTTTGCGATCGCCTCGAAATGCCCCATCGTGAATCCGGTTGCGCCCAGCTGCTCGAAGAACGCCATCTGCCGGTACGAAAAGCCGTTCGGAGCCACCGGCCCTGATGGCGGCATCAGATGGGCAAGCATGGCAATGCGGTCGCCGGGCACCACGCTGTCCGGGACGTGATAAGTGGTCAGGCGGATGCTGCGCGGCGTCGCCTCGGGCGGAAGTTTTTCGATGATAAGGGAATCCAGCGTAACCTTTTTCGATCGCTGGCGTCCGGTCTTGGGATTGATATCGGCGACCGTAATGTCCCGTACGCGCCCCTCGACGCGGGTGTAATTGATTTCCCTCTCCAACAGGGGCGACGACACCATGTCGGTGCGGACCTGCGCAATCGCGAACCCCAACGCGACCAGGAACAGGCCGGTCAAGGGATAGGCCAGCGCGGGCGCCCGGCGGGAGGCCGCAAGCGCCATACCCGCAAAAATGGCCGCAGCCCCGGCGCCGGTCCACGCGGCAGGCTCGCGTAAAAGGGCGAAATACAGGCAGATTCCAGCCGCCAGGAATACCGGCGCCCACAACACCCGGTCCCGCGAGGGACGCCAGTGTTCGCGCCATTCTTCCGTGATTGTTTTAAGGACCCCCAGCATTTATAACACTGATACCTGATCCTAAAGCCAAGGCAAGCCCATGACTGTCGTAACCCGTTTCGCCCCCTCGCCCACCGGCATGCTCCATATCGGCAGCGCCCGCACAGCCCTGTTCAACTGGTGCTATACGCGCCATGTGGGCGGCAAATTCCTGCTGCGGGTCGAGGATACGGACAAGGCACGATCGACACCCGAGGCGGTGGAGGCGATTTTCCGCGACCTTAAATGGCTTGGCATCGACTGGGACGGAGAACCCGTCATGCAGTCCGCGCGCGAAGCGCGTCACGCCGAAGTCGCGCGCGAATTACTGGCCATGGGCAAGGCGTATTACTGCTACTGCACGCCGGAAGAACTGGACGCCATGCGCGCCGAGGCCTTGGCCAAGGGCGAGCAGCCGCGATACAACCGTTTCTGGCGGGACCGCGACCCGGCAACGGCGCCCGCTGGCGTCAAACCTGTCATCCGCATCAAGGCGCCACTCGACGGCGACAGCGTCGTCAACGATCTGGTACAGGGCGAGGTCCGCGTACCCAACAGCCAGCTGGACGACATGATCCTGCTGCGCTCAGACGGCACGCCCACCTATATGCATGCCGTCGTCGTCGACGATCATGATATGGGCGTAACGCACGTCGTGCGCGGTGACGACCACCTCAACAACACCTTCCGCCAGAAAATGATTTTCGAGGCAATGGGATGGACCGTGCCGCAATTCGCACATATCCCGCTGATCCACGGCGCCGACGGCGCCAAGCTTTCAAAACGCCACGGCGCGCAGGGCGCAATGGAATTCAAAGAAATGGGCTACCTGCCCGAAGCCCTGTGCAATTACCTCCTGCGTCTGGGCTGGAGCCACGGTGATGACGAAATTTTCACCAAGGAACAGGCCACGCAGTGGTTTGAACTGACTGACGTCAATGCCGGCCCCTCCCGTCTTGACACAAAAAAACTGGACCATATCAACGCGCACTACATGAAACTGGCCGATGACGCGCGGCTGGCCGGCATGGTTCTGGAACGTATCGGTTCGACCGATGCCACGCATCGTGAACGCCTGATCAAAGGCATGCCCGACCTGAAATCACGCGCCGCAACGGTGGTGCAACTGAACACGGATGCGCAGGTGTACCTGAAGGACGCGCCGTTCGAATACGATGAAAAGGCCGCGCACACCCTGCACGACCACGATGCGCATCACGCCATGCATTACATTTATGACGCGCTTGCGCGTCTGGGTGCAGACTTTAAGGCCGATCAGATCGAAGCGGCTCTGAAGGCCATCGCGGATGAGAAATACGCAGGCAAACTGGCAAAGGTAATGATGCCTTTCCGTGCCGCGCTGTGCGGCACCATGACATCACCGCCGATTGCAAAGGCCGCTGAAATTCTCGGCCAGGGCGAAGTGATGAACCGCCTCAAGGCAGCCCTGCACTGGATGCACGACCACGGCCATCACCACCATTAAGCCGTAAGCGACCGGTACAGCATGTTGCGGCGCGTATCGTTGGCGACACGCTGAACGCTGACTGGCGCCGCCTTGATGGCTTCAAGGAATTTGGCCTGGCTGTGGTGCGGTTTCAGTTCGAACCCCATCAGCGCCGTGCTGCTTTCCCCGCCGGAATACGCGTATTTAAAATAGCAGACATTCGCGTGTGGCTGCACCGTGCGCATGAATTCGCGCAAAGCGCCTTTGCGTTCCGGGAACGCCACGGTCAAAAGCAACGGATTGCGCCACAGCGCCGGGTTGTAGGGCAGGACGCTGTAATTCACGTCCTGCGCACCCGTTACGTCGCGGAATTTTACCTTGCTGGAACGCAGGCATTTGGCGATCTGCGCCATCTTGGCATTATCTGCCTCGAACGTAACGACCGGCCACGCGCGGTCATTGTCGATCTTGGCGTACTGAAACCCTTGAATATTCACATCGACGAAACATGTTTCGACCAGCTGCAGCAGGCTGCCGTTACGCTCATTGATTTCAAGACGCAGGTGGCGCAGCTCGGGCTTGCTGCCGGCGGCGTCCTCGAACATGGGTTTCAGTTTACGCAGATCCATGTTCGCGCCTGACAGAACGGTCAGGACACGCGCGGTTTTGGCGGTTTCAGGGTTTTCACGCGCCCATTTCATCAGGCCCGCCACACCCATGGCACCCGAAGGCTCCACCAGTCGGTGCGTCTTGCGCCAGATCAGGTCGATCGCCGCGCGCACGTCGTCATTGCTGACGGTCATGACCCCGCCATTCAACGTCTGCTGGCAGACCTCAAACGTGACTTCGCCCGCACGCGTAACCGCGGTACCGTCGCAATACCCGTCCACCTGCGGCAGGGTAACAAGATCGCCCGCATCAAACGCGGCTTTCATACAGGCCTGGTCTTCGCCCTCAACCCCGATGATCAGCGCATGCGGATACGCCTGCTGCAGCACGGACGAAACACCGGCGGCCATGCCGCCCCCGCCGATTTGCAGGAAAATGACATCGAACGGCGCCTTGCCTTTGTTATCGTCAACAACCTCAAGCGCCATCGTCGCCTGTCCGGCAATCGTGTGCAGATTGTCAAACGCCGGGATATAAGGCGCGTTGCTGCGCACGGCATCCGCCTCGGCGGCCTTGACGGCTTCGTTATAATTGTCGCCCACAAGTACGATTTCGACGCTGTCGCCGCCATGGAATTTCACGGCCTCTTTTTTCATGTCGGGTGCAGACACCGGCATATAGATACGCGCCTTCATACCAAGCTGCCTGACAGCAAACGCGACGCCCTGCGCGTGATTGCCCGCGGATGCGGTCACGACCGTATTGGCCTCGCCGCGTGCGAACAATTCCTGGATCAGGTTGTACGCGCCGCGCACTTTGTAAGAGTTAACGTTATGCTGGGTTTCATCTTTACCCACCACCTCGCCCACACCCGGCACATCCATCACGATGCTGGGGGTACGGTTCAGGACACCCGCAAGGCGAGTTTGGGCTTTGGTGGCTTCGGCACACACATGTGCAGGAGTCGTCATGGTCGTTACGCTTTCAAATTTGATGTTCGGGGAGATGTCTAAGGTGGGGTGCGCGTATCGCGGCAACCGCTTTGGGCGGCAGGGAGATTAGATCCTGCCGAGCTTAATCGAAATAATAATGGCCTGAACGGCGTTAAGCATAAGCAAGCTATAACAAACCCTTATGACAAGCGTCAAGCTTTGTATTAGCCTGCTGGTACTGAATTTGACTAAAATTATGAAAAAACAATAAAATCGTCCCATGACATCTTTAAGCACCCGTATCCAGCAGGCCGTCGTCGGCACCGCCTGCGCCGCGCTCGCCGCCGCTATTGCGGTAAAGGGCGGCGAATTCATGATCGCAAAGTCACAGGCAAAGCCCCTTGCCGCCGATTACAAATGCGGCAGTCTGCACGGATCGGCCAGCGTCATGAGCCTGCCCGGAAATCAGGTCGAACTGATCATCCGCAACCCGAATGGGCGTATCCGCTTCATGTCGACCGGCGTTTACAGCTCCGCCGGCGCACAGGCCAGCGCGCGTGACTTCTGTAGCGGACAGACGTCATCATTTCCCGAATTTTTTGAAAAGGCGGCCGCAGGCACATACGAATGCACGGGTCCCTACGGTGAAGCATCGGTCCGCCGTGATACCACAGGCGATCTGGTCATTCACTATAATGGTATGCAGATCAACACAGGCTCACGACAAAAGGATGCGGTGACCAAGGCGTCCCGCCTGTGCCTTACGGGCAAACGAAATGTCCTCACCTAAAATCATTGCCACCGTTCTCGCATTCACGATGACGGCGACACCGCTCGCGGCACAGACACAAGCCCCTTCTTTTACCGGAAACCGTGACGCGCGGGCGCGTTACCTTGAGGACAGGCTGGACAACGTGCCGTTCTCACAAAAGGCGGTCACGAACTTCGTCGCCAATGTCTTTAATTTTAATGGGCTTAAAGCCACCGAGTACGAGACCGCATGGAAACGCGCGGCGGATGCATCCATCGCCCTCGCCCGCACGGCACCGGCCGACTTTCAGGCGCTCGCATGTCTTGCACGGGCAACACAGGGCGGCCTGATCTACGTCCTGCCCACGCACGCCATCACGGATGCCCGCATATTGCCGGTATCCGGCGATTATCTCGGCCGCCTGAACATGCTGGCCCGATCGACATCCGCCCG
>CALBME010000038.1 GCA_937896295.1 uncultured Micavibrio sp. | reverse complement strand
GAAGGCGGCGCCGTCCTCCTCGGCGGATCCGCCGATCTCGCCGATCATGATGACGCCCTCGGTCTCCGGGTCGTCCTGGAACAGCTTCAAGACGTCGACGAAGTTGGTGCCGTTGACGGGGTCGCCGCCGATACCGATGCAGGTGGTCTGGCCCAGGCCCGCGGCGGTGGTCTGCGCGACGGCTTCATAGGTCAGCGTGCCGGAACGCGACACGATGCCGACTTTCCCGCGCTTGTGAATGTGACCGGGCATGATCCCGATCTTGCATTCACCCGGCGTGATGACGCCCGGGCAGTTGGGGCCGATCAGGCGCGTGTTGGAACCGGCCAGCGCCTTCTTGACCTTGACCATGTCCAGGACGGGAATGCCTTCGGTGATGCACACCACCAGCGGGATCTGCGCGTCGATCGCCTCCAGGATGGCGTCGGCGGCGAATGCCGGCGGTACGTAAATCACGGATGCATTGGCGCCCGTTTCTTTCACGGCATCGGCAACCGTGTCGAACACCGGCAGGTTCAGGTGCTTGGTCCCGCCTTTGCCCGGCGTGACGCCACCGACCATTTTGGTGCCGTAGGCGATCGCCTGTTCCGAGTGGAACGTGCCCTGCGCGCCGGTGAAGCCCTGGCAGATGACTTTGGTATCTTTATTAACGAGAACGGCCATTTCGTAAGAATCCTGATGAATCGGGGGTTTTAATCGCGCAAATCCTAGAACATCCATGACGCCCCGTTAAGCCCGAAAAAATATCAAATGACTTCAATAGCTTGGCTTTTCACCCCGGTGACATGATTTCTTGACTTAACTTATTTTACATATTATAAAGTTATGCTTTTGAAATTCTATACTTAAAGGGTCTTTCAATGCCTGCTCCCATCACCTTGGTCCGTAAAGATGAAGACGAACAGCCGCAGGACATGGCGCAGGCGGGCTCCCCCCGCCGCATGCTCTTCCCGGAGGAGCATGTCGACCAGAACCCCGAACCCACCGCCCGCGCCTATCGTCTGGCGGACCGCGCCAATTTGAGCACCCTGCTCCATGCCATTTCCGTGTCCAAGGCTAACCCGCTTGTGGCGTATGTGCAGAAAAACGCCGACCTTTTCCTCGGCACCACGCGTCACTTCGACGAAAAACTCGACATCATTCAGGGCAAGCTCCACAGCGGCGAACCCAAACTGGTGTCCAAGGCCGTGCGCGAACTGCGCACCTTTGCCGCGCGCTGCACGAACAACAGCAAGGCCGATCCGGTCGAACTGAAAACATCGATGCTGGGCCAGTTCACATGGACCACGCCCACGCACGAACAGTATAAACTGAACATTGCCTCTGAATATGTCCGCCTCGGCCACAGCGAAATGCTCAGCGCCGGAAGCGATGTCGGCATCGCCGCGAAAAAAATTCTTGCCGGCACCAGCATGTTCATGTCGGTGCCCTGGCACTTGAGCAAGGCCGGCGCGAAAACCGTCAGCGGCGTTGCCAGCTACCTGAAAATGAACCGCCGCCAGCGTTACATGTATTTCGGCGGCGCCATCGCCGCCGCCGCGCTGACCGTCAGCGTGCCTGTATTCCCCGGCGACTGGTTCGAAGCGCCCAACGCCGCCATCGCGGGCACGCCGCTGGCCAGCATGGAAATCCGCGATTGCAGCCCGTCCGAACTTTTCCCGCAGGGCCGCACCAACTTCGAATTCCAGCAGGGCATGCAGACAGCCGCCAACACGCCTGTGCTGCAACACCATTACCGCTCTGCCGTCGCCGGTGGTCTGGTTGGCGTGCATCCCGCCATCCTGCTGGCCGTCTCGCGTTACGAAACCGTCAACAACACCCGCGCCATCGCCCGCAATTCGACCGCCGAAGGCAGCTACCAGATGATTATGGAGACGCGCCTGCATCTCCTCTCTGCCTACGCGACCAAAACGCCGACCTATAAAACGCTGGAAACCCGCGTCGCCAACGGCACCGCCACGATTGACGAGGCCGACCTGAAATCCGGTATCGATGCGCTACGCGCGGCGTACCGCGCCGACCGCGACGGCACCATCGCCAAGCACGCGAACCGTCAAAGCAATGCGCTTGAACTGATCGCGCTGAATTCCGCCAACCGTGCGGGCTTCGGCGGCGAACTCATGTCCCTCTACATCCAGCAGGAAGCCCCGGAAATGAGCATCCAGGCGCTGGAAGGCAAGGGCAATGCCGCGCTGGTCGATGCCGCGTCCTATTACTACGCAGTCCAGTTGATGGGTCCGGGCGGCAGCAAGTTTTTCCGCCACATGGCCAGTGCCGCGCCCGCCACGCGCGTCAATGACATAGCCGCGATCAAACGCGAATACATGCGCTTCAATCCCAAGGCGTCCGCCGCACAGGCGGATTATTACGCGCGTTATTACAACCGCGTACAGGGCGGCAACCCCGACGTGTTCCGCAGCGGCGCGAACTCCACCTTCGGGCAGGTCGCCAGCACCATCAACGGCATCATGTCCAGCAACATGTCCCCCGCCCTTGCCGGCATGACCCGCGGTCAGGCCATCGCAACGCAGGCCGTGGCGGAATGCGAAACCGCACGCGCCGAAGGACAGGGCCTCATCAACCGCGCCCAGCTTGCCCACCGCGCCAAACTCAAGGCCGAGGGACATGAATACAGATCCCTCATCGGCGTATTCGGTGAAAAAACCGCATCCATCTACCGCACCACCATGCCTGCAAAGGCGCAGGCGTTCATCACCACCACGGTCGCGGGTGCAACCGCCTTTTTCAGCGGCGTGGCCCCGCCCAAACCCGATCCTGCAACGGTGGCTCCTGTTCCCGTTCCTGCTGACGGAAACCGCATGGAAATCGAATGGGTCGATACGCCTGCGGCGTCCACCCAGCCGCCGGCCATGCCTGCGCGGCGCCAGCCGACGGCGGCAGGCCCTGCCCCTACACGCTAAAATCAGACAC
>CALBME010000037.1 GCA_937896295.1 uncultured Micavibrio sp. | reverse complement strand
GCGCAACCAGTTCTGGGAGCTGATCGCGCGTATCCGCGCGCAGCGCCCGCAGATGAGCGTGCTGGTGGCCACCGCCTACATGGAGGAAGCCGAGCGCTTCGACCATCTGGTGGCGATGGATGCCGGCCGGGTACTGGCCGAAGGCAGCCCGGCCGAGCTGCGCACGCGCACCGGCTGCGCCAGCCTGGAGCAGGCCTTCATTGCCCTGCTGCCGGAGGAAAAGCGCCGCGGCCACCGCGAGGTAGTGATCCAGCCCCTGCAGGACAACAGCGAGATCGCCATCGAGGCCAAGGGCCTGACCATGCGCTTCGGCGACTTCGTCGCGGTCGACGCGGTGTCGTTCCGCATCCGCCGTGGCGAGATCTTCGGCTTCCTCGGCTCCAACGGCTGCGGCAAGACCACCACCATGAAAATGCTCACCGGCCTTCTCCCCGTCAGCGAGGGCGAATCTTCCCTGTTCGGTGAGGCCCTTGTTCCCGGCGACATGGCAAACCGCAAGCGTATCGGCTATATGTCGCAGAATTTTTCGCTTTACGGCGAGCTTACCGTGGGCCAGAACATGCAGCTCCACGCCCGGCTGTTTCAGCTTCCCAGAGATACGGCAGACAAGCGGATCGCGTGGCTCTATGACCGTTTCGATCTTTCCAGATACAAGGACGCCTCTTCGGGCGACTTGCCGCTCGGCGTGCGCCAGCGGCTTTCCCTCGCCGTCGCCGTGATCCACGAACCGGAAATATTGATCCTTGACGAGCCGACTTCAGGCGTCGATCCGGTGGCCCGCGATAATTTCTGGGCGCTGCTGATCGAGCTTTCCCGCAAGGACGAGGTCACGATTTTCATCTCCACCCATTTCATGAACGAGGCGCAGCGATGCGACCGCATTTCCCTGATGCATGCGGGGAAAGTCCTGATTACCGGCATCCCTGACGATTTACGCCGCCAGAAGGGGGCCGATACGCTCGATGACGCTTTCGTGTCCTATCTGGAAGACGCGGTGCAGGAAAGCGGCGCAGAAAAAACCGGCGAAAAAGACGAAACTTTTTCCATCGCGAAAGCGGCGGGAGAGACCACAGGGAAACAGGGATTTTTCTCCTCCCTTTTTTCCGTGCGGCGCATGATAGCCTACGCGCAACGTGAAATCATGGAGATGATGCGCGACCCGATCCGTCTCAGCGTGGCCACGCTCGGCACATCCTTGCTGATGCTGGTGTTCGGTTACGGCATTACGATGGATGTTGATTCATTGCGTTACGCTGCGCTGGATCTTGACCGGACAGCCGACAGCCGCGCCTATCTTCAGGAACTGGAAGGTTCGCCCTATTTCGTCACCCAGCCGCCGATCAGCAGCGATGAAGACCTTAACTACCGCCTGCAAAGCGGCTCCATCTCCATGGCCCTGCAAATCCCGCCCGATTTCGGCAAGGATCTGCATCGCGGCGCAAACACGGACATCGCCGCATGGATTGATGGCTCCATGCCTTTTCGCGCCGAAACGATTGGCGGCTATCTTCAAGGGATTCACATGCGTTTCCTGCAAGATCGCGGCTTGATACCGTCCGTCCCGCTCACGCTTGAGATGCGCTATCTCTACAATCAATCCTTTGAAAGCATCAACGCCATGGTGCCCGCCGTCATCGGCCTTCTTCTGGTTTTCATTCCGGCGATCCTGTCCGCCCTGTCCGTCGTGCGCGAAAAGGAGATGGGGTCGATCGCCAACATGTATGTCACGCCGGTGACGCGGCTGGAATTCATCCTGGGCAAACAGATTCCCTATATCCTGTTCGCGATGGTCAGCTTCCTGATCGTTCTGCTCATGGCGCTGCTTCTGTTCCACGTTCCGATCAAGGGCAGCGTTATCGGCCTGATCCTCGGCGCGCTTTTATATGTTTCGGCAACAACGGGACTGGGCCTGCTCATTTCCTCTTTTACAAAGTCACAAGTTGCGGCCCTGTTCGGAGTCGCCATCGCGACCATGATTCCGGCGGCGCAGTTTTCAGGCCTTTTGCAACCCGTCTCGACGCTGGAAGGGGCGGCGCACTGGATCGGCACGTTCTATCCCACAACCTATTTCCTGAAAGTCAGCATCGGCGCCTTCACCAAAGGGCTTGATCTTTTCTCGCTGCAGCCCTTCCTGTTCTCGCTGTTCTTGTTCATACCGGCACTTTTGCTGTTCAACGTCCTGCTTCTCAAGAAACAGGAGCCATAGGATGAGCATAGAATTCCCGTCCGTCTCGAACATCGCGCATCTGTGCCGCAAGGAATGGCAATCGCTTTTGCATGATACCGTGATGATTTTTTTCATCGTCTTCGCTTTTTCATTTTCGCTCTATTCTCAAGCCACCGGCATCTCGACCGATTTGAAAAGAGCCTCGATCGGCATTATCGATGAAGACCGCTCCCCGCTGTCCCTGCGCCTGACGGATTCCCTGCTGCCGCCATATTTCGGGACGGTGGATACGATTACGCAAACCGAGGCGGATGAAGGGATGGAATCGGCGAAATATAGTTTTGTCCTGCATTTCCCCACGCGCATGGAGGCGGATCTGCGCGCCGGAAAACAGGTCACGGCCCAGCTCCTCATCGACGCCACCATCATAGGGCAGGCCCAGATCGGGGCCGGATATATTCAAACGATCATTCAGCAGGAGCTGGTGCGCTATTTCAACATGCAAGACGGGGCGCAATTACCCGTCAACATCATCGTGCGCTATTCTTTCAATCAAGGACGAAATACCGCTTGGTTCGCATCCATTACCGGCATGATCCAGAACATCACGATGCTGGCCATCCTCTTGACCGGCGCCGCACTCATCCGCGAGCGCGAGCGCGGCACAATCGAACATCTTCTTGTTATGCCAATCAGTGCACTTGAAATTGTGTTGTCCAAAGTCATTGCCAACGGCATCGTCATTTTGCTGGCCACCTTGCTGTGCATCCAGCTGACCATCCGGCTGTGGATCGGGGTAGAGATCGACGGATCCATCACCCTGTTCCTGATTGCGACAACCCTTTATCTATTTTTTACCACAGGACTCGGATTGTTTTTAGGAACGATTTCGCGCTCCATGCCGCAAATGGGGCTGCTCTTCATCCTCATCGTTTTGCCGATGAACCTTCTCTCCGGCGGCTTTACGCCCCTTGAGAGCATGCCGGAGATCCTGCAAAAAATCATGAGCGTCGTCCCGTCCACCAATTACATCAAACTGGCGCAGGCGATTTTGTTCCGTGACGCCGGCTTTTCTATCGTCTGGCCCGAAATGGTGATGGTCACCGTCGTGGGCCTGATGTTTTTTATCTACAGCACGCTGCGCTTCCGCAGCTTCCTTGAACGCCAAGGATGATAAAAGGGATAACAAAAATGAAAGGAAACACCATGTCACGCATTGTTCTGATTACCGGGGGTGCCACGGGCATCGGCGCCGTTACCGCAAGGCTTTTCAAAGACCGGGGATACAACGTCGCCGTCAATTATTACAAGAACGGCGATGAAGCCGCCGCCTTTTCCAGGGACGCGGGCATTCCCGCCTATGAATGGGATGTCGGCGATGCCGAAGCCTGCTTGAATGGCGTTAAACAGGTCGAAAAAGACCTCGGCCCCGTTGAAATCCTCGTCAACAACGCAGGAATCATACGCGACAAGACCATCCACAAAATGCCTGTCGAGGACTGGAAGGCCGTCATCGACACCGACCTTGGCTCCTGCTTCAACATGTCCCGCGCCATCGTGCCGTCGATGAAAGAGAAAAAATTCGGGCGGATTATCAGCATCAGTTCCGTCAACGGTCTCGCCGGTCAATTCGGCCAGACCAACTATTCCGCCGCCAAGGCGGGCATCATCGGCTTTACCAAGGCTCTCGCCCTTGAAACGGCGCGGGGCGGGATCACCGCCAATGTCGTCGCTCCGGGCTATACCGAAACGTCGATGATGGAAAAAGTCCCCGTCGATGTCCTGAAACAGATTGTTGACAAGGTTCCGGTCGGACGCCTTGCGAAACCCGAAGAAATCGCCCGCGCCATTCTCTTTCTGGCCGACGATCAGTCCGCTTTTATCACGGGGGAAACCCTGTCGGTCAACGGCGGGCTTTATATGCAGTAATGCAGGCGTCGCCTTTAAAAAGGAACATAAAGTGAAGGAACGTAACTTGATCCTTTATAAATTTTTCAAAAACGTTCCATGACGTTTCATAGAAAAAATATTTCTTCTGAACATCATGGAATATAGACAATTGTTTTAACCTGAACGGAACTATGACCTATGCGGCCTGTTACCAAGGTTGCATCTTTTATCGCGCTGAGCCTGACGATCACCATGATCGGGGCCTGCGCCCACAATGATTCCCTGCCCGTCCGCACAGCCACGCCGTCGGTTTACGATTACCCGATAAACAACGCCTACGCCGCCACCATCATCGGCACGCCGGCAGAAATAAAAGTCCGGTATCCCAATGCCATTGAACCGGACGAAGAAAAACTGGTGGTTTTTCCGGACAGGGAAATCCCCGAAGGCTTCTGGTACTATGACGGACTCCTCTACGGGCAGATGTTGCAGGATAAAGCGGCCCCGCTCGTTTATATTATCGGCGGCACGGGATCGGGTTATAAATCACGATTCACGGTCGCACTGGCGAACACCTTGTACCATGCGGGCCATCATGTGGTCATGCTGCCGTCTCCCACCCATGCCAATTTTATCGTGACGGCAAGCGAAAACAATTTCCCCGGAAACGCCGAAACCGATGCAAAAGACCTTTACCGCGTCATGACGATGATACAAGAACGGGTTGCGCAAAGGCGGGAAATCACATCGACGCACCTGACAGGCTACAGCCTCGGCGCGTGGAACGCCGCTTTTGTTGCCGTGCTGGACGAACGGGAACGGAAGATCGGCTTGAACAAGACGCTGCTGATCAACCCGCCGCTCAATCTTTACAGTTCTATTTCACGATTGGATGCCATGCTGCTTCAAGGGCTCCCCGGCGGCATCGACGAACTCGACATATTCTTGAACCGGGCGATCGCACGCCTGTCGCAGTTGCGCAACGATTCCGATGCGTTCGACCTGAAAAACGAAAATATGTTTCTTGAAACCTACAATCGCCTGAAACCGTCGGACGACAAAATGGCCACGACCATCGGCCTCGCCTTCCGCTTCTCCGCGGCGAATATGATCTTCACGTCCGATGTCATGAGCCATGCCAATTACATTTATCCCGCCGACAGACCCTTCCAATCGGGCACGCCGCTGCATGATTATATGGCCATGTCGCTGCGCACGGGTTTTGGCGATTACTACAAGGATGTCTACTCGGCCTATCACATGGCCAATACCGCCGGCCTCACCCGGAATCACCTTATAGACCAGAGCAGCCTTGAAACCTTGCGGGTCTGGATCGCGGCCAATCCCCGTATCGGCCTCATCACCAACCGCGACGATATCATTCTGGCCCCCGGGGAACTTGCCACGCTGGAATCCCTCTTCGCCGGGAAATCATGGATCTTCCCGACAGGGGGGCATCTGGGCAATATAGAACATCCCGCTTTTGCATGGCGTGTTGCCGATTTTTTTGAAGGAACACGATAATGATCAGGATCGCGGCACTATCCGGCATTTGCCTTTCCCTGTTGACCGCTTGCGCGGCTGACAACGGCGTTTCATCCTATAAAGAGCCAGCCCGCCGCTATGCGCGCGCGGACATAGAGGAGAAAGCCAAGGAACAATTCGTGGTATACGATCCCATCGAAGGGACGAACCGCGGCATTTATAAATTCAACGCGAAGTTTGATAAATATGTCTTCCTGCCGATTGTGGACGGCTATGATTTAGTCGTTCCCGATTATGTGGACGACAGGATTTCCAGCTTTTTCTCGAACCTCGGGGAATTCGGCAACGTCACCAATTCCGCCCTTCAGGGAAAACCCTACAAAGCCTTTACGGGAATCGGGCGTTTCGCCGTCAACAGCACGGTCGGCCTTCTCGGCCTGTATGATCCGGCATCCGAAATCGGCATCAAGAAGCATACAGAAGATTTCGGGCAAACGCTGGGCGCATGGGGTGTCGGCCCCGGCGCCTATATCGTCCTGCCGGTACTTGGTCCCTCCAACGTGCGGGACACGGTCGGCATGGTTGCGGACGCGGCCGCCTTCTCCCTCGTCGTACCAAACCATATAGAGGACGAAACCGCCTATAAAGTCGTGCAGTACGGCATAAAACCCGTCAATACCCGCGCCAACAACGATTTCCGTTACCACGAAACCGGATCGCCGTTTGAATATGAACTCGTCCGCTTCGTGACGACAGAAGGACGCCGCCTGGCGGTGATGGAATAATATGCGACGGGTGGCCGAAAAAATTCTGTACCTGCCCCTGCTGGCCATAGCATCCGGCCTTGCAGGACTTGCCTTTTGGTACAGGCTTCCCTTTTCCGATCCGTTTAAAATGGCGGCCATCGCAGTCTGGGCAATTTTCTGCCTGTCCGTCATGGCGGCGGAAGTCACGCGCTGCCGGAAATGGCCGCGCATCGCATTCCTCGCGGCCGTCCTGCTTTGCCTTTTGTGGTGGAGCTTCATCCATCCTTCCAATGACCGGATATGGGCCGACGATGTCGCCCACACCGTGACGGGTTCCGTCGAAGGCAGCCGCGTGACCTTGCACAATGTCCGGAATTTCACATGGCGCACGGTGACTGATTACGACCAGTCGTGGGAAACGCGCGATTATGATTTGAACAAATTGTCCTCGGTCGATCTTTTTCTGTCCACATGGGGCAATCCGGATATCGCCCATACGCTCGTCGGCTTTGGATTTACGGATGGCAGCCATGTCGTATTCTCGGTGGAAATCCGCAAAGAGCGGCACGAGGTTTTTTCCGAGATCGCGGGCTTTTTCAAACAATATGAAATCGCCCTGATCGCCGCCGATGAAAACGATATTATCCGCACCCGCACGAATGTCCGCAAGGAAGATGTGTCCATGTACCGCGTCCTCCTGACACCGGAACAGGCGAAAAAACTGCTTCTGTCTTACGTGCACAAGGGGAACAGGCTTGCCAAAGAGCCAGCCTTTTACCATACATTGACAGCAAACTGCACCACGGTCGTCTATGACATGATAAGGCTTATTGTCCCCGGCATTCCCATGGACTACCGCATCCTGCTTTCAGGCCGACTGCCCGCCTATATATACGATCTTGGGGGATTGGGCCGTGAAACGACATTGCAAGACATCATGGATCGCGCATCCATATCCGCCCGCGCGCAAGAAATCAAAGAGCATGAAAACTATTCAAAATTTATCCGCAGTCATTAGGTCAAAAAAAGGAAACACTTTATGTCCTCTCTCCCTTCCGTTAAATACTGGCTTCCGCTAATAGCAATTGCTGCATTGATACCGCTGGGCGGTTGCTCCAGCATCGCCCGGGGCGTAACGGAAGCGCTGGTCGATAACGGCCCGGAAATCGATAACCGGCAATGTGAAATCGAAGGTCCGGCCTTCGGCGGCGTACGGCAAAGTCTCGAGGCCCAATCCGCCCAATCGCCGAAAATCACTAAGGTTCTTATGGTTCACGGTATCAGCAGCCACCTGCCCGGCTATTCCAGTCGCCTGCAAAAGCAGCTCTTTGAAAAGCTGGGGCTAACCAAAACCGATTCAGAGGTCAAAACCATCCAACTGGATAGCGCCAATATCCAGTGGGAAAAGGATGAGCCCCATGTTCTTGGAACGCTGCGTGTCAGCAGGCACACGGATGATTCCGGTGAGCGGCAGCTCCTGTTCTACGAGCTGACATGGTCGTCGATCACCGATCCGCAGAAACAACAATTGGCTGCCGACTCTGCCAACAATGAAGGGCTTCAACGCGCCAGTCTGAACAATTCCCTAAAAGGCTTCATGAATGCCACGGTTCCCGATCTTCTTATTTATAACGGAAACGGCTATGACCGGATTACAACAGCCGTTACGCAATCCGTATGCTGGATGATTGCCGATAATTGGAGCGATCTGCCTGATAGCGGCGCTCATCAATGCGAACCGTGGCCTGGATCCACCTTTGCAAGTCTGGAAGATGACGATCATTTTTTCATAACACACAGCCTGGGGAGCAGGATTACAATAGATACGATTCAAAATTTTGCGTCGCAAACGCGGACGCGGGATACAACCCCGAAGGAAGAAGAGCATCTCCTCAAAGTCGGGCAAAAAGTCAGGAACAAGGACTTTACCGTCTTCATGATGGCCAATCAACTCCCTCTTCTGCAAATGGGCCGCAGCGCCCCATCTGTTTCCGCAGAAGAAACAACCTATTGCGCCGCCGATGCAAAGAAGGCGGAGCAACGTGTGATAAAGAAAATGGACATTATTGCCTTTAGCGATCCGAATGACATTCTTTCTTATCCGGTGCCTCTGGATTTTGCGGCAAACAGCATCGATAGCCGCATTTGCCCACAGGTCACAAATGTCAGTCTGAACGTAGCCACCCAAAAAAGCCTGTTCGATGCCGCGTCCTTTGCAAACCCTTTAACCGCGCATAGCGGCTATATGGAAGACGACAGGGTTATTGATCTGATTGCCAATGGCATCAAAGGCGGCAGCCTCTCCCCCCTGATCGCCGAGCGGTGCAAATGGCTTGAAACGGTGCAGGAAACCCGAAAAGGAAAATCATAATGGACATACCGGCCCCAAAACCAAAAATTGTCATCATAGGCTCAGGGTTTGCAGGCCTTGCGGCGGCAAAACATCTGGCCGGTTGTCCGGCGGAGGTGGTTTTGATCGACAAGCGCAACCATCATGTGTTTCAGCCGCTCCTTTACCAGGTTGCAACCGCAGCCCTTTCCCCGGCGCAGATCGCCCAGCCGATCCGCAGCATCGTAAAAGAGCAGAAAAACTGCACTGTCGTACAAGGAGAAATCATCAATATCGATCCTGACAAAAAGATCGTTTACGGCCACAAGGGAAGCCTGCCCTATGACTATCTGGTTGTTGCAACGGGCGCCACGCATACTTATTTCGGTCATGACGAATGGGCGCCCTTTGCGCCCGGACTGAAATCCCTGAACGACGCCCTTCATATCCGGCAGCGCATTCTTGCTGCCTTTGAAAAAGCGGAAATTTGCGAAGATGAGCAGGAGCGCAAGTCTCTCATGACCTTTACTTTGATTGGCGGCGGCCCGACAGGTGTCGAAATGGCGGGCGCGATTGCGGAACTGGCGCGTCATACGCTCAAGGATGAATTCAGGTTGATCGATCCGGCGAATGCCCGCGTGATCCTGATCGAAGCCGGCCCAAGGCCTCTTGCCGCCTTTCCCGAAAAACTGTCAGACCATGCGCGTAAAGACCTTGAACAAATCGGTGTTGACGTCATGACGGGCGTTTCCGTCACGAACTGCACGAAGGACGGTGTTCAGGCAGGGGATAATTTCATACCCTGCCGCACAATCATCTGGACGGCGGGTGTCAGGGCCTCTCCTGCGGCGGTATGGCTAAAAGCCGAGCAGGACAAAGCCGGACGGGTCATCGTCGCCCCCGATCTTTCCCTCCCGCAATATCCCGATATTTTTGTCATCGGCGATACCGCGCATGTCATAGATGCCAGGAACCGGAATGTACCTGGTCTTGCACCTGCCGCCGCGCAGCAAGGAAAGTATGCCGCGCAGCTTATTGCCAGCAAGATAGGAACCACGGCGCCGCCGCCGCCTTTCGTGTATCGGGACTACGGCATCATGGCCACCATCGGCAGGGAAAAAGCTGTTGCAAAAATCCGCAATTTTACCTTCGGCGGATTCTTAGCATGAGATCGGAAGAGCGT
>CALBME010000036.1 GCA_937896295.1 uncultured Micavibrio sp. | reverse complement strand
TGGCGCAGCCAGTCAAGGTACGCATCCAGCGTGAACGCGCCATTGTCTATTTGCTCGATCTCGCCATCCTCTTTCTCGACGTATTCCAGACGGCCTTCCTTCGTCTGCCAATCGCTATAACCGCCGCGCTCGGCGGCATCGATGCAACGGGCCAGATGATCGGCGCTGTCTATAGTCCACGTCTTGCGCGGGCCACGATGGGGGACTTCGGTGATTGTTAAAGGGAATTGATTGGTCATTTTTAAGCCTTTCTGCTTCCTGCACCCGGCCAATCCGGCTGCGTATGAGATTAATGTACGGCATAACCGTACAAGACGCAAGCCCTATTTTGGGTAATTTTATTGCGTTCTTGAGGTGTTGACATGGTGGGGTGGATTGGGGTAGTTTTGGTTTATGGTTATAGAAACGCCAGAAAAACCGAAAGGTCTGGGAAAGGGTAATCGCAACCCTCATCCATTGCCGCCTGGCCCCGGCAGGCCAAAAGGCAGCATTAACAAAACAAGCCGTATCGCTAAAGAGAATATCGAAACGGTGTTTGAAGAACTTGGCGGTGTTCCCGCAATGGTGGCGTGGGCTGCGGACAATCTCACAGAATTTTATAAACACTACGCAAAGCTTATCCCGTTCGTGTTGACTGGCGACGAAAAGAACCCCGTTGCGGTCAAAGACGTAACGGATATAAAATCAAAGCTGTTAAAGGCCAT
The DNA here is from genome assembly GCA_937896295.1 of uncultured Micavibrio sp. Taxonomy (GTDB): domain Bacteria; phylum Pseudomonadota; class Alphaproteobacteria; order Micavibrionales; family UBA1664; genus UBA6145. The sequence continues at coordinate 15,043 of CALBME010000036.1, read as the reverse complement.
CCCAGAGGATCAGTTGAATGCCATCATTGCAACTGCCGGAGATAACAACGGCGGATCTACTGGCGGAACAGGAACGCCGTAAATATTTCAAGCTTAATTATTATTTCCCTGATTACGGCCCGCTAGCCCGTTCCGGCTATATCCAGCATATGAAGTTTATCGAGAACACAGCCCGTTACCGGGAATCGTGTTTTATGGCCGCGAACCGTGCAGGCAAGTCAGAAACAGGCGGGTTTGCCGTAGCGACATGGCTCACGGGCCTTTACCCCGATTGGTGGCACGGCAAGCGGTTTAACCGCCCGACAGATATCCTTGTTGCTGGCGAGACAGGCAAGCTGGTGCGCGATTCTATCCAGCAGAAGCTCTTGGGTAAGCCCGGCGAAATTGGCACTGGAATGATACCCCGTGATTATATCATCGCCACACGGCCAAAAGCGGGCATCCCTGATGCGATTGATACGGTTAGGGTCAAACACCATGGCGGCGGCGAAAGCACGCTCCAGTTCCAATCCTACGACCAAGGGCGAACGGCATTCCAGGCAACAGCCCGCGATGTGATTTTGGAAGACGAAGAACCGCCAATTGAAATCCATAATGAAAACCTTATCCGGACAATGACAACGGGCGGTATCGTATTATTAACATTCACGCCGCTTAAGGGATTATCAGAAACTGTTATTTCCATGCAGGAGAAACAGGAAAAGGGGCTTTGCTCTATCGTTACCGCGACATGGGACGATGCCCCACACCTTGGCGAGAGCGAAAAGGCCGAGCTTATGGCCGCATTGCCGCCGTATCAGAGGGATGCACGGTCAAAGGGCATTCCGCAGCTTGGCAGCGGCGCGATTTACCCCGTTCCAGAAAGCGAAATCATAGTCGATCCGTTCGCTATCCCAGCGCATTGGAAAGTTTGCTACGGCTTCGATGTGGGCTGGAACAACACGGCTGCTGCATGGCTGGCGCATGATTTGGAAAGCGATACAGTTTACGTTACGCATGATTACAAAAAGGGCCAGTGCGAGCCTGCTATCCATGCCGCGACAATCAAGGCCAAGGGAAATTATCCCGGTGCGATTGATCCGGCCTCACGGGGCAGGTCACAGAAAGACGGCGAGCAACTCATCCGGCTGTACAAGGAACAAGGGCTTGATCTGTTCTTGGCGGACAACACCGTCGAGGCGGGGATTTTCGATGTTTATGAACGCCTGACCACCGGGCGGCTGAAAATATTCAAATCCTGTATCGATACGCTTGGCGAGTACCGCATTTATCGCCGGGATGAAAAAGGCCGCATTGTCAAACAGAATGACCACATTATGGATTGTGTCCGGTATGGTATCCGGTCTGGGCTGAAACACGCCACTTATGCCAAGGCTCAAAAGAAAGACGACCCATTCGCTCACCAAGCCCGATCCGGCTGGATGGGTTGACGCTTGGCTATGTTAATGTTATTTTAAGGAACCTTCGGTTTTTGCCGATTGTACCCAATGGCGCGCAGCCCGACATTGAACGCTAATAGGCGCTTTATTGTCCGATATCGTCCAAGAAGCCGAAGATGGTTATGAGAATGCGGCAGGGTACTGGTCGCATATCTATAAATCCGCAAAAGATGACCTGTATTTCCTCTCCGACGAACCCGGAGCGCAATGGGATGATAAAGCATTTGCCTCCCGCAAGCGCAGAAACCGCCCTGCCCTAACCATCGACCAGCTCACGCAATTCGTCAATCAGGTCAGTAACGACATTCGGATGAATACGCCGAGCGTCAACGTCATTCCGCATTCTGGCGGGGCCGATATTGAAACCGCCGAGATCTTCCAAGGCATGATCCGCGACATCGAGCAGTCATCCAATGCTGATGATGCCTATGACTATGCTGTCAATTCTGCGATTAAATGCTCCATTGGATTTATCCGCGTCGATCACCGCTACAAGGACGATACGGGCTTCGATCAAGAGCTATACATCGAGCGGGTGGTTAACCCCCTTGCCGTGTATCTGGATCCCAATTCTGTCGCCCCTGATGGCTCTGATGCCATGTGCGCGTGGGTGCTGGAGGAAATGTCTGTCGCGGATTTCAAGGCTAAGTATCCCGGTAAGGAATGCACGTCATTCGGTGGTGAAGACCCACGGGATGGGCAGGAAGACGCGCAGATTGTTGTCTGTGAGTATTTTGAGGTTGAGGAAACGGAAGTTAAGCTGGTACGTCAGACCGATGGTTCAGTCATCGAAGCCGAGGGTGACACTGAATATGGAACGGATAGCCGTGATGCTGTAAAGCGCACCGTCCGCCGTTATCACTTGTCTGGTGCGGACGTATTGAAAGAAACCACGTTCCCCGGTCGTTATATTCCCATCATCCCTGTCTACGGTGAGGAAGCATGGAATGACGGTGAACGCCGCATCCATTCGCTTATCCGCAAAGCCAAAGACCCGCAGCGCCGTTATAATTTCTGGGCGTCCACGGAAGCTGAATTGCTGATGAAAGCCCCCAAGGCGACAATTATCGCTGTTGGCGGGACTACGGAGAATTATGCGGATGATTATATAGACCCTGACAGTTCAATAGTCCTGCGGTATGACCAGACGGACGCAAAAGGCAACCCTGCACCGCCGCCTCAAATGAACCCCGGCCCGCAAATCCCGGTTGGTATTGTTAACGCCATGCAGCGCGCCGCCGATGACATCAAGGCGACGATGGGGCTGTATAATGCTTTTATCGGCCAGCGCAGCAATGAGACTTCAGGCGTGGCAATCAACCAGCGCAAGATGGAAGGCGACCGGGCGGTTTATCATTTTGGTGATAACCTCGTGCGCTCTATCACGCATTTAGGCCGCGTTCTCGTTGCCGCAATCCCCACCATATACAGCCAGCCGCAAATCGTCCGTCTGATTGGCAAAGAGGAAGATTCAGACGAGGTTGGCATTAATGGCGCAATGGTAGAAGGACAGGAACGTCCATTCTTCCTTGAACAGGGGCAATACAACGTTGTCGTAACGACAGGCGCATCATTTGCAACAATGCGCGAAGAAGCTGCCGAGTTCTTCCAGCAGGTCATCCAGTCTCAGCCGCAGCTTATCGAAGTCGCTGGCGATCTGATGTTCAAATATATGGACTTTCCCGGCGCGCAGGCATTGTCAGAGCGTATGCGAAAACTCGTGCCGCCTAATTTACTCGAAGATAACGACGAAGATCCAGCAGTCATGGCGCTGAAGGCAGAGAATGAACAATTAAAGCAAGCCATGCAGGCGATGCAGGCCGAAGCGCAAGGCGTTCAGATGCAACTGGAAAACAAGCAGGGTGAGCTGCAAATCAAAGCTCAGGATACGGCAATCAAGGCCGAGGGCGATCAATCGAAGAACCAGCTTGAACTTATGAAGCTGCAACTCGAACAACAGAAACAACAAATGGAATTTGAGATCAAGGCCGCAGAGCTTCAACTGAAGCAGCGAGAACTTGACATCAAGGAACAAGAGGCCGCTAGCCGCGCTGAACAAGCGCAGATGCAAATGGCTCTTAGCACGATACCGCAATCAAGCGGTGTGTATCAGGAAGGGCAAGTATAAATGCAAATCGAAAATGAAATCGCTGGTGGAGAAACCGAGGTAGTCGAAACCCCGGAAGTAACTGATGCCGCCGATGAAACTAATGACGTTTCTGAAGATAACGCTGAACAGGAAGCAGTTGAAGGCGAAGAGCCTGATGATACAGCATCCGAAGATGGCGAAGTCGACAAGGAAATGAAAACGATCAAGAAGGCGCTGAATAAAAAGAATCGGTACATCGACAATCAGCGTGCGCGTATTCGTGCATTAGAAGCTGAAATGCAAAATCTGCAATCGAAGTTTTCACAGAACAAGCCGGAAGCTCCCGTTATGGAGAAATTCGACAGTGTTCTGGATTACATGAAGGCAGACCAGAACTTTACCCTTGAACAAAAATTAGCCGAGCAATCGAATAAGCAACAGATACAAGCCCTGCAACAACAACAGCAGATGGCCCGACAGATCCAAGATCAGTCAATGGCCGAGCATATGACTGAAATGATGACGAGCAATCCCGATGTAAACAAAACCATTCGGGATAACGCGCCAATCATTCAGCAGATGCCAGATCATATTGCCGCTCTCATGTATGAGATCGACAACGCACCTGCCGCTACGTATGCACTGGCGAAAGAGGGAAGGCTACAGGACATTTACTACATGCCTCCCCATGTCGCTGCAAATTACCTTGTTCAGGCCGAACAGCGCGGAATGCAGTATTTACAGCAAGCCGCCAGACCACAACCAAAACAAGCGCCTGCCCCAATCGGTTCGCTGAAGGGTGCGGGTAAATCCTCACAAAAGCCACTCAGTCAAATGTCTCCGAACGAGCTTGACAAGTGGCGTAAATCCTAATGGAGAACTAAATGGCTAACGATATTCAAACCCTTAAAGACGCACCGGGCGTTATTGCTGCTATGGCTGCAAAAATGCTTGCCGACAAGGTGCAATTCTGCAAAACCATCGAAAAAGCGGACAAGTCTGATTATGACGGTAAAAACGGCTACAACGCTGGCGATACCATCTATATCAACAAAAACGCCCGCTTTATTTCTGGCACAAACGCTGACATTACGTCTGCAATTCAGGACGTAAAAGAAGAAAAAGTTGCTCTGACGCTCGATGAGCGCCGTGTAACAGGTATCGCTCTGACCTCGGCTGAAATCGCTACTGAAATGGCGCTGAAATCCTGGGTTAATCGTATTCTTGACCCGGCTGTTTCTGAAATGGCGCAAAAGATCGAGGCATCATTCCTCGATAAAGCCATGGATGCAACATATAACAGCGTCGGCACTGCAGGATCGACTGTGTTTGATATGGACACAATCCTTTCAGCTGGTCAGAAGATCGATGAATTTGCTTGCCCTGATCTGGACAATCGTTATGTCCTGCTCAATCCTGCAGCGCAACGCTCTGCAGTCAATGCCAACAAAGGTCTGTTTAACGCTGATGTGAAAGTCGCGCAGCAGTACATTAAAGGCCGTATGGGAACAGCAATGGGCTTTGACTTCCTGTCAAACAACCTGTTGCCAACGCATACTAACGGCAATGACGTAGTGTTTGAAGTCCGCACGACTGTAAGCACCGAAGGGCAAGCAACTTTGGTTGTTGAAGCCCTCACGACGACAACCGGCACAGTGAAAAAGGGTACGGTGTTCACAATCGCTTCTGTTAACGCTGTTCACCCGATCACGAAGCAAGACCTCGGATATCTGCAACAGTTTGTTGTGACTGCCGATGCGACTGCTGACGGTTCTGGCTATGCTACGCTTTCTGTGTCGCCTAGCTTCTACACTTCAGCGTCAAAAGGTCTGCAGAACATCACCGCATTCCCGGTTGACGGCGCTGCTATCACCCCGGTTGGTGCTGCTTCGACAGCTTATGTTCAAAACCTCGCCTATCACAAATCAGCGTTCCGTATGGTTTCGGTTCCGCTGGTTACGCCGGGCGGGCTGGATATGGCTGCACAGAAAACCCACGAAGGCTTCACGATCCGCGTAATCCGTGACTATGACGTTCTGACGGATAAGCTGATTATGCGTCTTGACTTCCTTGGTGGAATTTGTGCGCCTCGTCCTGAGTGGGCGGTTCGCATTACCCAATAATGACGGGATGGGGGGAGAAATCCCCCCGCCTTTCTTTAACACATAGAGGATTCTCAAAATGGCTAGAACAAACATCACTGAAGAAGGCGCGTTTACAAAAACACAGCGCGACCAAATCAATACTAACTTTACTGAATTGTATGGCACCAGCGGTACTTTCACAGCAAACGGCGCAACCGGCGTCGATGTTGCGAACACCGCTGTAACCGCAAGCTCGATCATTGTTTTTACTCTGAAAACAGTTGGCGGAACAGTTGGCGCTTATCCTTCGATTAAGACAATCACGCCCGGAACTGGCTTTAACGTTGCTTGTACGGCTTCTGACACCAGCGTCTATAACTACAGGATCATCAGCTAATGCTTACTCTTCGTAAAGATGGTGGCGTTAAGTTTCTCTCCCCAGAGAGCACACTCATTCCCCTGTTAAAAGCAGAGGGATGGGTGGCTGAGGGTGATGAAATCGCGGCTGATGCCCCGCGCCGTGGCAGACCGCCAAAGCCAAAAGAAGACGACGAGAAGGAAGCCATTGAATGACAACAGCCCTCGGCATAATTAAATCAGCCATGCGGAAAGCGGGTATTCTGACGAAGGGCGAAGACCCTGCGGCAGATGAATCGGCTGACGCATTGGAAATGTTGAATGACATGCTCGCAAGCTGGTCTAACGACAGTATGGTTGTTTATGCCCGGACGCTGGAGAACTTCCCGATTACTTCTGGAACGGCTTCATACACAATAGGATCGGGCGGCACGTTTAATACGGTTCGCCCGATCAAGATAATTTCTGCTTATGTCAGGTCAGGCGGGATTGATTACCCGGTCAGTGTAGTTTCAGAAGAAAACTATGATCTGGTGTCGCTGAAAAGCGTAGGTTCAATTCCTGAATCCATGATTTATACAAACGCCTATCCTCTTGCGACGATCACATTTTATCCAACGCCTGCGACTGGATACACGTTCTATCTACGGTCAGAAAAGCAGCTTTCGTCATTCACGCTTAATCAAACTATTGAGCTTCCACCGGGCTGGAAACGCGCATTGATCCATAACCTTGCCGTTGAACTCGCGCCGGAGTACGGACAGCAAGTGCCGCAAGAGGTCGTTATGATTGCCCGCGAAAGCAAGGGCGAAATCCGGCAAGCGATTATGGTCGCCAAGCCGATGGAATGGCAGACGGGACTTGGGAATGAGGGAAATATTTATTCGGGGTGGGATAGATGAAGGTATAGCCATAGTGGTTATATCTTGATATTATTCTCCATCTAAAACATGGAGAATAAAATGAACAAAATAGACAAGTTAAAGCAAGATAAAAATATGCAAGCACGCTTTGAAAAATATGTAGAAAAAGGGCCGGGGTGCTGGACATGGCGCGGGCCTTTCTCAAACAATGGCTATGGTCAGATTAAGACCAAAAGATACGATGGGAAAAAGATGTCATTAAGCGCGTCACGATATGCGCTGTTTTTGAAAACCAAAGAATACCCAGAAGATAAGTTTTCTTGCCACACTTGCGACAATAAAGCCTGCGTCAATCCAGATCATTTATTTTGGGGTACACCTAAAGAAAATCAGCAAGATTGTTCGTCAAAGTTTCGCCGTAAAAACCAAATTTGCAGCTCTTATGAGCAGTGCGTGCAAATTATTGAGGATCTTAATCCCTGCAAAACATATGCTGATATTGCTGTTATCGCAAAAAAGCACGGAATTTCGATTCACACTGCTAAGGCAGTTAAATATAAACAGGCGTGGAAGTGGGTTCACGAAAGGATGGCGGCGTGAAAATTGGACTTTGTGGCCCTAGCTACACGCAACGCTCAGCCCCTTTCGACGCGCAGCGGTCAATCAACCTATTCCCCGTCATGGATCAAATGGGAAAAGAGGTCGCCGCCCTTTATAGCGCACCGGGTAAGTCATTATTCGCCACGGCTGGAATCGGCCCGGTTAGAGGATGCTTTGCGGCAACCAATGGCCGATCTTTTGTCGTTTCTGGCGTAGGGCTTTATGAGTTATCAAGTGCCGGAGCTGCGACGTTATTAGGCGCACTGGATACGTCAAGCGGCACGGTTACCATTGCGGAGAACGGAACGCAGCTTGCAATCTGCGACGGGTCAAAGCTCTATATCCTCACATATTCGTCTGATGTTTTTGCCAAGGTCACGGATGCAGATTTACCGTCCAGCGTCGGCATGGTTGCCTATATCGATGGGTATTTTCTTGTCAATGAAAATAACTCTGGCCGCTTCTACATTTCAGCCTTGAATGACGGTACATCATGGGGTGCTCTTGATTTTGCCACGGCGGAGGGATCTCCTGATAATCTTATCGCAGTCGTTAACGCCGTGGGACAGGCATGGTTATTCGGCAGCCTGACGACTGAAATCTGGACATTGACCGGGGACAGTTCATTCCCGTTTCGCCGCATCTCCGGGGCGAAAATGGAAACTGGGATTTTATCACCCTATAGTGCAGTGGAAATTGACAATTCCGTTGTCTGGGTTGGTAAGGATGAGTTCGGACAAGGGATTGTTTACAAGGCACAGGGCTTTAGTCCGGTGCGTATTTCGACAACACCGATTGAACGGCTGATCCAGCAATCAACAAGCCCGGAAACAATCAACGCTTATGCCTATCAGGAAGAGGGTAATACCTTCTACGTTCTGACAGGTGGCGGTCTTTCAACCTCACTGGTTTACGACCTTTCGACGCAGCAATGGCATGAACGGGCATATCTTAATCCTGACGGTATTTTTGAGAGTGATTTAGCCTCTTGTCATATGTTTATCTTCGGAAAGCACCTTGTCGGGGATCGCCGTAACGGAAAGATTTATGAACTTTCCATGGATTATTATGATGATGGCGGTGAGGCCCTTTGCCGTGAAAGAACCTATACACATCTTAGTGACGAAGGCCAAAGAATAAGATATAATCGTTTGGAAATCGGATTTGAAACAGGCGTAGGTCTGCAATCCGGTCAGGGTTCTAACCCGCTTGTAACGCTTACGCTGTCAAAAGACGGTGCGCGTACATGGTCAGATGCCTATACCGCCTCCATCGGGGCCGTAGGCAAATATCAAACAAAAGTTGAGTTTAGACGGCTCGGAGTTTGCGAGCAAATGACGTTTAGGATCAGGGTAACCGATCCGGTCAAAGTGGCAATTATAGGATCGTATTTGTTTTGAGCTTAGACCCGCCACCGATTAATGAAATTGTCACGGAGCAAAACGGGCTTCTGAGATTGGCTTGGGTCCTCTATATGAACCAGCTTTTCGAAGGCGACGCAGGAACAGAATGGACACCGACTTTTACATCCTTAGGATCGACAGGTACGCCAACGATAACAGGCCGCTATTATCGTATCAATCAGAAAATATGCCTGTTCTTTGTGACGATCACGCCATTGACCGATACGACATCAACGGCAGCGACTACGTATATCTCGAATTTCCCCCTGACTTTCACAACTGACAGTGTTTGTTTTGCAGGGACGGGTTCAGGCGCGGTACAGGCCATCGGCGGGATAAGGGCGAGTGATAGCAGAATTTATACGCCGGGTTGGTCGGCGGTAACAACACCGATAACGGTTGTCGGTTTTAGCACAGTACAGTGAGGGCAAAAAATGGCTACGGATCAAATGATGCAACAAGCGATATTAGAACAGGCTGCGGATTCAGGACGTGCTACCGATACGACTCTGGCGCATTTGACGCTTGGCGAAGTGGTTATTCCACGGGAAATGATGGAAGACCCGGAAGTTATGCAGACTGTCCAAGCCATATTTGAAGCGTTTGGCGCGAATCTTGCAGAATTTACCGTTGGTGACCCGGCGAATAAAATCAACCCGGAAACAGGTTATCCTGAGTTTTTTCTTGGTAATATTTTCAAGAAGATCAAAAAGGTATTTAAGAAAATAGCACCTATTGCGCTTCCCATTTTAGGGACGATGATCCCCGGTGTTGGCCCTGTACTTGGCGGCTCAATCGGTGGTGCATTGGGGGGGGCCGCGTCAGGCAATGGTGTTAAAGGCATTCTGAGTGGTGCTGCGCTGGGTGGAGCAGGCGGGTATCTGACGGGCGGGGCGAACAGTATTTTAGGAAATGCGGCGGGGACAACGCTTGACAAGGTTTCTGGCATTGCCGGAATGCAAGGGCCGACAGTTGGCTCTGGTATTAAGGGTGTGTTATCGGGCGGTGGTCTTTCTGCCCTTGGATCTGGCGGAGCAACTGGAGGCCTTGGAGGCCTGTCCAGCTTTGTTAAGCCTGCCGCGTCGATCTATAGCGGGATGCAAACAGAAGATGCTAATGATGAAGCGGAACAGGCTATGTTAGCCGCACAAGGTAAAGCGACCAAGGCCATGCAGCCTTATTCCCAGCAGGGGTTACAGGCGCAAACGCAGTTGACTAATAACCTTTCACAAGGATTTAACCCCGGTGATCTGACATCCGATCCGGGTTATCAATTCAGGCTTAATCAAGGCTACGAAGCTCTGAACCGTTCTCTTGCGGCGCAGGGTATGGGGCAATCCGGCGCGGCATTGAAAGCGGCGCAAGAATACGGTCAGGGCATGGCTGCGACTGAATACGGCAACGCATACGATCGCTGGTTACAACAAAATCAGCAATTGGCGGGTGTGGGTAACACTGGGTTCAACGCTGCTGGTAATTTGGGTAATATTGCCGCTAATACCGGAAATATTCAGGCGGCGGCAGGTCTGCAATCTGCAGAACGCAAAAACAAAACCATCGCTGAGATTTTGGCGGGACTGGGGTATTAAATGATCCAGAATATTTTATCAGGTAAAGGTTTAATGCAGCCGCAAGACCCTAACCAGATGGCCCAGATGCCGATGCAAATGCCGATGATGCCACAACAGCAACCCATGCAGCTTGATCCCTATGGTCAGCAAATGGGTAACCTGCGCCAAATCCTTATGGGAGGTATGCGATGAGCGATTTTTACCAAAAGGCCATGGGTGTCAGGTCAATAAGTGATTTTCAGAAGTTGCAACAAGAGTTTGAGATGAAGAAAATGGCTGCATTGGCTGATGCTCAAAAGGCGGCTTCTGGCGGAAACCTTCCGGCTGCGATTCAGATTGCCGATGAATATGGCAGGGCAAGGGCAGCAGGAGATACGCAGCGCATGAATGACCTTGCGATTGCGGCTAAGTCTTTTGATCGCGGTGTTATTTACGACCAAGCAGGAAATCCGGTTGCAATGGGTGGGTATGGCGATGCGGTGGGGCAGATTGCCGGGACAAGAAAAGCCTATGAAGCGCAGGCACAGAATGCCAGTGATTTAGCTTATGATCCACTGATTGCCGGGGGAGAGGCTGCGGCGCGTCTGGGGCAGGAATTACAGTATGCTGGCCCTATTCGTGGTTCTGAAAAAACAGCGGAATTAACATCGGCGCAAATTGCCGACGTTGAGAAAAAAGCAACGAATGCACAAAGTCAAATTGGTTTAACAGATCAAGCGCGTCAGATTTTGCAGGGTATTCCTGACGCAGAAGGCAAAGCCACAAAAAGCCGTCCGACAGGGAGTTTTGTTGGGGCGGGCGTTAATTTACTCAAAAGGGGTGTTGGTCGATCAGATGAAAAAACACAGGCCAATACTGCACTTGAGATTATCGCCGGAAATCTTACCGGAAATGTACCGCGCTTTGAAGGCCCTCAATCAGACGCGGATCGTGTTTATTATATTCAAATGGCTGGCCGCGTGGATGATGTTACCAGGCCGGCAGAGGACAGGCTGGCCGCTTTGGATGAAATGGATCGTATTGCAGCGAAGTATGCTCATATTCAAACGCCAGCGGGGCGCATGACAAACAACCCCGCTATGACAACGCCATACGATCAAATACAGCCGAACCCATACGCAAGGGCGGAGCAGGAATTTGATAATAAGAAAAAGCCACGGCTTAAATATAACCCTACAACTGGAGAGTTTGAATAATGCCGATTGTTGAGGTCGACGGGCAAGAAATTGAATTTCCGGATGATATGTCGCCGGATCAGATTAAGGGTGTTTTAAGGCAGAAATTCCCCGCACCTCAGCCTACAACATTTCCGCAAAAAATCGCGCAAAGCTGGGATAAAAGACAAGAAAATGTAAATAAAGCCAAAGCAACCGCCGACCCGTTTGTAACTGGATTATATTCCACCGGGCAGGCATTAGGGCTTGCAGGGGATGTTGCAGGAAGCGCAATTGGCACAGTTACACCTGAATTTATTAAACAGCCAGCAATGAAAGCTCTTGGCGCTGTAGCTGAATTTGCGGAGCCTGTAACAAAGCCAATAGGTGAGGCTTACGGGCAATTTAAAGGCAATCATCCAAATGCTGCGGCATTACTGGAAACGGCTGGTAATTATTCTGGCCTTGTTCCGGCACAGCTTGGCGCACCAGTTATTGCAAAGCAGGGTGAGAAATTACTGAACAGAGCGTCCGTCCAAAAATATATCAATGATGAGTCATCCGGTGGCGTACCAAGGCCAACAAAAATAGACAAAGCTGCGGCCATGCGCCAAGAAACAGAAGCTTTAGCCAATAAAAGCAAAGGTCTTTATTCTGATATTAGAGTTGAAGGAATGCGGTTTAGCCCTAACGAAGCGGGGCAGATTTACAAAAATCTGAAATCTTTAAAGCCGAAAGATGACATTAACCTTGCCCCATGGTTGGAAAGCTCTGCTTCAAAATATGCCGATGAAATAGCGGAATCCGTTATGCGTGAAGCCCCTACTTTGTCCGGGCTTATATCAAGACGGGCCGACCTTAATTCTGATATCAGAGCAGCTTATAAAGCCGATAACGCAAAAGAAGCCGGAAAGCTTGAAAAGGTAAAAGATGCACTTGATCAAGTGATGATGAATCCTAATACAAAAAAATGGCAGGAAGCTAATCATATTTATGCTCAAGCTGCTACGCTTGATGAAATTGATGACCTTGTTTTCAAGGCACAAGGAAGAGCGCAACCAGCTAATTCACTCGATACTGCCATTAATAATTTCCTTTTATCAAGCAAAGCAAAGAGTCTTTCTGACGAAGAATGGGCCGCTTTAAAAGAGGTTACGGATAACGGAACAATCGAAAAGCTAAAACGCAGCGGGGCCAGCGGTCTAGTCAAAGGTGTATCAGGTTTAGTTGGTGGTATGGTAGGCGGCCCAGCAGGGGCAACAGTCGGGTATTTGACAGGTCATTTTGGATCAGAGTTTGTAAAAGATGCCGCAATGATGGCAAAGTTGAATAAACTTGAAAAGTTCCGTGAACTTGTTCTGGCGCGGAAAATGAAAGAATTACCGCCTGAAAAAACTCCTCTTCAAATTACTGATAGAGGCCCAGAAGCAAGAGCAGCTGAAACACGTGCGAATGCTTTGCAACGATTGAAAGAGGGCCGTACTGGCGGCCTTCCTGTTGAAAAACCGCAATCCGGGCCTATGGTTGGTCGCCCTGATGGGGATGTTCCATATAATTATTATGGCCCTACGCCACAGCCTGGACAATTACCGCCTAAATTGCTTATGCCACCGCCTAAAGATATGGTTTCAAGCCCGTCAGGGAAAACAAGACCTATGACAGCTGCAGAGCAAGAATCCTCGGCACAAGGCCGCGCTAGAAGCCAAGAATTAGGTTTAACGTCTGATATTCGCAGACTGATTTCTAAAAAGGCCTTGGCGGAGAAATTCGGCCCGGTCTGGGATAATATTCAAGAAAGTCAAAAAGACTTGATTAAAACCCAGACTGAATTTGAGTTTCGGAAAAACAAAAGGCCGCTTGAAGATATCATAAATGAATCGGCGCAAAGGATAAAAGACCTGCAAGAAGCAACGGGCGGAAAGCCTTCAAATACACAAATGCATGATGCTATTCTGAACGCCAAGAAGAAGGCTACCCGCTAGCCAAACCCTAATAACTGCGGTATAATACCGCATTCCCAGCCGATACCGTGTCTTCATGGTGGCATATTGAAAAAGAAGGTTTTTCATATATGACCGCAGTGTTAATGACACCACCCTACATGTATTTTACAGACGACGACGGTGCGCCGTTGGCTGGTGGACTCATCTATACATACGCAGCGGGCAGCTACAGCACGCCAAAAGCGGCTTATACCACGGCTGCTGGCGACACTGAACACACAAACCCAATTGAACTTGATTCCTCTGGCCGGGCGGTTATTTTCATCGACGGTTCATATAATTATATCGTTAAGACTGCGGCAGGCGTAACGATTCGCTCCGTTCCTAACGTAACGTCATTTACCGCCCTTGATAGCCAGTCCGACAGCTATCAGGAAACGTTCTCCGGCAACGGAACCACAACGGCATTCACGACTTCCGAAGACCTTGGCACGGATGAAAAAGCGATTTATGTCTGGGTCGATCAAGGCCTTCAACAGCATGTTGCGAACGGCACGTTTGCAACAGATACAATCTGGACAAAGGGCGCAGGCTGGACAATCGCGGCAGGCGTAGCAACGGCAACCGGAGCCATTTCAACGGCGATCAGCCAAGCCTCTACCGTCACGGTTTTACAAGGTCAGGCGTATATCGTCACTATGACCATTACCCGGTCGGCGGGCGGGTTAATACCGTCGATCGGCGGCACAAACGGGACGGAAAGAACATCGTCTGGAACATACGTTGAAACGATTATCGCCGGGTCTACGCAAACGATTTCTTTTACCGGAAACGCATTTACCGGGACACTGGATACGGTAACAGTCACCCCAGCAGTATCAAAGGGCTACCAAATCCAGCCTGCAACGGCTTTCACAATCAATGGCACAGCCCTTACATTCAATACCGCCCCAGCGACGGGTACGGGGAATATTCTTGTTTCCGCGCCATTACTGGCCGTTGGTTCGGCATCATCGAGCGCAGCGGCGGCACAGGCTGCGGAGGCGGCGGCATTGGCGGCGCAGGTAGCGGCTGAAGCTGCACAGACAGCGGCTGAACTAGCAGAAACCAATGCAGAGACTGCGGAGACAAACGCAGAAACAGCCGAAACCAATGCCGAAACGGCGGCGACACTGGCGCAGGACTGGGCTGTAAAGACAGATGGTCAGGTCGCTGCGACTGATTATTCTGCAAAAGCATGGGCGATTGGCGGGACTGGTACGACAACGAACAATGCAAAATATTGGGCTGAACAGGCATCTGTTGCGGTATCGGGCGCGGTTAAGGTTTCTGCGAATGACACCACGGCGGGTGATTTAGAAAGCAAACTTTTAAAGGCTGGTAATTTCCTTGCGCTCTCCACGCAGAACGATGGCGGAAATGAAACCCGGACGATCACGGCTTCAATAAATGCACTGGGGACACTGACACTTGCTGCAGCTGATCTGATCCTCGTGGAAGATGCTGACGCTTCCAACGCGCAGAAAAAGACCACGGTTCA
>CALBME010000035.1 GCA_937896295.1 uncultured Micavibrio sp. | reverse complement strand
TTCATTTACCGTCCCTGATGTAATGGAGAAATCTAAGCGCATCATGCGCCAGACGAATGGCCACTACGCCGCAGCCCAAGATAATGGCGAGGTTCTGAGCGACATTCGCTATTTCGGGTAAGGATGCGATAATCAAGCTAAAAACCCCTATCCCGTAAGAAACGGCGCTGTTGTAAAGTTCGTGGGACTTGTGCATGACGACCTCCATCAATAAGGCGAACTGACTGGCTCAAGCGTTATGTTCACAATTTCAATCTGACCCGCCAAGGCGTTGGTGCTATTGAACCTGAACGATCCGCGTACCGTTAATCCGGTCATACCAGTTTTGAACTGCATGGCAGGGGTTGCGAACTGGCCGGGTATTGCCGCATGCCTGGTGACAGTCGTGGCAGGGTTATTGTTGTTTTCCGAACTTGGTGTCCCAGATACAACGCCACCATCCGTGGACAGAAGCGCCGTATTGCTGCGAAGCGTTAGTGCCATTTCCCTGAAGTCTCCCGTTCCGCTGAACGACTTTAAGTTCATCACGGCCTTAGCCTGATAAAACTGCCCGTCCGTTAAACTCGCAGCAAGCACCGTGGTTGAAAAGAATATGCTGTTATCGCCTGTCCCCGCTCCGAAGCTGAAATCAATCAACTGCGACCCGCCCGCAGATTTGGACATCGTTGTTCCGCCAGCAGCCGCAGATCCTGCGAATGTTGCGGCATATCCGGTTGCGGTGCCGTTGTTCGTGGCACCAGTCGCCGTGCCGCCTGTTCCTGTCATGGTCGGGTTGGACGTGAGGTTGCTGCCGGGGACAGAGAATGCAGGCGGGGCAGTTAAAATAGTCGCATAAACATCTGCCAGCTTCGCGCCCATCGCCTGAGCGCCTAATGCGGCAGGGTGAACAAGATCGGCGCGGGCAAATCCGGTTTTCCAATTACGTGTTGGAAGATCCGTTACGTCATCATAGAAATCCCATACCTTGACCTTTGGATTAACGCCAACACGCGCCCTGACGCCTGCTACATACGCGTCTTTCAAATCCTTGGCTGTCGAGTTATCTCCGTCTTTCGGGCATGGCGTACCGACGATGACGTAATCAAAGCCGCGTGTATTGATGGCAAAGTCGATAAGGCTGTCCAGATTGGCGGCAAATGTGCTTGCCGATACCCCGTTGCTTGCGTCGTTCGTGCCGGGGAGAAGGACTAAAATCTTTTTTGCACCAAGGATCGCTGCAGGGAACGACACTTCTTTCCTTGCGACCATTTCCGTGGATTTTTCGCCAGTGATGCCGCGGTTCTGTTTGATTTTGTAAGTCAGGCGCTGCCCGAAATACTGGTTCGCCCATGTCAGGTAACCGATCTGCGCGTTGCCGAGCGTGGCGTTATCAATGGCAAAAGCCTGACCGGACGATGAAGATAAAGCTGTTGCCGCAGCAAGGCTGTCAGTGAGCGTGTATGTAGGATCACCGGCACCAGCCGCCGCGACCTGCCGTACAGTGTCGTTGAGTTCAACAGTGCCAAGCAGCGAGTGATAAAAAACTTTGTCATTGTTCGCTAAAAGGTTTGTGGCTTGCGTCACGGTGCCGGGATTGGCGATGCCGACGCCAGTGATGTATCCAACCGGCGCCTTGCTGCCCTGCATGTTCTGCCTGGTGATGCTGTCGCCCATCGCCCAGATTTCAACGGCTCCGGAGAGGAGAGAAGCGCCGCCCGCTCCCCCGCCATTCAGGCCGAGGTTAAAACCTAACCGCATACCGTGTTTCCCTTACAAGATTTCTGTGATGGTGAGGAAGGAGGAAGATCTGTAAAAATCGGCTGAGTTGCTATCGGTGCCGGATTTGTTGACGTAGCTGGTTGCCACGTTGGCGGCGAACTGCACCTTGTATGTAACGGACGATGCAGTTGCGGGCTGATCCAGATAATTAGCGGACACGGCACTGATAGAAGATGATGAAATCGCCGCCACTGCCGATGCCAGCGTCCGGCTTGAAGCGGAATCCCCTACGCCAATCGGTGAGCCGTCACGAACGAAGCGGATGCCGCCCATACCGCCGCCGCTGCCGGATATGCCAACCGATGTTTCGAGGAGAAACTTGCTGGACGATGACTGGGGAGTGATGGTGATGGAAAGGCCCGTATCCGCCCATGTATTCGAACCTCCGGAATTCGTGGCCGTGTCCGTTTTCGTCTGACTGTTCACGATGCCAAAAGACGGGATTGTAATATTCGTGGTTCCGTCAAAATCGACGCCATTGATTTTTCTTGCCGTTGCAAGTTTTGTCGCTGTCCCGGCATTTCCGGTAATGGTCGTCTGGTCGCCCGTGTTTGTGCCGGACAGGTTTGAGCCCGTGACTGTGCCGCCAGCTACTATGTTATTGGTGCAGTTAATTCCCGTGGGAGAAATGTTTTGCAGCGCAAGAACAAGTGTCGGTGTTGATGTGGCATTAGTGACAACCCCGGCGATGCCATTGCCATTGGTAAAGGCGAAGGATGTGACAGTTCCAGAACCCGAGCCGCTTGAGCCGGGGGAGCCGATGATGGAGATATTCCAGGATGTGAATGTTCCACTGCCGCTTGTGGACGTCATCGATGTTACGAGCGCACCTGTTGCGTTGTCATAGGAGGTGACAGTTCCATCCATGACATTGACGCCGTTTGATGCGCGGATCGGCTGGCCCGCCTGAAATCCCTTGTTTGTCTGGACGGTGAAGCTTTTCGATCCCGTGCCGATAGACACGCTTGAGGTTGATGTCGCTGTGAATGTCGACGCCGCCAGAACAGAATAATTAAATGCATTGGTAGCGCTGGCCGAGGCTGCGCTTGCGCTTGCTGCAGTGGCTATTACATCTAGGGCAGTCTGCGCACGATCTGCCGCCGTAGCAATTCGATCAAGGCCCGTCTGTTCCCGGTCTGCAGCCGTTTGTGCCGCCGCGTCTGTGACAGTTTCAAGCAGTTCAAAGGCATCGGGTGTCTCGCCGTCATAACCGACAGGAACGCTGATCGCCCGTGTTGCTGCCTCCGCAAGCTGCTGCGTCTGCATGACGATAAGATCAAACTGCTTTTCCGTGACGTCCGCAGGATTGCCGTCGAAGTTCTCTAAATCCGTCTGCTGGTCGTAAGATACAATTCGCTGAATGACGACGCTTAAATCATCCGGCGCGTTGTTGATCGTGACCGTTCCGCCTGACGGGCTTCCGGCTCCGGTAACGGTATAATCATACGTCCCCGCTCCATCGAGCGTCCTTAAAACCCCATCAATGGTGACTTTCAAATCTCCATTGGCGTAAAACAAATAGGGAAATGAAAAGGCGACCGTCGAAGGGTCGCCTGTGTAAGATACGGTGTTATTTGTAGTCGATAACGTCATCGCGTATCCTCTTTCAGTTTCTTCATGTATTCATGGATTTCTGTCCGGATTTCCGGTTCTTCCTTGGCGATCACGGCGAGTTTCGATATATGAGAAGCAGCCGACACGCCCTTGCCTGCGGAATTTGTGGCGAGAGGTTCCGCCAGCCATTCGACAAATCTTGGATTAGTGATGAGTTTTGCGGCCATGCGCGGTGTTAGGGCCGCACCGACACCAGCCAATGCGCCTGTATAGTTGCCCGTATAGATGTAACCAGTGGCTCCACCGAGGCCTGTCAAAAGCAGTTGCGTTTGCATGGCGCCAGCAGTATTGGAAAAATTATTGAACCGCGAAACGCTCTTAATCCTATCCATCAGGCCGGTTAGTTTTTCCAACGCCTCTCTTTGCGCTGCATATCTTTTGCCTCCAAACAGGGCGGTTTTCGCTTCAGGCGATAGACGATTCCAGTTGGTCAGGAAAGTATTGATTGAGAAGGCATCCCCTGCCGCGTTCTGCATTCCTGGTGTTGCGTCACCAAGCTTGTTCAGAACCGACGCAGCGACCGTGTCCCATTCTTCTTCCGTGAAGTTCCGGCGCAATCTGTTCAAGGATGATCCACCGTCCTTCGCTCCATTCATGGCAAATGTGAAGGCGCGTTCCTCTGCATCGAAATTTGCTATCTTCTGCATGGTGTCTTTTGCGGTATTCGACCAGATGCGCGTGTACCTGTCGGCTGTGGCAAGTCTCTTTGCCGCCTCTCCGCTTGTGCTGGATGCCGCCGCAGAAAGATCTTCCGTCAAAGCCCCATAGATGCGCTTCATCGCTTCATTCTGTGCGCCTGTTGAACCGGACAGCATCGGGGTCGCAAGATCGCGACCTATGGCAGTGCGAACATTGCGAAGGGCACTGAATGGAATGCCGCCGTCCGATGCATCTGCGACAATTGCCTCAAGCTGATTAATGGCCGGGTTCAAGGTTTTGGAGAGCGACCGCGGGGCCATTGATACTTGCGTTTTTAATTCCGTCAAAAGCTGGTTGGCAGCGTTCACCGAAACAGGCGTGTCACCGCCGATCATGTCAAAAACGTCCGTATAAAGCTTTTCCTGCCTGAAATTGAACCGTTCGGCGGCGTTTATAGCTGCTTTTTGGATGACTTCCCCGGCCCCCTGTTTGGAGAGCGGCGTGCCTACCTCGGAAATGGTTTTATCAACGGCGAGTCTCGTTTGCTGAACAATATTTTCAGCCTGTTTAACCATTGTTTCAGCGGTGATCGGGCTTTGCTGTAGGCCAGCCTCAAGCCTTGCCATACCCGCATTATCTGTAATCAGGGAAGCGGACGGCTGAATGCCAAAAGATTGAAACTGTTTAAGCAAATTCTGAGATGCTGGATTGGAGCCAATGATGCTTTTGGCTTTTGTCTTAATGGCAGATCCTGCCATTTTCGCACCCTTCATAACGACGCGCCCCGCCCCGTCTGCCGCTGCGAATACCGCAGCTTCCCCCGCATAATCCAGCGCCTTTTCCGGTGTTGTTCGCGTATCTTTTGTCAGGCCGAATGCATTCAGCATCATGTCGAACGCACTGCCAGCCGTTGCCCCGCCGATCCCGCTGCCTGCAATACCTCCTGCTGTTACGGTTACAGGGGCAGCAGTACCGAGAGAAGGCGCACTCGCCGCAAGGCCAAGCCCTGCCCCGATAACCGCACCCACTGTTGAGCCAACCATCTGGACGCCTTCACGGGCCACGCTGGCGGCGTCACCGATATCAAGGCCTTTTGGATTGTAGAGGGTCAGCTTTCCGGTGTCGGGGTTGGAAAACACATAATTGTCTTCACCATACTGAAAAGCATCGGGGTAATATTGCTGGAGGGTTAAAAGCCTGTCTTCCGGCTTGGAAACCGATCCTACTGCCGTCCTGACAATCGCCGGAGCGCCAGAATGCCTGTCTACATTGATGCTTCCGGAATATTTTTCGATGATTTTTTTCTTGATATTTGCAATAACGTCCGGCGTTTCCGTTCCGGTTAGCTGGATTGTGCGGCCGTCAGGCAACTGAATGGTTTTCCCTACAGGGGCAGCCGGAGTGGCCGGCGCGGTTTCAGTCGATGTCTGTTTGGTTGCGGCAACGGGCGCATCACCGAACTTTCCAGTCCATTTATCGGCGAATTGCTGCGCCGTCATGGTTTCGTTGCCGCCGTTATTCTTTACCTGATCGACGCCAACAACCTCAATCGCTGGCTTGTCAGGGTTCTGCAAAAGATCGAGCGCACCTTTCGCCCCCTGCTGATGGGCAAGGTATAATTCTCCCTCTGTCGGAGTACGGCCGAGCTTCGTCTCAAGGGTTTTCGCATTGTCCGCGGTGAATTTCTCAACGGCTTTACGCGCTTCCACTGGATCTGTCGGATCTTTCAGGCCGTACTGTTGCGCTGTAGCCGCAGTGAACTGAAACAGCCCTGAGGCTGAAGATTTGGGATTGGCTGCGTTTGGATCGCCGCCGCTCTCTATCTGTGCGAGTTTCGCGTAATATCCCGGCGTCATTGCTGCAGGAACTCATCGGCTGTGATGGTGGTCTTGTCCGGTTTGGCCTGCGTTTTCGGATCGTCTGGAATGCCGCCGAATACTGCGTCATAGCTTTCTTTTGGAAGCGTATTGACGCGCTTGTAACCAAGGCGGTCTCCCTCGGCAAGAATGGGGTCAATCTGCGTTTTTGCGGATTTCAGCGCCTGCATGGTGAAGTTGTTCATGGTCGCTTCCATTTCATCGACCAATTCATTGCCTACAATCTGGCCCGGCTTTGCCCACAGGGATATACTATCTGACAGGCTTTGCGCCTCCCTTTGCAGGACGATATCGCCTTCTCTGACCACAGCGCCTTCATCAAGGGCTTTCTGGAAGGTAATCATGGCCGTCAAAAGCGCCTGTTTATTGCCGTCATTCCGGAACTGGCCGATTGCGCCATTCACCTTATTCATGAATGTTTTGGCCGCGGCGGCTTTCTCGAACGGCGTCTTAATGCGTCCCTGAATACCTAGAGGCGTCATGTCGCCATTCGGTGTATATTCCTTGTTGTAGTTGATCTGGTCGGCCTCTGGCAGATCGACGCCAAACCCGACTTTTGCAATCACGGACGGGGTGAGTTCTTCCGGTTTTTTGCCAACCGCTGCGGCAAACTGGTTCAGTTTAGCCTCCGGCGTCTGCGCATCTTCAATGCCCGTGACCGCCGAGAACAAAGCAGGCCCGCTGACATCCACGCCCAGTTCCTGCGCTGCCGTCTTAATGGCGGACATCTTGTTCTTGACTTTTGTCACTTCCTCATTGCGGCTCTGAATGCCTGTCTGGATCGTGCTTAAAATGCTTCTCTGCGCATTCGGATTGAGCGCCTGCATAAAGAAAGGATTGTCGTCAATCAGCTTCTTGGCGTCTTCGTATCGTCCGGAATCGGTATAGGATTGAAGCGCGCTTAAGGATATCTGCTCCTGCGCGGCGTGAACCATGTCGATTTCATCTTCCGGATACAGTGCGGGGGAAAGATCCTGCACCACAGCATCAGCCTGCTTGAAGATATTACCGATATCGCCAGGATTGTCTGCGGCCTGCTTTGCCAGAAGGTTGATCTGATCCGCGGCCTTGGCCATGATGAATTTGCGCTGTGCCTGCAAACCATTGCTTGTCATCTGGCGGGTAAACTGGCTGGTCATGTCGGTTATTTGCGCTTCGAGCTTGGCGCGGCTGTCCGGTGATCCGGTATGCCCTGAGATATATTTTGACGCTTTATCGCGCAGATCCTGATTGAATTTCTTTACAACGGCGGGATCGGTCAAATCCTGCTCGGTCTGTGCGCGGTTAAACTCATCAAAGGATTCCTGATAGAATTTATCGGCTTCACGGACACGATTGACCGTATCTTCCCGCGTAAGGATGCGTTGGTGGACTGCGTTCACAGCATCGGAAGCCCCTTGCGCCGCGTCTGCCGTCTGTTGAAGGGCGCGGGCCTGCATCTGCAACCCTGTCGTATCCCCACCGAACGAACTGGCGTCGGCGCGGACATTGTTCAGTTGCTGCGGTTCGACCTGACGGGTGTATTGTTTAATGTTCGGCATTTACAAGCTCCCTGCCTTCTTATTCTTCAACTGGTCGCTTATGGAGATGTAACTTTGAAGACCGCTCGATGCTCCAGAAATCACGCTCGCCACCTTGCTGCTTTTGGCCGCACTTTGTATTAATGGGATCTGATCCAGTGCGCCTTGTGCGCCCATTCCGTATAGATTGGCCTGCTGGCGGTACTGGTTGGATTTCAGGTTGCCTTCGCTCTGTATGGTCAGAAGATCAAGCTCTTCCTGCGCGGCATTGGAGCGCATGATATCCCCGAAACTCTCGGCCCCTATTCCGCTCGACGCTGCGGAGGCGCGGGACTGTCCGGCCCTTAAACGTCTCTGCTTGTCCTGTATTTCAATATTGGCCTTTGTTTGCTGGTCAACAATCCCGGCATTCTGAAGCGCGATGGACTGGTTGTATTTGTTCGCACTGGCTTGTGCCTGCTGCTGGAGCATGGCCGCTTTCGCCTGCGCGTCCGTGGCCTTGTTTTGCTGCATCGACTGAAAGACATTCAGGCCAAGGGCCACAAATGGAAGGGCAGCCGTCATGCTTTTACCCTCGAAAACTGGAAATAATCCATTTCGTCGTCTCCCCAGTATTTCATTGGTTCAGGTGTTTCACATTGAAAGCCCAGTATGTTCATCCAGCGGATACCCTGCTTGAAGTCGGAACGGACATGCGCCTCGATCCTTTTTGCTTCGAACAGTGAAAAGAAGTTCAGTATTTCCCTTGTCAGGGGCAGCATGTGAGGTGCGGTGTTCTCACCCATCAGCGCCCATGCCATGTATTTATGGTCGCCTGTCGGAATAGCGCCACCACAGGCAATAACACTGCCTTCGATAACCATGCTGTATGACGGGTACAGAGACAGTGCTTCGGCGTATCCGGGCTTTAACTTGTCCTGAATATGTCCCATCCATTCGAAGACTTTAAAACCGTCAAGATGGGCCGGAATAAAAGGAACGATCATCCGTCCTGCGTCGTCACAATCGGCATGACAGCCTGAATGGTCGCCGGAAATACCCCGTCATGCTGGAGATAAACAGTCCCGTCAGACTCATACCCGCCCGGCCATGCCAGTTGCTCCGTATCACCGGAATACAGGCCGAGATCCTCGTCATATGTGGATGCCTGGTTAAAGTCGTATTCTTCGTAACTGTCTGCGCTTGAGCCGTAATAAAGGCCGAGCGTGTTGGCAAGGCGAACGACGAATTTCGTAATTCGCTTGATTTTCCCCTGTGCGGTTCCATTCGTCGATCCCGCCTCAGTGCGCTGCGATTTCCACGCCCAGGTATAACCTAGGCCGATTTGCACGACCGATCCCATCACACCGTTGGCAAGGCTGATGCTTCCGCCAGTCACGACACGGTCAGGATGGGATTTTCCATCCACCATCAGCTTGACCGTTTTACCTTCGAGGTGGTCAAGACCGGAGATCGACGAAACAGGCGCTCCGTCATAAGTCAGGCCGCAATCGATGCAGAAAGCGTATTCCTTGGCGGTGTCGTCTTCATAATACGGCGTCATGTACTCGATATATTTGCGTGTCACGCCGTCAATCGTGCGCTCGACAATCATCCATGGCTCGTCACGTGATCCGTCTGCGGATGGAATAACCGAAAGGGACTTCACGATCCCGTCGCCGCCTAAAGGATGTCTGTGGGCGGCAAATACAGCCTCATCCTGATAATAGGTGTATCCGATCAGAAGCCCGTCCGTGCGCCGCATCCATATGCAGTTGATCGGCTCCTGCTGGAATTTAATCTCCGCAATTCCGGAGCGGGAGATATGCTCGCAGGCAATGGTCAGGTCTCGGGGTTTCAGCTGGTCGCGGTCAAGGGAATAGATGACGTCGAAAATCTTCCGTCTGGCCCTCTGAACGAAGATCGTGCCGTTTTCAACATTGATCGGCTGGACGTAGGACGATCCGACCGAACTGAAACTGTCCGCTTTGGCATTGCCCGGCGTTAAGGCTTCACCCGTCGCGCTGGCCCTTAAAATCCATTCCCGCGCTGCCGTGCCGATCATCAGCCCCTTGTCGTCAAGGGAGGCCCACAGGATCGAGTTGACCTTGCCGGACTGAAGCGTGCCGGATATCCCCGCATCGTCGGTAACGGTGCCGTCTTTGTCCGTGGGCGCAAAGTAGAAACGCATATCTGAATAACCGCCTGTCCGGGTCAACGCCCAGCGGTCTGGATAGGAGGACGCGCCAGCTAGAAAAACGCGATCCTGAAAAAATGAAATAACAGTAGGGTAGCCAGTAGTCTCAGAAAAAAGACCAAGACGCCAATTGGCCGTAGCCGTACCCGCAGACGGGCTATCTCCCATAATTGTAGCTGTGACATGCGTTGTGTCAGTATAGGCGGTTATTTTCAGCCACGTCCAGTTATTTGCGGGGTCTTTAAAACGGATCAAACGCCCTACATCTGTGGCTTTGAACCCATCCCCGTCATTGATTCCGGCAATTGCCGAGGCGGTCACGGTGACGCTGCCAGATGTCCCCGAAAGGGCTATAGTCGTCGCGGTATCGTTCAGGGGCAAATACGGGCCGTCGTCAAAAACCATCGTATTGACCGTCCAGTTCGTATTGCCTGTCCGGTTCAGGGAAATGGTCGGGTAAAGCCCATGGCAGACATAAAGGACGTCCGCGCTTTGTGCATACTGGTAACGGGGAAGGCCGTTGCTATCAAACAGATCCGCAGAGGCATACGGGCTGTCAATCTCATATGTCCGCCTGGCCGTTCCTCCTGTTGAAGCAACGGTCACATTGATCGGGTTGCCGTCCGTATCCGTTAATTCAAATTCATCCGTGGTCGCATTGTCGATCAGGTAAAATTTGCCATTTAACGACGTCTGGCCTGATATCCCTGCGATATAGACCTCTTCACCGTCTGTATAACCATGCCCGGCGATTTCAAAAACGCCCGGGCTGGCTGTGGTGATCGATGTTATCGTCTGCGCGGTTTCGACAATGGCTTCATTCGAGGTGTAAAACCTGAAATACCCGTCACCCGCTTCGATGTTGTATTCCTGCTCGACGTTGTATTCAAAGGGGATCAGTGCCGTATCGTCTGCGCTGTTCTTAACCTCTTTGACAAACTTTGTCCCGCCGCGCCGTGTGATCGGCCCCTGTTTCAGGCAGATCATGTTCTGGACAAGCCTTGAACTGTCCGGCCAGCGTTCGAGAAGGATGTTTCCCTCAAGGAGCGGCGACCATTCACCCGATCTCCATGATGTCTTTATGGGCGCGGCAGTGACCATCAGGCGCTCACATTGTAATCGATGTCGTCATAAACGACGCTGCTTTCACGTGAAGCAATCCACGCGTCACCCTGCAATTCCTGCGGCAACGTCTGGATCGCGTTGTTGGCGTAGGCTGCCATGATGCTTTCCTTCAGTTCCTCGGCAAGGATCTGCTTTTTGGTGTTGGACTGCGTCATTTCCTCGCATCCCTCAAAGGCCATGCGGGTTGCAAACGCTTCAACGAACATGGGATCGAATTCACCCGTATTTTCCACGCGCCTGATGTAGAGTATGTAAAGAGGGCTTCCTTCATTGGTGAGGATTCGTAATCCGCCGTTATAGCTTTCCAGCCTGTAATCGGGATTGCCTTTGATTTCGATCAGGGCGAGATAATCTGTAGGAAGTGTGTATTGATTGCTATACCCCCAGGACGGGGATACGGAGTCCTTGGCAAGCTGTGTTCTGGTCAGGGCAAAAGACCATGGATATTTTGCCAGCATGGCGTCGCGGACGATATTCCACATATACCTGATGACTTTTGCAGGCTTGGTGTCGTCCGTGTCGATATTGGAAATGCGCGGCTGTCCTAATTTGGAAAGCGCCCTGTTCCCAATCTCCGTTTTACTGGCCATATCCTGTCCCTGAAAAAGAAGAAGGGGGCCGAAGCCCCCCTCAAGTTTATTCGGTGTATTGAATGGACATGGTGACGGTGCCGACAGCAGTCGTGCCGGTATCTGTCGTCAGGCCAATGTAGAGTTCACCGTAAGCCGGGCGGGCAGACAGGCCAGCCAGTTCCCAGAGCGCTTTTCTTGCCGTGTCGATGTTCAGAACGCTGTAGCGGTATTCCGTCAGGGAAACAGCCGCAGCGTTGACATCGATGTTGTTCGCAATCAGACCGTCAGCGATTTCGGTATAGGTGCCATCGTTGTTCTTTTTGAAGAACGTGATGTCTGCCGTACCCGCCGAGCCAAGGTCGTCACAGGCGAACTTTACCGAGTGCAGGATTGCATCGATCGGAAGCTTGAAAACAATCTTGGTGTCGTTGTTTCCGGTGTCTTCCAGTTCAAACGTGTCAACACTTGCCTTCAGCAGACCGCCATGCAGACGGGAATTAACCGTCAGCGGCGGTGTAGAGTCGAAGTTAGTGATGTGCGTGCCTAGATAAGTCGTCATGGTTTCGTTCTCCTGTTCTTACGATTCAGCGCATTTGATTTCGAAGCATTTGGCTTCTTCGAGGCGGGTATAGCCTTCCATCTGCGATGCTTCTGCATAATCAGGCTCGCCCTGAAGATCAGGACGTTTGCGGATAACGCCGCTCATCGGCTTCCACATGCCCTTGCCCATGCCAGAAGGCACCCAGACCGGGCAGCGGCGATAGCTGCTGGAGTCGGTCGGAAGGCGGGTGGTGATGATGAAGTTCATGTTCAGGAAGCGGCGAACCATGCCATCCACCAGAACGGGGCGTTCGTTGAAGTCGGTCGAAATGACCTGTGTCAGGGCCAGAAGATCGTCGTGCTGTTTCGGAGCAACGCCGATATAAATCTGCTCCATGTCTAGATCGACATCCGCATCCATCAGACCCTTCTGAACAGCGCGAAGCTTGTCGATGTTCATACCAGTTGTGGAACCAACAGAGGTCAGAACTTGGTTAGAGCTTGGGAAAGACGTCGTGGTCGATCCGGTCTCACCAGTCTTGGCATCACCAAAGAACGCGGTCAGGAAGTCGTCATCGGATTGACGGTTCAGCGCTGCGACTGCGGAGCGGACATATGCGCCTTGCGGTGCGATGTTCGTCTGCAACAGGTCAATATCATCGATAACCTTGCCCCAGTCGGACATCAGGGGGTAAACCCAGCGTCCGTCATGGTTGACTTCGATGTTAACGGCTGGCTTTGCCGATGTGGTGCGGCGAATTGCCGAGGTTTTGTCGATTTGCGACATCATGCGGAAGGCTTTGGAACCAGCCGCGTTTTGCGTGACGCAGTGAACGGCCAGTTTCGGGGTCATTTGCTGCGAGAGCAATTCCAGGTTTGTGGAATACTCCTGCGTGCGTAGTGCTTGAATATCAGTCATGATACTCCTCCATAAGGGTTTGCGATGTTTTTGGGGGGGGTTGATCGCTTGTCCCTTACGGGGGCGCTAAAGTCGTAGGATAGTCAGGGGCCTTTAGCGGCCTTGTCTGGATAACGGGCCTTTGTCAGGCCGTTAATTTCATGAGCCGTTGCATCTTGTCGTAGTCCGGGCCAATGCCTTTGTTGTAATTGGCCAGACGCGACGGATCGGCTTTCAGTTCACTCATCAATGCCTGCTTGTCATAGATGGCCTGTTCCTTTGTGTACCCGAACGGCTTGTCTCCCGAACTGTCTGGAACGCGGTCTTCACGCGCCAGCTTGTCGCCGACATTGGCGAATAGTTTCAGTGTTGCCGCTGTGCCGATTGCACTTTCAATCGCGGCGGATAAATCTTCTGCGTTGGCGCCCTTCGGAAGCATGGCTTTCAGGCCGCGGCGGGCCAGTTCCTCGCGTTCGGCCGCATTGCCGCCCCACTCTTTCATGAGGTCTTTGTATTCGGCTTCCTGTTTGGCCGCTGTGGCCTTCTGATGCTCTTCTATGGCATGGCCCATGAATTCGGCATCTGCCTTTGCAAGCGCTTCAAACTGTGCCTGCGTAATGCCTGCCTTAAAGGCAATGTCGCGGTATGCGTTCAGTCTGGTTTCGTCGATCTGCCTGCCCTCGCCAAGATCGACAGAATACTTATCGGCTGTTTCAGGGCGTCCAAGGCGTTTGTAAATCTCGTCGAATGCGCCTTCCGCCTTCGGGTCTTTCGGCAATCTCAATAACTGGTCTTCGCTTGCGCCGCGAAACTTTTCGAGTTCCTGATATGACTTCACGGCCTTGATAGGGTCGTCCCATCCTTTGTTCTGGATGTATCCCTGAACCTCGGCGGGTGCTGTGTTGTACCATGGTGCTTGTCCTTGCGCGTCGGGGGCTTGCGCTTGTCCCTCGGCCTGTGGGGCGTCTGTCATAACTTTCCTTTCATGTTAAATATCGCTGTCCTCGTAATCGTAGAAGTCCTCAAAATTCACTTTCATGATCGTCGTGATCTGGAGGAAAACCTCCCTGCGACCTTCTCTGCGCGCCATTTCATACGGGTTTGCATCAAAGGTCGTCTGTGTGGCGAAGCAGAACTTGCGAAGGTCGGTCAGGACTTCTTTACCCGGTGGATTGCCGAAGACCTGGTTGTATGTAATGCGCTTGTCGCTGATGCTTTTAGCCATTTGCGTAACTTCCAGCCTGCGCGATATCCTTGATTGCGGTCGCTGCTATCGGTGTGGCTTCTAGAAGCTGCTGTTGCTGCGCGGCCTGCGCCTTTGCATCTTCCAGCGCCTGCATTTCTTCGTCTGTTTTAAAGATTTTGGCCGGTGCGCC
>CALBME010000034.1 GCA_937896295.1 uncultured Micavibrio sp. | reverse complement strand
GCGTCATCAGTGCGCTCGAACGCGCGCAGGTTACCGGTGGCGTCGACGACGGCGATCTTGCAGCCGGTGCGGATGCCGGGGTCGATGCCCATCGTGACGTGCTGGCCGGCCGGGGCAGCGAGCAGCAAGTCTTTCAGGTTCTTGCCGAAGATGCGGATGGCTTCTTCCTCGGCGCGTTCGCGCAACTCGTTCATCAGTTCCAGTTCAAGATGGGTGAACACCTTGATCTTCCAGGTCCAGCGCACGGTGTCCTGCAGCCATTTGTCGGCCGGGCGGTTCTGGTGCCTGATGCCGAAGCGCGCGGCGATGCGCTGCTCGCAGGGGTTGGGGCCAGGCTTGATGGCTTCTTCGTCCAGTTCTGAGTCGAGCACCAGCGAAACGCCGAGCATGCCTTCGTTGCGGCCGCGGAGCAGGGCCAGGGCGCGGTGCGAGGGCATGGCCTCGATTGGCTCGGCGAAGTCGAACCAGTCGCGGAACTTGGCGCCTTCGGTTTCCTTGCCTTCGACGACCCTGGAGCGGATGTGGCCGTGTTCCTTGAGGTATTCGCGCAACTGGGCCAGCAGGTCGGCGTCTTCGGCGAACTTTTCCATCAGGATCTGGCGGGCGCCGTCGAGTACGGCCTTGCTGTCGGCGAAGCCGGCTTCGGCATTGAGGAATTTCTCGGCTTCCTCGTCCGGTGTCAGCTCGGGATTGTCCAGCAGGGCCAGCGCCAGCGGCTCGATGCCGGCCTCGCGGGCGATCTGCGCCTTGGTGCGGCGCTTCTGCTTGTAGGGCAGGTAGAGGTCTTCGAGGCGCTGCTTGGTTTCGGCGTCCTCGATCTCGGCCTTCAGTTCCGGCGTCAGCTTGCCCTGTTCCTCGATGCTGGCCAGGATGGCGGCGCGGCGCTCTTCCAGTTCGCGCAGGTAGCCGAGGCGCTCTTCCAGCGTGCGCAGTTGCGTGTCGTCCAGGCCGCCGGTGACTTCCTTGCGGTAGCGGGCGATGAAGGGCACGGTGGCGCCTTCGTCGAGCAGGGCGATGGCGGCGTTGACCTGGGCCGGGCGGACGTTGAGTTCAATGGCAATGCGGTGTTCGATGGGAGCGAGCATGGGCGCGGCAATGCAGCAAAAAAGGGGGGTGAACTATGCGCAATCCGGCCCGAAAATACAACCGCCGGCAGTTGGTGTAGGATGGCCGGAGAAGCAATTCCAATCAAAAGAGGAGAAGGGAATGAAGGTAGAAACCTATTTGTTCGGCGCCGTGGAAGTTAGTCCCGAGAAAGTCATCGAATTCCCCAACGGTCTGGTCGGTTTCGAGCAGAACAAGCGTTTCATGCTGGCCCATGAAGACGGCACTGCCCAACCGAGCAGTTATACCCTGCAGTCGCTGGACGACCCCAACCTGGCATTCCAGATTGTCGATCCGGTCACCCTCGGCTTCAATTACGAGCTCAACCTGAGCGATGCCGAAACCGCCCTGCTGCAGTCGCCAGCGCCGGAAGACGTGCTGGTCATGCAGGTGCTGTTCAAGCAGGAAGAGGACGGCAAGGCGCGGATCACGCCGAGCCTGCGCGCCCCGCTGCTGATCAACACCAAGGCCCGTATCGGCATGCAGAAGGTCATGGAAACGCTGCGTTCCAACATCACCCTGTCGAACCTGGCCAGCACGGTCTGATCGTCGCTGCTGCAGCATGGCCCGCCCGGCAGCCGAGGGCGGGCTTTTTCTTGTCTGCCTGATCAGTTGGGCTGCTTCAGCCGCTTGCTGATTTCACCGTCGCAGGCGTTGGCGACGCGTTCGTATTCCTCGGCCGTGTCGATCAGTGCCTGGGCTGCCTCGACCTTGGCGATTTCGCGCTGGACGTAGGGTATCCAGCGCTCGTCCAGTTCGCGTTGCAAGTAGCCGGCGATCTGGCCCGCCGGGCTGCGCCAGACTTTGCCGGTGGCGAAGCGGGCGGTCAGCACGTCGCCCAGCTCCTTCTCGATGGCAATCAGATGCGCCTGGTAGGTTTCGACATGGCGCATTTCGTGTTCGTGGATTTCCTTGTGCGCGCAGCTTCCGGGCGGGAATTCGCGGGCGACATAGACGGTCAGCGGGGCGAAACCGTAGGTCAGCGTCAGTTGCGGGCTGGCGCATTCCCAGCGGCCGTCGGCCGAAACAACGCTCGGTGAGCTCACCGCCAGGCGAACGCTGGCGCTGCCGCGGGTCAGGCCGAGCACCTGGCGGCCGGGGCGGGCCAGGCTGGCGCCGAGCGTGGTCAGCGACCGGTAGCCGTAACGGACATTCAGTTCGGGCGGCTTTTCCGCCAGGCGTTTGACGGTGACCGAGGGCTCGGGCAATTCATCGCACGGGTCCACCGCCCAGGCTGCCGGCATCAGCGCCAGCAGGCCGAGGGCGATCAGGCACCGGCGCCCCATCGGCTTACAGGGGTTCGAGCGAGTCGCGGTAGCGTGCCGCATTGTCGACATAGTGCTCGGCGGATTTCTTCAGGCGCGCGACATCCTCGTCGCTCAGTTCGCGCACCACCTTGCCGGGCGAACCGACGATCAGCGAGCGATCCGGGAATACCTTGCCTTCCGGAATCAGCGTATTGGCGCCGACGATGCAGCCCTTGCCGATGACTGCCCGGTTGAGAATCACCGAGCCGATGCCGATCAGGCTGCCATCGCCCACGGTGCAGCCGTGCAGCATGACCAGATGGCCGACCGTGACATCGTTGCCGATGTGCATCGGCACGCCTTCGTCGGTGTGCAGCACCGAACCGTCCTGGATATTGGTGTTGTCGCCGATGTGGATCGGGTCGTTGTCGCCGCGCAGCGTGGCATTCCACCAGATCGAGGCATTCCTGCCGAGGCGCACGTCGCCGATCACCGTGGCGTTGGGGGCGACCCAGGCGTTGTCGCCGACTTGCGGCGTCTTGGCGCCAAGTTTGAACAGGGGCATGTTGTCTCCTTGGGGTATCGGGTTGGCTTGCCGTGGCGATCGAGCCCGGGCAAACCCATACATGTTACGCTGACAGCCGCCTGCGGGGCATCGTCAAGGAGCCGACATGAATTTTCGCGCCATCAAATCATGGCAATGGGTATTGATCGTCATGGCGCTGCTGGTGGCGCTGGACTGGGTCATCCGCCGTCCCGACGCCCGTAGCCGCGAGTTGAACCATATCCTCGAAACGCAGGCCAGCCAGAAGCTGAAGGATTACCCCTACCAGTTCCAGGTGCTGCGGGTGGAAGGCAAGACGGCGGTGATGACCACGCCGCGCAACTTCGATGTGCCGGCCTTCCGCATGCTTGGCGTGCTCTACCCGGACATCAACGTCAAGGATGCCAACAACCCGGCCTTCATTGCCGTCGAGCACCAGCTCGGTCGGATGCAGGACGAGGCCAAGGGCATCGTGCTCGCCCAGCCAGGCATCGAGCAGGTGCGCTGGGAACTCGACAAGCAGTGGCTGCGGCGCAAGGGTATCGAGGTGCCGGAGCGCTGAGCGTCAGCCTTTGGGCGTGTCGCCGGCCAGCTTCTGCACGACCAGGCTGCCGACCATGTCGCCTTCGACATTGACCGCCGTGCGCACGGTATCGAGCAGGCGGTCGATGGGCAGCAGGATGGCGATGGCTTCGGTGGGCAGGCCGACCGATTCGAGCACCAGCACCATCGACAGCATGCCGACGCTGGGAATGCCCGGTGCGCCGACGGCGCCGAGCATGGCGACGAAGCCCACCGGCACGGGATTGTTCGTCCTGGAACCCGCGTGCATCAGGCCTGCTGTTCCCAGCCCCGCCTCGTTCGAGAAAATGGCGCGGCGCACGCCCCACACCACCGCGCCCATGAATGCACCGTAGCCCGCCGGTGGTGTAAACGCCTCGCGGAACATGAGGCTGAAGGCATCGCCGATATGCGCGAAATTGACGCCGACGACGATCAGCCCGCCAGCGACATATATGAGCCCCATGATCGGCGTGATTTTGGACGCGGCAGAGACGATGGAATTCAAGCCACCCCAGATGACCGCACCGGTCAGGCCCGCGAGGATAATGCCAAACAGCCAGCCCTTGTCGGCCCACCAGCTGGCATCGGCGCCCGTCACCTCGACAAACTGTTTGAAGGTCTGGTTGGATTGAAACATGTTGCCGCCGCCCAGACTGCCGCCGATGGTGCAGACCGCATAGATGGCCGCGAGAATGGCCCCGGCCCTGACCCAGTGGCCGCCCTTTTCCGCAAAGCCACGCGAAATATAGTGCATGGGGCCGCCGACATATTCGCCCGTCGAAATCACCGTGCGATATTTTGACCCCAGCACACCTTCCGCGAATTTGACCGACATGCCCAGAAAACCCATGAGGCACAGCCACACCGCCGCCCCCGGCCCGCCCGCGGACAGACCGACTGCCACGCCCGCGATATTGCCAAGCCCCACCGTCCCGGACAGGCAGGTCGCCAGCGCCTGATAATTGGTGTAGGAGCCGGGCGCCGTGGGATCATTGTTTTTCGGCCAGAGCAATTTCATGCCGTCTTTGAAATGCCGCAGGTTCACAAGACGGAAATACACCGTGCAGAACAAAACACCGAGCAGCAGCCAGCCGACGATGAACGGCATGGTGGTGCCACCGCCCACCGGGATGGGGAAAAACAGGATATCGAGACAGAAATCGGCAAGCGGTTTGATGGCCGCGTCAATTTTTTGGTCGAGATTGGCAAACATGTTTTCCCCCTGAATTATGAATACGGGAAAAGGAGACACTTATATGTGTGTCATGCCAAGGCAGCGGGGCGAACTTATCCCCTTATTAGTGCGCCGGAGCGGAGTCTATGCGCCCCTCAAACGCCGGGCGGTTTTCTACGAAAACCTTGGCTTCGCTCGCATAAGCTCGCGGGCCCGCTTGCGGGCCTTGTTCATTCAGACGTTAGTGCGCGGGGGCCGCCTGCGTCGGCGGGGTGACGCCGGGGCACATCGGATGGGTCAGCGGATAGCCCGCAAACACGGTCTGTGCCCATTTGCGGAAATGCGGCTGGTCCATGTTGTTGGCCTGGGTGATCAGGCCGGAATACGCACGGCAGAAAACGTTGGGTTGCAGGCGCACGGCCTCGTTCGCGATGCGGTTGGCGAGCATGGTGCGAAAATCGTTCAGGTCGCTTTCGCTGTTGGGGCGGCCTTCGGCGCGGAAAACGGCGCGCATGGTATCTTCATAGCGTTTGATGAGGCCGATGTTCTTATTGGTGAACTGTTCGTACTGGTGGTTCAGCTGAATGGACGGATCGACCAGATGCTGGCAGTTCAGCGCGATGATCATCAGTTCGGTATGAATACGCAGACCCTGCTCCGCCTCCAGCTGTTCCAGCGAGTAGCATTGCTGGGCCGCCATGGCGGGCGTGGAAACGAGCAGAAAAAGAGCAATGAGAATCAGGCGCATGAGGTCATTCTACATGAAATTTGTCATACAACGGGCGTTATCAGGGGCTTGCCGGAAAAATGCGCCTCGAGATTGGCAAGCACGATTTCACCCATGATGGTGCGGGTTTCGACCGTCGCAGAACCGATATGGGGCAGCAGCACCACATTGTCCATGCCCTTGAGGGCGTCGGGCACCTGCGGTTCGTTGGCATAGACATCCAGCCCCGCGCCCGCGATGGTCTGGTTGGTCAGGGCGGATACCAGCGTGTCCTGATCGACGATGGAGCCGCGCGCGATGTTGACGAAATATCCCTTCGGCCCCAGCGCAGAGAGAACGCGTTCGTTAACCATGTGATAGGTGTCCGGGCCGCCGGGGACGGCGCAGATCAGATAGTCCGAGACTTCCGCCAGTTTTTCGAGATCGGCGTAGTATGGCCAGG
Source organism: uncultured Micavibrio sp. (assembly GCA_937896295.1). Classification (GTDB taxonomy): domain Bacteria; phylum Pseudomonadota; class Alphaproteobacteria; order Micavibrionales; family UBA1664; genus UBA6145. Next base: position 19,358 of record CALBME010000034.1, on the reverse strand, counting down.
CCAGGTCCGCCTTTTGCTTGCGGCCGTGATAGGCGATGCGCATGTCGAACGCGACAAGGCGTTTGGCAATCGCCTTGCCGATGCGTCCCAGCCCCACGATGCCCGCGGTTTTTCCTTTGAGCGTAACGCCCAGCGGAAAACGCGCGCCGGACGACCATTTGCCCACGCGGACGAACATGTCGGCCTCGCAGATGCGGCGGCTAAGCGCCAGCACCAGCGACACGGCCACGTCGGCGGTATCGTCGGTCAGGACATCGGGCGTGTTGGTGACGGCGATTTTACGTTCGGACGCCGCCTCAAGATCGATGTTGTCGGTGCCGACGCCGAACTGGCTGATGATTTCCAGATTGGGCATCGCCTCCATCAGGGTGCGGCGCACACCCTTGCCGGTGGCGGCGGAGACAATGCCGACCACGTCGGTGCGCACCGTCTGCAACGTGGCTTCGGGATCGGGTTCGTTATAGAGGCGCACGACGTTGAAGCGCTCCTCCAGCCGGGCCATTTCAGGCGGCAGCAGCGGATTCAGAGCAAGGATGACGTGACGTGTTCCGGGCATGGCCGGTCAGGCGTAGCCGGTTTGCCGGCCAATCTCAACCTAATATCAGGGTGCCTTGACCGCAGGGGCGGCGGGAACACAGCCCTTGGCGCGTTCGGCCTGCAGCGCCCGGATCATTTCGGCCTGGAAGACGGCCTTATGCATGCCGCCAATGGCACAGAAAACATCCGCAATCTGGTTCAGAGCGTTCATGGGCATTTTTCCCTGTTCGAACGACATGACAGTCGAAACCCAAAGATCGCGCACGGCAGGGTCCCTCGGATTGAGGGGGCCGTGCTTTGCCACCAGCGTGGACAGGCCCAGAATGCCGGAGGTCACGCCAGCGAGATGACGGGTCGTTTCGGCGGCGACCATATCGGCACCCGTGGCATGACGGGGCATTTCGACCACGTTTTCAGCCACCTGACCTTCGGCAGAGGCGGTGGAAACGGCGGAGGACTGGGCAGCGAATTCTGATCTCATATCATTATACATAATTATTGACCTAAGGTTTCGCAAACATAAAATTGATTATGCCCCCAAAAAGCCATCATTTCTTTTGCGGCAGGGCAGCATGAATTTGTCCCCTTTCCCGTCTGGCGCATTGATTTCCCCCTGCATAAACCGCTACAAACTCGGCCCATGACCGCCAAAAAGCTGTTCATCAAAACCTGGGGATGCCAGATGAACGAGTATGACAGCCGCCGCATGGCGGATGTCCTGAAACCCCTTGGGTATGAACAGGTGGACAGCGCCGAGGGCGCGGACATGGTGGTCCTTAACACCTGCCATATCCGGGAAAAGGCGACTGAGAAGGTTTTCTCGGACCTTGGACGTATCCGCGAACGCAAAGAGCGCATGGCCGCCAAGGGCGAGAAAATGATCATCGCGGTCGCCGGGTGTGTCGCGCAGGCGGAGGGCGAACTGATCGCCGAACGCGCGCCTTACGTGGACATGGTGTTCGGGCCGCAGACGTATCACATGCTGCCCGAAATGATGATCCAGGCCGGAGCGCGCCGCGTCATCAACACCGATTTCCCGCCCGAGAGCAAATTCGATCACATGCCCGCGCCCGAAGCGAAGGGCGCAGCCGCCTTTCTGTCCATTCAGGAGGGTTGCGACAAGTTCTGCACCTTCTGCGTCGTTCCCTATACGCGCGGGGCGGAATATTCACGCAATATTGAATCCATCGTTGAAGAGGCCAAAAAGCTGCGCGACCAGGGCGTGAAGGACATCACACTTCTGGGCCAGAACGTCAATGCATGGCATGGCGAGAAAAACGAAACCCTTGGCGACCTTCTGTTCGCGCTGTCGGATATCGACGGCATCGAGCAGCTGCGTTATATGACCTCGCATCCGCGCGACATGCATGACCGCCTGTTCGACGCGCACGCCCTGCCCAAGGTCATGCCGTTCCTGCACCTGCCGATTCAATCGGGTTCCGACGCCATCCTGAAAACGATGAACCGCAAGCATACGGCAGCGGATTACATCGCCATCATCGACCGGCTGAAAGCCTTACGCCCCGATATCGCCTTTTCATCGGATTTCATCGTCGGTTTTCCGGGCGAGAGCGATGCGCATTTTGAAGAAACCATGGAGCTGGTGCGCCGCGTGCATTACGCCAGCGCCTATTCATTCAAATATTCGGCACGCCCCGGCACACCGGCGGCGGTGATGGGCGGCCTTGTGCGCGACGAAATCGCATCAGAGCGCCTTGCGCGCCTGCAGGCATTGCTGAATGAACAACGCCTGCAATTCAACCGTTCGCTGATCGGCAAGCGCCTGCCCATCCTGATCGAGAATCCGACCAATCGCCCCGGCCAGATGTATGGACGCACGCCTTACAATCAGGGCATTCACGTCATGGCCCCTGCCCGCAGCAGCGGACATATCATTGATGTCGACATTACGGACGCGAACATGAATTCCCTGTCCGGGGAAATCAAAATGCTTGAGACCGCGTGATGGGCTCCGCGCATCTGGAATATCCGCTGGATAAGACGATGCGTATGCGCCTGCTGGAACAATTTCCGCCGCGTTATGCGGACATCAAGGCGGACCATGTCACCATCAGCCTGCATCAACCCGATACCATGCCGCAGGCGCAGGACATCAGCATTGTGGGCCGCGCCGACAGCGGGGACGGGCTGGAAGCGATGGTGGTTTCGGTGGACGGCGACGCCTTGCGCGCGGACGGGCGCCCCTATCACATCACGTGGTCGCTGAACCCTGAGAAATACCGGGCGCGGGATTCCGGCAGCCTGATCGAGCGTTTTGCCGCCGCCGGGCGTATCGAATATTTCGAAACGCCTATTGCCCTTGGGCCATCGCGGGCGATATGGATAGAAGAAACGCAGGAAGGGCAGAAATCCGCCCCTTCAGGCCCCTAGTTTACCCTGTCTTTTCAACGTCTTTTCTGGTATAGTTAATCATAGTGGCAAAAAGCAAAAACACGACCCTTACGGTTGACGTTGGCACCACCAAGCTGGCTCAGATGCTGGCTGGCCCCCACCACACCCATATCCGTGAACTTGAAGAAGAATTCGGCGTCGTCATCCGTGACGAAAGCACGCTGTTCAAGATTACCGGCCCTGCACCGAAGGTTCAGGAAACGGGCCTCGTCATCAAGGCGCTGATGGATATTGCGCGCAAGCGCGATTTCTCCAAGGACGATGTCATCGCGCTGATCCGCCATGGCACGGCATCCGACAATGCGCTGTCATCCATTTCGACGCGCAAAAAAACCATCGTCGCCAAGACCACCACGCAGAGCGACTATATCCGCGCAATCAACAATCACGAGCTGGTTTTCGGTGTCGGCCCCGCCGGTACGGGCAAGACATATCTTGCGACCGCATACGCCGCGGCACAGCTTGAGGCCGGCAATATCGACCGCATCATCCTGACGCGCCCCGCGGTCGAGGCGGGCGAACGCCTTGGCTTTTTACCGGGCGACATGAAGGACAAGGTCGATCCTTACCTGCGCCCACTTTACGATGCGCTGTACGATATGCTGCCGCCCGAACGGGTGGAGCGCGCCATTGAATCCGGCGCGATCGAAATTGCGCCGCTGGCGTTCATGCGCGGACGCACGCTTGCCAATGCCGTCATCCTGGTCGACGAAGCACAAAATACGACATCGATGCAGATGAAAATGGTGCTGACGCGCCTTGGTGAAAATTCGAAGATGATCATCACGGGCGACCCGACCCAGACCGATCTGCCCAGCGGGCAGATTTCGGGACTGCGTGAAGCCGCCACCATCCTGCGCGACGTGCCGGAAATTTCGATCATCAAGTTTAGCAACAAGGACGTGGTGCGTCACAAGCTGGTCGGTAAAATCGTCGATGCCTATGACCGGCATAAAAACACCTTCGCCAAATCGACGGATTCCTGATTTCCATGCCCGATATTTCCTGCGACATCATCCGCGAAAGCGAGCAATGGCCTGACGAGCGCGCCCTGCGCAAAATTACCGGCAGGGTGAAAGCCGTGCTGGAAGGTCATATGAAGGGTCATATCGACTTCGTGTTCAGCGACGATTCCATGGTGCAGGTCCTGAACCGCGAATGGCGCGGCAAGGACAAGCCGACCAATGTATTGTCCTTCCCGGATGGGGACGAGGAAAACGGGGTCGTTCACCTTGGCGATGTCATCATGGCGCATGAGACGCTGACGCGCGAGGCGGAGGATCTGGGCATCAGTTTCGACGACCACCTGACCCATCTGATGATTCATGGATGCCTGCACCTGGTCGGGTATGACCATATGACGGACGAAGACGCCAAGGTCATGGAATCGCTGGAAATCCAATTGCTTGCGGATTTGGGCATTAAAGACCCTTACCAAGGGCCGCCTATCCCACTAGATTAGCGACATGGACCCCAGTTTACCCGATGCGCCGGACAGCGCCGCTTCATCCCATTTGCCCGCCCTGCGCCAGGGCCGCGACACCCCCCGCGAGCGTAACTTCTTTGTCCGCATGGCCAAGTTCCTGTTTGGATCGGGCGTCGACCGCGAACTCAAGGAAGCGATTGCCGACGTCATTTCGGAAGAACATTCGGACGCCGACGCCGAAAAAACGGCCCTTCACCAGAAGCTTCTTATTTCCAACGTCCTGCGCCTGAAAGACCTGCGCGTGTTCGACGTGATGGTGCCGCGCGCGGATATCGCAGCCATCGAAGTCGACACCCCGGTCGAGGAGTTGCTGACGCTTCTGACGGAAAAACAGTTTTCCCGCATTCCCGTCTACCGCGAAACGCTGGATGACGTGATCGGCACCATTCACATCAAGGAAATCCTGGCCAAGACCACAACGGGCGAGCCGATCAACATAGCCGAACTGGTACGCGACGTGCCCGTGATTTCGCCGGCCATGCCGGTTCTGGACCTGTTGCTGATGATGCGCCAGCAGCGCCGTCACATGGCTTTGGTGGTCGATGAATATGGCGGCATTGACGGTCTTGTCACCATCAACGACATCGTAGAAACCATCGTGGGCGAGATCGACGACGAACATTATACCGGCGAAGACGGCGAACTGATGGAAAAGGCCGACGGCACCATCGTTGCCGACGGACGCGTGACGATCGACGAATTCGAGCGCCGTTTCGGCCGCATCATGACCGAGGACGAAACGGACAGCGTCGACACGCTGGCCGGGCTGGTCGTGACCATGGCGGGGCGCGTGCCCGCGCGCGGCGAAGTGCTTTTGCATGATTCCGGCATGGAATTCGAAGTCCTGGACGCCGACCCGCGCCGTATCCACCGCCTGCGCATCCGTAACCAGCCGCGCGTCAATGGCGGTGAAAAAGCACCCGAGCAGGTCGCCCTTTAATGATCCAGAAGCTGAACGCCCTTACCCTTCGCTGGCCCAAATGGTCGTGCTTTTTCATGGGCCTTGTTTCGGCCTTCGCCATGCCGCCCTTTCATGTCTGGCCGGCGCTGGCCCTTGGGCTGTCGATGGCGGTCATCATCATCGGACGCCAGGGCAACCCGTGGCGCGGCGGCTGGTGTACGTTTTTCTACGGCGTCGGGTTTTTCACCATGGGACTGTGGTGGATTGCCAACGCGCTTCTTCTGGACCTGACCGATTACTGGTGGGCCATCGTTTTTTCGGTGTTCGGCCTGCCCGTTCTTCTGTCCCTGCTCTGGTTCGTGGCCGGGTACGTCACCTGCCGTTTCACCCGTCCTAACACCTTGGCGCGCGGCTTGCTGATCCTGACCACGATCGCGGCAGCCGAATACGGCCGCGCGTTCAACCTGTCCGGCTTTCCGTGGAACCTGTTCGGTTATATGTGGAGCAACGTTCCCCCAGTCATGCAGCTGGCATCGCTGGGCGGCGCCTATTTCGTGACCGCCCTGACCTTTTTGTGGATGGGTTTTCCCGCCCTGGCCAGGCTGGCCAGCCCTTCGGTCCGGCGTGTCGTCATTCTGGCCGCAGTGGTTCTTACGACCTTTGTCGGCGGGTATGTCTGGGGTGCCATAAGGCTGGCATATCACCCCACCACGTACCGGGATGACATTGCCGTTGCCATCGTTCAGCCCAACCTGACACCCGATGAGAAATGGGAGGCGGACGCCGCCCTCCCTCACTTCATGCGGCATGTGAATATATCGGAGCAAGCACTTGATTCTATTAAAGACCCAGAAGGCAAAATCAAGTCCGTGGCCATCGTCTGGCCGGAGACGTCACTGGACGAGCGCCTGCTGCTGACCGTGCCTGAGGCGCCCAAGGCGCTGCTGGCGCTGATGGGCGGGCACCCGTACCAGACCAGGCTGGTCAGCGGACTGTGGCGCGAGGTCGCCTCCGACACCGGTACGCACATGCCCAATTACTACAACAGCATCGGGGCGGTGTCGGTCACCAGTGATAATAAGCTGAACCTCGACGACCTGTACGACAAACACCACCTGGTACCGTTCGGTGAATACGTACCGCTGGAAGAAACTCTGGGCCTGACGCCGCTGGTCGGGTTTGCCGGCTTCAAATGGGGCACGGGCCCCAAGGTTCTGCATTCCAGCGGACTGCCCCCCTTCGCACCCATGATCTGCTTCGAAGCCATTTTCCCGTGGTACGCAACCAGTCCGGGCGCCGAATGGCTGGTCAACACGTCCAATGACGGCTGGTACGGCAATACGGCCGGCCCCTATCAGCACCTGACGATGACGCAGTTCCGCGCCGTCGAACAGGGCAAGCCCGTGGCACGGTCCGCCACCACCGGCATCTCCGCCGTCATCGACCCGTATGGGCGCGTTGTCCAGTCGCTGGATTATCACCGCCGCGGGTATCTGGTCAGCGCACTTCCGACCTACATCGAAAAAGGAACGTTGTATGCCATGTTCGGCGAGTCCTTGTTTTTCCTTATGATTGCCCTTGGAGTGGCGGTTTTCCTGCACTTGCGTCTAAAACAAATTTGACAAATACCAAGCGGATACGCGACAACTTTGCATATTGTTAAATGCACTTGTATGACGCCGAGTCTTCTTTTACCTTTCGTTTTTTGAATATTCAGGAATGTTAAATGTCTCCAGTACTTAAGAAAGACCGTATGGCAAAAGGCCCCCGCAAAACAAAAGAAAGCGCAGGCAGCCGTGACAAGATTTTCGGTCTGCGTCTGCGTCAGCGCCGCACCTTTCTTGGTTTTTCCCAGCAGACGCTGGGCGAAGCCGTTGGCATGACGTTCCAGCAGATCCAGAAATACGAACACGGCACCAACAAGATCTCAGCCGCGCGCCTGATCGATTTTTCAAAAGTCCTGAACGTGCCCATCAATTACTTCTACGCCGGTCTTGGCGATATCGGCGAGAAGACACCCAAGGGCCTGGTGGTGTCGGATACGGCGCAGACCAGCCTGGACGAAGATCCGATTCTGAAAAAAGAGAGCACGCAGCTTTTGAAGTATTATTACCAGATCAAGGACGAAGCCCTGCGCAAGAGCGTTCAGAAACTGGTCCGCCAGATGGCCGAGCAGTCGTCCAAAGAGACATCGAAGTCCAAAAAATAGCATACGAACCCCCGGCGTTTCGGGGGTTTTTCTTGACCAGAGTCCTGAAAACTGGTCAATTCAGGCGAATTCAATCCGAAACCTTTATTAAAGATCTACCATGATGGCTCAGCCTAAAATCATGAACGACAAGGTCGTCTCCGCTCAACTCAAGAACTATACCTTCGCATCCGAGTCCGTCGCCGAAGGCCACCCGGACAAAATATGCGACCGCGTTTCGGACTCGATCGTCGACCTGATGATCAAGGCCGACCCGGAAGCCCGCGTCGGATGCGAAACGCTGGCCTGCACCGATACGCTGGTCATTGCAGGTGAATTCCGCGCCCCGGCATCGGTGACAAAAGAAATGATCGTCGAGACCGCCCGCAACGCGGTCAAGGAAATCGGCTATGAGCAGGACGGTTTCGACTGGAAAACGCTGAACATCGAATACAAGATGATCGGGCAGTCCCCCGACATCGCCGTGGGCGTGGATGCGGCAGGTTCCAAGGATGAAGGCGCCGGCGACCAGGGCATCATGTTCGGTTACGCCACGCGCGAAACCGAAGAACTGATGCCCGCGCCGATTTTGTATTCACACAAGATCCTGCGGCTGATGGCGGAAGACCGTCATAACGGCAAGCTCAAGGACCTTCTGGGCCCGGACGCCAAATCGCAGATCAGCTTGGAATACCGCGACCGCAAACCGGTCCGCGCCACGTCCGTCGTCGTATCGACACAGCACAGGGACGGATTAAGCCAGTCGGACGTGCGCGAGATTGTGCGCCCCTATGTCCAGCAGGTCCTGCCCGAGGGGTTCATGTGCCCCGAAGAGGAATTCTACGTCAATCCGACGGGGCGTTTCGTCATCGGCGGCCCCGTGGGCGACTGCGGCCTGACCGGACGCAAGATCATCGTCGATACTTATGGCGGCGCGGCACCGCATGGCGGCGGCGCATTTTCGGGTAAAGACCCGACCAAGGTCGACCGTTCGGCCGCATATGCCGCGCGTTACCTGGCCAAGAACATCGTGGCGGCGGGTTTTGCCGATCGCTGCACCATCCAGCTGTCCTATGCCATTGGCGTATCGAAACCTCTGTCCGTTTACGTGAACTGTCACGAAACAGGACAGGTCGGCGAACAGGAACTGGTCCGCGCCATTGAAAAGGTCATGGATCTGTCGCCGCGCGGGATCCGCACGCATCTGAACCTGAACCGTCCGATCTATAAAAAGACATCGTCCTATGGCCATTTCGGCCGTCAGGCGGAAGCGGATGGCAGTTTCTCGTGGGAAAAAACCGACCTCGCGGACGCTCTTAAAAAGGCGCTGTAACCGTTTTGGAACATCCCAAGCAACTTTTCTTCGGACGCCGCAAAGCGCGACCCATCCGGGCCGCGCGCCAGGACGCCATGGACAGCGTATTGCCCCAGGTTCTGATTAAAGACCCGAAAACGGCCCTGAACTTTCCGTTCACGCCGCAGGAGGTCTGGCTGGAAATCGGTTTCGGGAATGGCGACTCGCTTGCCGCGTGGCACCGCGCCCAACCCGAAGTCGGGTTCATCGGGTGCGAGCCGTTCATCAACGGCGTGTCCAATCTGTGCAAGCTGCTGGCCGGGGACGATCTTAAAAACATCCGCATCTGGAACGAAATCGCACAGCCGCTGATCGATGCCCTGCCCGACGCCGCGCTGGCCCGGATTTACCTGCTGAACCCCGATCCATGGCACAAGAAGCGCCATATCAAACGGCGTTTCATACAGCAGGAAATGCTGACCAATCTTGCCCGTATCCTGAAACCGGGCGGCGAACTGCTGATGACGACGGACCACGCGGATCTGGCCGAATGGATGCTGGAACAGGCCACCATGCACCCGTCCTTCACGGGCCGCGCCGACACCACCCCGCCGCCAGGCTGGCTGACAACCCGGTATGAAGGTAAAGGCGCGAAAGCGGGCAGAACCCAGAAATATCTTTCGTTTACAAGAGTTTGATGCGCGATAATACCGCGTTAATCTGTACCCTCTAAACTTGATATTCATTGTCTTTAAAAGGGATCAGACATGTCACGCTTCCTGCTCGGCGTCGCGGCGCTTGTTTTCATCTTTTCCATCACGACGGAGGTTTCGGCACGGGAACGCACGCATAGCGGCACGGGGTCGAAGGGCGGATCGTATACCAGCACGCTGAAGGCAGGAGACGGCACGCGGTCCCGCGCCTCCAGCGGCACGACGGCTTCCGGCAAGAACTGGAGCAAAGAGGCCACCACCACCGTTGATAAAGACAGCAAAAGCTATACCCGCAGCGTCACAGGCGCGAACGGCGTGACCCGCGATATCACGGGTACGTACGGTGACGGCCAAACCAGCGGCAGTTATTCCACCAGCAGCGGGAAAACAGGGACGTATACCCGCAAAACCGGACAATGGCGTAACCGCGGAACGCAGTAACGGGCTGATCCGCCCCCTTCCCCCGGTGTCCTGAAGCCCATTTTCAGGCGGTCGCAAATACGTCATGATGGACAGACTTAACCGTCTGTTTTCCTTGGGACGCCACATGATCGACCTGACATCCACCTCCATCCTTACGATGTTCCTTAACTTCCTGCTCGCCATCGGCGTGGGGGTGACCATCGGCGTCGAACGGACCGTCAACCTGCGCGATGACTGGAAAATGGCGGGCATGCGCGACTTTATCATGGTGTCGGCGCTGGCCTATGTCTCGAGCCTGTTTTACCGCGAGGTGCCGCTGGCGTGGATCGGGTCGTTCATTACCGTCATCCTGTTCACCCTGTCGATCTTCATCATCCGCAACTTAAGGGCGCATGAAAAGACGCTGGGCATGACCACGCTTCTGACCATGCCGTTCACCTTCCTGGTTTCGAGCCTGCCGAATTTCGGTGCGCCGCTGTGGAGCGTTGCGACCATCGTGTTCTCGGTCCTTCTGGTGCTGGGCATGAAGGTGCGCTTTTACCAGTTCGCGAATTCGATCGAACGGCACGAGATCATCGATTTCGCCATCCTGATCGGCATCGCCCTGACCATCACCCCGCTGATCCCCGTGGACGCGCGCATTCCCATCCCCCTGTTCGATATGAACGCAGGGTATTTCAACGTCACGTATCACTACGTCATGATCGCCGCGCTGTGGAAGGTGGTCGTGATGGTCAGCCTGATGAGTTTCGTTGCGCATTTCGTGACGAAATATACCAAAGGCAAATACGGCCTGATGATCGCCACCTTCCTTGCCGGCATGGTGTCTTCGCTGGCGGCCGTATCGATGATGCTGAAAAACCGTCCCAAAGGCGACATAGCGCCTGCATCCGTCGAAATCGACGTCAACAACCTGACCCAGCGCGAGATTTTCCTGGGCTATACATCGTCGGTCACCGGCGCGCTTCTGCGCGTCATCGTCGTCCTGCGCCTTGCGCTGGGTTACGAGCTGTTTGCACCATTCATTTTCCCGCTGATGTCGCTGCTGGTCCTGTTTGCATCGATCAGCTTTTACGTCTTTGCCGGCCTGCCGGATGAAAAGAGCCGCGTGGTACGATTCGCCAAACGTCCCCTGCCCTTGCAGTTCATCGCCAAATTCTCGGGCATCCTGGCCATACTCATCATCATCATGTCCATGGTGACCCATTACCTGGGGGCGGAGGCGTTCATATTCGTGTCGTTCCTGTCGGGCATGGTGTCATCGGCCGCCGCCGCCGTGTCGGTTGCCACCAATATGATGCAGGAAACGGGCGTCGGCACGTGGACCGCCGGTCTGTCTATCATCGGGGCGATCCTGGGCAGCCTTCTGGCCAAGATCTTCCTGATCTCCAAGCATCTGGGGGCGCGGCAGACCGCGCCTTTCCTGCTGCCCTTGTTCGCCATGGCGATCGTGGGCTTCGTGACCTTGTGGATTTCCTTAAGCACGGGCGCCCCGTAAGCGCCCGAAGCCCTTTAAAAAGGCTTGCATACAGACGGTTTTAGGCCTATATATTGCGCATCCTGAAAGTTTAAGAACTTTATCGGGTGGGTCCCTAAAAAGACCCGCCTTTTTTGCTTGCCGACCGAAAGACCAGAGTAATGCTGAAAAGCAAACCATCCCTGCAAGACCCCGAAGGCCGCTTTGCCGCCTTCATCGAACCCGTTGCCGACGCATACGGGTGCCGGCTTGTGCATGTCCGCATCGGCGGCAGCCAGGCGGGTTCGGGCAATGCGCTTGAGATCTTTCTGGAGATGAAGGACGGCACGCCCCTGTCGATGGACACCTGCTCCAAGATCAGCCGCGAAGTCTCGACCATTCTTGATGTCGAAGACCCCGTTGGCGGCGCGTACCGGCTTGAAGTCGGCAGCCCCGGCCTCGACCGCCCCATGACCGCGCTTGAGGATTTCGCGCGGTTCAAGGGTTATGACGTCAAAATCGAATTCAAACGTCCGATGAGTGACGGACAAAAACGCATGCGTGCCACCATCACCGGCGCGAACAAAAAAGGTTTTTCGGTCATCGACGACCAGAAGCGTAATTTCGACATTGAGATGGGCGACCTTGCGTCGGCCCGTCTCGTTGCTTCGGATGAATTACTGAAAGCAGTACAACAAGGAAATTTCCCCAAACCCGTGCCATTGGAGGCTTAAAAAAAATGGAAATCTTACACGTTGCCGACGCGGTAGCCCGCGACAAGCACATCGATCGCGAAGTCGTCATCTCCGCGATGGAAGAAGCAATTCAAAAAGCAGGTCGTACCAAGTACGGCTATGACCAGGACATCCGCGCCACGATCGACCGCAAGACGGGCGCCATCACGATGAAACGCTACCGCACCGTTGTCGAGACGATCGAGAACGAAGGCGCCGAGCTGACGCTGGCACAGGCCAAGCGCATCAAGCCCGATGCAGCCGTGGGCGAGCAGCTTATCGACGATCTGCCGGCCATCGATTTCGGCCGCATTGCCGCACAGACCGCCAAGCAGGTTATCATCCAGAAAGTGCGCGACGCCGAGCGCGAACAGCAATTCGAAGAATTCAAGGACCGCGTCGGCGACATCATTTCGGGCGTCGTCAAACGCGTCGAATACGGCAACGTCACCATCGACCTTGGCAAGGGCGAAGCCGTCCTGCGCCGTGACGAGTGCGTGCCGCGCGAACACTTCAAGCCGAACGACCGCGTGCGTTGCTATATTTACGACGTCCGCAAGGAAATCCGCGGGCCGCAGGTGTTTTTGAGCCGCACCCACCCCGGTTTCATGGCTGCCCTGTTCAAACAGGAAGTGCCGGAAATCTATGACGGCGTGATTGAAATCAAGGCCGTTGCCCGCGATCCCGGTTCGCGCGCCAAGATCGCCGTGTACACGCGCGACAATTCGATCGACCCGGTTGGTGCCTGCGTCGGTATGCGCGGTTCCCGCGTTCAGGCCGTCGTCGGCGAACTTCAGGGCGAGAAAATCGACATCGTCCCGTGGTCGCCGGATATCGCCACCTTCATCGTCAACGCCCTTGCCCCGGCTGAAGTCGCCAAGGTCGTCCTGGACGAAGAAGAAGGCCGCATTGACGTCGTGGTACCGGACGAGCAGCTGTCGCTGGCCATCGGCCGCCGTGGCCAGAACGTGCGCCTGGCTTCCATGCTGACCGGTCTGGATATCGACATCCTGACCGAGGCAGAGGAATCCGCCCGCCGCGCCGAAGAAACCAAGACCCGTACCGCCCTGTTCACCATGGCGCTGGACGTTGACGATGTCATCGCCCACCTGCTGGTGGCCGAAGGCTTCAAAAAGGTTGAGGAACTGGCCGAAGCGTCGATCAGCGAACTTGAGACGATCGAAGGCTTCGACGCCGATGTCGCCACCGAACTGCAGAACCGTGCGAAAAACTGGCTGGAAACCAAGGCTAAGGAATTCGCCGAGAAGCAGAAATCGCTGGGCATTCAGGATGATATCATCAACTTCGAAGGCCTGGACTTCGACACCATCGTCAAACTGGCCGAGAACGGCGTGAAGTCGAAAAACGACCTCGCGGACCTGGCCGGCGACGAACTGGTCGAGATCCTGGGCGCCGACAAGATGAACGAAGCCGCCGCCAACCGCCTGATTATGGCTGCGCGTGCCGGCTGGTTCGCGCCGGAAGCGCCGGCCGAAGGCGCTGAAGAAGCCGCCTAATACCCTAATACCTGCGGGCGCTTAGAGATTTTGCGCCCGCAGGCTTCGTACTATATAAGAGCGTAGAGCAAAGAAAGTTTCGAATGAGCAACGATCAGGAAAAGAAGACCGACAAGCTGACCCTCTCCGGGAAAACGCTGAGCCTTAAGGGAAATGTCGGCGCAAGCATCGGCACCAGCGGCACATCCGCCGGCCAGGTGCGCCAGAGCTTTTCCGGCGGCCGGACCAAGGCCGTCGCCGTTGAAGTGCGCCGCCAGCGCGGGACGGAAAAGCCTGTCGAGACCACCCCTTCGCTGAGCGATATCGAGCGCGAAAAACGCGCCCGTGTCCTGCAGGAGGCTCTTGCCAACAAAGAAAATCAGCCCAAGCCGGTCCAGGCCGACGCAAGCGAAATCGGCCCCGCCGCCATGGAGCCGGTCCGCACCGCGCGCCAGAAGGAAATGGAAGAGCTGGAGCGTATCCGCGCTGCCGAGAAAGAACAGGCCCAGACGATCGAGCGCGGGCGTCAGGACGTCAACAGCAAGCGTTTTGAAGCCGCGTCGAAGATCGTACGCACGCAGAGCCGCGCGCATGGCGACCATCTGGTCAGCCCCGCCGCCCCCGCGACCGAGGAAGAATCGTACCGCGACCGCATGAAGCGCGCGACCGAGAACCGCAAAGGCGGCGATGAAGCCAAACGTTCGCGCGAAGAAGAATTCCGCGCCCAGAACCGCCTGACGGTCACGCAGGCGCTGGGCACCGATTTCGAACGCGATACCGGCGGCCGTTCGCTGGCATCCGTGCGCCGCGCGCGTATGAAGAGCAAGAACAAGAACGTCGAGCAGGATCCGTCGAAAAAGCAAGTCCGCGAAGTCGTTCTGCCTGAAACAATCACCGTGCAGGAACTGGCCAACCGCATGGCCGAACGTGCGGGCAACCTGATCAAGTCGCTCATGAAAATGGGTGTCATGGCGACCGTCAACCAGACGATCGACGCCGACACAGCAGAACTTCTGATCATCGAATTCGGCCACACCGTCAAACGCGTGACTGAAGCCGACATCGAAGTCGGCATCGAAGGTGAAGACGATGCGGGCACCGACCTGATGGCACGTCCGCCGGTCGTGACCATCATGGGTCACGTCGACCACGGTAAAACATCCCTTCTCGACGCGCTGCGCCAGACCAACGTGGTCGCAGGCGAAGCCGGGGGCATCACCCAGCATATCGGCGCGTACCAGATCACCGCCCCATCGGGCAAGAAGATCACCTTCCTTGATACACCCGGTCACGCGGCGTTCTCGGAAATGCGTGCACGCGGCGCCAACATCACCGACATCGTCGTGCTGGTGGTTGCCGCCAATGACGGCATCATGCCGCAAACGGTCGAGGCGCTGAACCACGCCAAGGCCGCCGGCGTGCCGATCATCGTTGCGATCAACAAGATCGACCTGCCCGATGCCAACCCGATGAAGGTGAAGCAGGAACTGCTGCAGCACGACATCATCGTGGAAGACATGGGCGGCGAAACGCAGGTCGTCGAAGTATCGGCCAAGCAGAAACTGGGTCTCGACGCGCTCGAAGAAGCCATTCTGCTGCAGGCGGAAGTGCTGGACCTGAAAGCCAACCCGAACCGCCACGGCGTCGGCACGGTTATTGAATCGCGCATGGAAACGGGCCGCGGCTCGGTCGCCACCGTCCTTATCAACAAGGGCACGCTGCGTAACGGCGATATCTTTGTCACCGGTTCCGAATGGGGCCGCGTCCGCGTCATGCACAACGACCAGGGCAAGCAGATCAAGGAAGCCATTCCGGGTCAGCCGATCGAAGTCATGGGCCTTCAGGGCACGCCGGATGCCGGCGACGACTTCGTCGTTGTCGAAAACGAAGCCAAGGCACGCGACATCACCGAATACCGCACCAAGAAAAAACGCGACGTCGCAGCCCAGCTGGGCCGCGCCCAGACGATGGAACAGCTGTTTGCCACCGCCAAAACGGACGGCAAAGTCACCCTGCCCATCATCGTCAAGGCAGACGTGCATGGTTCGGTCGAGGCCATCATCGGATCCTTGAAGAAAATCGATGCCGACAACGAGGACCTGATCATCACCGTTATCCATTCGGGCGTCGGCGGGATCACGGAATCGGACGTGTCGCTGGCCACCGGATCGAAGGCGCCGATTATCGGCTTCAACGTCCGCGCCAACGCACAGGCCCGCGACCTGGCACAGAAAAACGCCGTCGACATCCGTTACTATTCGATCATCTATAACGTGATCGATGACGTGAAGGCGCTGATGGGCGGCATGCTGTCCCCCACCCTGCGCGAGGAATTCATCGGCAACGCCACCATCCGCGAAGTGTTCAACATCACCAAGGTCGGCAAGATTGCGGGTTGCATGGTCACCACCGGTTACGTCAAGCGCGGTGCGAAAGTGCGTCTGTTGCGCGACAACATCGTCATCCATGAAGGCAAGCTCAAGACGCTCAAGCGCTTCAAGGACGAGGTTAAGGAAGTCAAGGAAGGCACCGAATGCGGTATGGCGTTCGAGAACTACGAAGACATCCGCGCCGGCGACGTTATCGAATGCTTTGACGTCATTTCCGAACAGCGTTCGGTGGCATAAGGCCAGCCGCGATGAAACACCGCAAACAACCCGAAGGGCAGCGCCAGTTGCGCGTGGGCGAAGAAATTCGCCACGTGATCGCGGGCACGCTGCAGCACGGGGGGTTTGCGGACCCTGCGCTTATGAATTCCAGCCTGATCACCTGCACGCAGGTTAAAATCGCGCCGGACCTTAAAAATGCGACGGTTTTCGTCATGCCGCTGGGCGGGCACCACTTAAAAGAGGTTCTGACCGCGCTGAACGAACAGGCCTATTTCTTTCAGAAGGAAATCGGGCGGCAGATGAAAATGAAATTCACACCGCGCCTTGTTTTCAAGGCAGATGAAACGTTCGGCGAAGCGGAAAAAATCGACCGCATCCTGCGCCAGATCCACGCAGACGAGCAATAATCAGAGTTTGTTGCTTATACCGCTCAGACCCGATTGCGGGAGCCTGCGGTTGAGCAGCCAGCGATAGGCCCGGCGCAGCGTCGTTTCCTCGTAACATGCGGCTGAAAAATCCATCTCATCACGGGTCTTTTTCCACGGCAGTGTGTCGATATAGCCGGGGATGATGGTCAAGAGCTGCGCCGCCTCGTCCCTGCGCATCATCAGTGGCACGGCGGGCGCACCGTAATCGACCAGAATGGCCGTGCGCGACATGCCGTTGGTGAAACCGAAGATTATCTCGCCGTCTTCTGCGACATGAAAGTTGGCGACAGCCAGCGGTACGGGATTTTCCACCCCTTCGACCATGCAGGCCGTGTCGTGATTGCGCTTATGCTCGCTCCATTCCCAGGTGCGGATACGGCTTTTGGTGCGGTCCGTGGCCAGCCAGAATTTCATGAATGGCTGCGCCGCCAGCCAGACGATCACATTTTCGGGTGTATCAGCGTTATCCTGCAGTTTCATGAAGGCGCGGCCACCCGGCAGGCGGGGGACTTCAATTTCGACGCAGGCGTATTTTGTTCCGCTCATGCACCGCTTATGGGGCATTCGTTGTTTTATTGTCAATTTTTAGGGTATAAGGCAGCCATGGCAAAACACCCCCGCTTTAAACTCGACGGCTGGATCAACCTGCACAAACCCAAGGGCATCGGGTCCACCCCGGCGCTGGGCGCGATCAAACGCGCCATGTCGCCTGAAAAGGCCGGTCACGGCGGCACGCTCGACCCGCTGGCCTCCGGCGTGCTGCCCATCGCGCTGGGCGAGGCCACAAAGACGGTTGCCTACGCCATGGATGCGGACAAGGCCTATGACTTCGAAATCACGTGGGGAGAAGCCCGCGCGACCGACGACGCGGAAGGCGCGGTCACAGCCACATCGGACATACGCCCCCGCCCCGACCAGATCAGCGCTGTGCTGGACCGCTTTGTCGGCTCCATCACACAGATCCCCCCCATTTATTCGGCCATCAAAATCGACGGCGAACGGGCCTATGACCTGGCGCGGGCCGGCGAATCCATCGACATGAAGTCCCGTGACGTGGTCATCTACGACCTGTCCCTGACCGCCAGCGGCCCTGACACCGCCCGTTTTTCGGTGACATGCGGCAAGGGTATGTATGTCCGGGCCCTGGCCCGGGATATTGCCCAAGCCCTTGGCACGGTTGGCTTTGTCAGCGAACTGATCCGCACCCGGGTCGGCCCCTTTACCCTGGAAACGGCAATTCCACTGGACTTTTTCACCATGGAAGGGCTAAAAGACCCCAACGCTGTTTTGCAGCCTGTCCAAACCGTGCTGGACGACATCCCGGCACTGGCGGTTGACGAGGCAGAAGCAGCGCGGCTTCGGCGCGGTATGGCATTGAGCTTTATGCCCAAACACCAGTCATCGCGTCTGCCGGCGGATTTATCCGGACCCATTCTGACCGTTCTGAACGGACAGGCTGTGGCGATGGTGCGATTTGAAGCCGGTGCGATCAAACCGGAGCGCGTTTTTAACCTCTAATAGGAGAGAGCGATGTCGATACAAACGAATAAACAAGAGAATAAAAAAGTAAAACTGATCAAAGACAGCCAGCGCAATCCCAAAGACACCGGTTCGCCGGAAGTCCAGATTGCGATCCTGACGGCCCGCATCAGCGAACTGACCGAGCACATGAAAATCCACAAAAAGGATATGTCGTCGCGCCGCGGCCTGCTTTCGATGGTTTCGAACCGCCGCACCCTGCTCGACTACCTGAAGCGCAAAGACGAAGCGAAATACCTCGAAGTCGTCAAAAAGCACGAACTGCGCGGCTAATCTTAAAAACAAAATCCCGCCCGGCCACGCCAAGCGGGATTTTTTACAAGCTGGAGTTTACCTTATGAAAACATTCATTCTCACAGCCACGCTTATCATGCTTGCCGCGCCCGCGCTGGCACAGACGCCGCCGGCGCAGCCCAACCCGCAGCAGCAACAGATGAACGCGATGCAGAGCACACTGCTGCAATCAGACCAGTCGCGCATGGACGCCTATACGCGCCATCAGACCATCATCCAGAAGGCGTTCAAGCGCAGCGGTGCGCCCTCGCCTTCCGGGGCCGTTCCACAGGCAGGCGGCGCCAACCTGAACGCCATCGCGCCGGCCGCCGGCGGAGGCATGCCCACCTATGACCCGAATGAAGGTGTCGCCATGCGCAGCCGCCTGCAGCAGGAACAATATCAATACCAGCATCCAGGCGTGGCCGATTCCAAGGACCTGCCGCTGATGACAGGAAACATTCCGGCCAAACGCTAAGCATGCGCAAGTGTGCTTATTCTCTTATTGGTTGTATCTGAATTATTTATACACACTATGGTAGTATCATGAACGGGCATCCTAAACGGGGCCCGTTTCATGTTTTATTACCATAATCATCATATCCTGAAAGGTATGCGCCTTGCGGCATACCTTGCCACCCTCCTCATTCTATTCACACCGTTTCCGGTGCTGTCAGCACAGCGGCCTGTCACCGGCACCGCACAGGTGCATGACGGCGACACCCTTCGCATCAACGGGCACAGCATCCGCATCTGGGGGATCGATGCCGCAGAACTGAAGCAGACCTGTACCCAGGGTGGCTCTGTCGTCCCGTGCGGGTTGATGGCGCGCGAGGCGCTGGATCGGCTTGTAAAGGGCCAGACCGTTA
>CALBME010000033.1 GCA_937896295.1 uncultured Micavibrio sp. | reverse complement strand
CCACGCAGTGCCGGCCCGTGAAGGCGGTGCTCGGCTGGGTGAGGATGTGCCAGGCAGCGTCCGCCATGATCTCGGGTGTGCGGCTCACGGCCCGTGCCTGCGTGCCCGCGATGTGGCGCACGGCGGCGGTGTCGATGTAGGTCTTGGGCCAGAGCGTGTTGAAGGCGATGCGCTCGTGCCGGAACTCCTCTGCCATGGCCATGGCATAGAGGCTCATCGAATACTTGGCCAGCGCGTAGGCCGGGTAGGGAGCGAACCATTCGGGTTTGAATTCGAGCGGTGGCGCCAGGTTGAGCACATGCGGGTTGGCCGCCTTCATCAGGTGCGGGATGCAGGCGCGGCTGACCAGGAAGGTGCCCCGGGCGTTGATGTTCTGCATCAGGTCCAGCCGTTTGGGCTCGGTCTGCAGCGTGCCCGTGAGGTGGATGGCCGAGGCGTTGTTGATGCAGATGTCGATGCCGCCAAAGCGCTCCACCGTGCGGGTCACGGCGGCCTCGATCTGGTCCACATCGCGGATGTCGCACAGCAGCGGCAAGGCCTGGCCGCCCGCGGCCTCGATCTCGCCCGCCGCGGTGTGGATGGTGCCCGGCAGCGTGGGGTGGGGCTCCGAGGTCTTGGCCGCGATGGCCACGTTGGCGCCGTCACGCGCCGCGCGCAGCGCGATCGCGAGGCCGATGCCGCGCGAGCCGCCGCTGATGAACAGGGTTTTGCCGTGGAGGGACATGATTTTCCTTTCGGGGCTGCCCCGGGTTGGAGCGTTGCTGGGCGACTGTACCGAAACAAAAACAGTTCGTCTAGACAGTATGTCTATTTTGTTCTGGTGGCCTGTGCTCGCGCACAATGGCCAATAATTTCTGCCGTGACCGGCCTCTCAACGTCTTATCGATCAAGCCCATGACCACCGCTCCCGAATGGATCGCCCGCAGCGTTTCGCGCCTGCGCGGCTCCCGTGCCGCTGAAGGCGCCCCGACGGCTGCACAGGCCGCCAAGGTGGAGGTGGAGCGCAGCACCCACGAGCGCCTGCAGGCAGCGCTCGCGCGGGCCCTCCAGGAAGGGGGCTCGCCCTCTCTCGCCGGGCGGGGGGATGCGCCCTTCTTCATTCACGCGGCCTACGAGGCCCTCTTCCTCGACGCCGACGGCCCCTCGAAGGCGGCCGTTGGCGCGGCGTGGCGCCAGTTCGCGGAACGGCTGCCGGTCGTGGCGCGGGCGCGTGCCCACCGCGTCTCCGGGGACGCCGCGGGGGCGGCGCAACTCCTTGAGGAATACACGCAGGTGCGGCGAGCACGGGAGCAGGTGCGGCGAGCACGGGAGCAGGTGCTCTTGGTTGACGAAGGGACGGCCCTCCTCGTGCCGCCCATCGCAAATCTCGATGGAACATCGGAAGTTTACCTTCGATACCCCTGGAAGGGGCGCGGGCTCTTTGGCGAGCAGCACCGGGCGCTCGTCGAGGCGGCTTGGCGCTTCCTCGGCCACGCGCTTGCTGCCCGTGATGCGTTTGCGCGAGGGGCCCGCGAAGAGCGCGCGCGGATCGCCGCCGATCTCCACGACGACGTCGGCGCGCGCCTCGGCCTCGGTCCATGGGAGCGCCCCTATGGCGGTGCGAACCGCGTTATGCGCGGCAAAGATTGCGGGAAAAGTGTCGATGAGGGTGTTGTCCCAGTCGAAAAGAACAGCCGGAGGCAAGCGCGTGATCATGAGGCCAGTCTTTCACCGTCGGCTGCGCCCTCTTTCAGGGATTTGAGCTTCCGATGCAGGGCCGTGCGATCCATACCCGCAAAGCTTGCCACCTGACTGACGTTCCCGTCGAAACGTTCCATCAGGTGTTCGAAATACCAGCGTTCGAAACTTTCACGCGCGGTACGCAGGTCGGTGGCGAGCCAGACGGCGGGGGTGGATGCCTGCGGCGCCGGGGCGGCGGCGTCACCCGCCGCGATGTGATGCGGTCTCAGGTCATGGGTGCCTTCAAGCGTCATGCGCACGGCGGCCATGGCCATCAGCGCGCGCAGTTCGGCCACGTGTCCCGGCCACGCGCGGTGACGGAGGGTGCCCAGGGCCTCGTCACTGACCGTATACCCCTCGCCCAGAATGGACAGGCACAGCTCACCCATATCGCTACGCCGTTCTTCCAGCGGCGGCAGGACAATGGATGTCACGGACAGGCGTTCATAAAGATCGGGCAGGATTTTCGCACCCGGCAGGGATGTTGCCATGATGCGGGCATCCAGCTTTGCATTGAGACGCGCCAGCACCATGGCCTGCATGTCGGCGGGGACCAGATGCACGTCCTGGAAGGCCAGCGTACCCTCGCCCGCGCGGGTCAGGGCGTCGTTCAGGACGTTTACGTCCATGTCCCTGCATGGCAAAGCGATGAAGGGTTTTGCCGAACGCGGCGATTCCTGATGCATCCAGCGGGCCAGATGGGTACGTCCGGATCCCCACGGGCCGGTAATCAATACACGTGCATCGCCGGCGGCCGATTTCAGCGCCGTTTTCTGGACGGCCTGCATTTCGGGGCTGAGCGTGACCAGATGTGCGCCGCCACCCGGCACGTTCCGGCGCAGCGAACCGGATTCCAGCGCGCGGCGTACAAGGTTCAGAAGCCGGTCGGTGTTGAATGGTTTTTCGATGAAATCATAAGCGCCCAGCTTGATGGCCTTGACCGCCATTTCGATGTTGCCGTGGCCTGAGATCATCAGAACGGGCAAGGTGCGCGACTTCTTTTTCAGGTCGGCCAGGATTTCCATGCCGTCGCGGTCCGAATTTTCGAGCCAGATATCTAGGATGACAAGGTCGGGCATGCCATGGGCGTTGATTTCGGCAAAGGCGGCTTCGGAATGCGGCGCCTCGGCGATGGTGTAACCCTCATCGCTCAGGATTTCGCCCAGCAGGAAGCGAATATCCTTTTCGTCATCGACTATGAGAATCTTGCCCTTGGTCATGCCTGTTCCGGAATATAGAGCCAGAAATGCGCGCCGCCATAGGTTTCCGGCATGGGTGCCGGATCGTCCATGGCGATCTTGCCGTCATGATCTTCGATGATTTTCTTGACGATGGCCAGTCCCAGCCCGGTGCCCTTTGATTTGGTGGTCACATACGGTTCAAGAACCGCGCTGCGCCGGTTCGCCGGCACGCCCGGACCGTTGTCG
The DNA here is from genome assembly GCA_937896295.1 of uncultured Micavibrio sp. Taxonomy (GTDB): domain Bacteria; phylum Pseudomonadota; class Alphaproteobacteria; order Micavibrionales; family UBA1664; genus UBA6145. The sequence goes on along the minus strand of CALBME010000033.1, from coordinate 7,670 downwards.
AGAACGCCCAGCCACAGCCCCTTGTCACGGCGCAGGACCAGTGCGATCTGCCGGACCGGCTGGCTTTCGACGGCGTCGACCGCGTTCTGGACCAGATTGGTCAGGGCCTGGCGGATCAGTTGCTGGTCGGCGCGAACCGTCCAGTCGCCTGCCGGGTCGCGGATCAGTTCAAACTTCACCCCGACATTGGCGGCGGACTGGAAGTTGAGCACTTCGTCCACGAGATCGGCGAGGTTGACCTGCGCCATGACGGGGTCGGGCATCTTGGCGAAATCGGCAAAGGCGTTGACCATGTTCTTGATGTCGTCGACATGGCGGACGATGGTGTCAGTGCATTTTTCCAGCACCTCGCGCTCTTTTTCGTCTGCCATGGTTTCAAGGTATTTGCGCTTGATCCGTTCCGCCGAAAGCTGGATCGGTGTCAGCGGGTTTTTGATTTCATGCGCGATGCGGCGGGCCACATCGGCCCATGCGGCGGATTTCTGGGCCGTAATCAGGTCGGTAATGTCGTCGAAGGCCAGAATGGTGCCCTGCCCTGCCTCGCCCACCAGTTCGGTCGATGCGCGGAGCAGGAAGGTGCGTGGCGCGCCATCGCGGCGCATCGCGGATATTTCATGCTCGCCGCGGCGGCCGATCTCGGCCCCCGGCAAGACGTCGGTCAGGGCCTGGCCGACCAGTTTTTCGTTGGATGTTCCCAGCAGATTGCCCGCGGCGGGGTTGGCAAGCGTGATGATGCCGGCTTCATTGACCCCCATGATGCCCGTGGATACGCCGCCCAGAACCGTTTCGGTGAACCGGCGGCGGTAGTCGATGGACTTGTTCGCCTCGATCAGTTCGTTGCGCTGGCGTTCGATTTCGGCGGACATGCGGTTAAAGGCGCGGCCCAGGATTTCAAATTCCTGCAGGCCCTTGGCCTCGCTGACGCGGGCGGTCATGTCACCGGCACGCAGGCGTTCGGATGCCGTAATAAGGGCGCCGATCGGTTCCACCATGCGCCGTGCCAGCGCAAGGCCGAACCAGACGGCAATGGCCATCAGCAGCAGGACCACAACCACATACATGATCGTGATGGTCAGCTGGATGCGCCCCGACTTGCTGGCCAGTTCCTGGTACTGGGTCACGGCGGCGCGTGTCGTATCAAGGTGGGTCAGGACCTGCGGATCGACGCTGCGGCCGACGTAAAGATAGGTTTCGTCCCCGAAGCCGGTCAGGCGCACCAGCGCGCGGATGCGGTCATCGTCCGTGGTGTCGATGACGACGTTTCCGGCGCGGGCCTGATCCATCAGGGCGTCGGGGATGGGATCGAACATCATGCTCAGCGCGATGCCGCTTTGTGCCAGTACGCGGTGGTCTGCGTCGAAGACGATGGTTTCTGAAAAATTCCGCAGCATGCTTTGCGTATTGATCATTTTTTCGAGCGCCTTGGGGCTGATCGAAAGCATGTACGCCTCGCGGTTCAGGTCCGCGCTCATGGCGGTGATATCGGCCTTGATGACTTGCGTGTGTTCATTCAGATAGGCGCGGGCAACGGCGAGCGATTCATCAACGGCGGTGCGGACACGGGTGTCGAACCAGCCGTGAATGCCGTAATAGAACAGGCCGACGGAAAAAACGGTCGTGATGATGGCGGGGAACGCCACCAGCATGGAAAACAGTCCGACCAGCTTGACCTGAAGGGCAGAGCCTGCAACCCCGCGCCGCCCGCCGGACCACAGGGCGACGACGCGCCGGACAATGGCGACCACGAGCGCCAGCAGGACGACAAGATCGATGTTGAGCAGAAGGATCAGCTTATTGGCGTCACCGGAGAGCGGCGAATGGGCCGTCATGCCGGTATAGGTGAGCGCCCCCATGCACACCGCGAGCGCAACCAGAACAAAGGTCAGGCGGTTGCCCATGGCATGGCGTTCCGTCCATGCGGCAAAGAGGGCTGCGCGCCTTAACAAAAGGCGGCGCATGGCTATGGTGGTGGCGCTTGTGCTCATGGGTCCGGGACGTTATGTTTAGCGCGATTTGAACGAAAAAACAAAGGATTGCGTGGTGTCCAGCTGGGGCTACATCATCGTTGCGGGGGGCAGTGGCGCCCGGTTCGGCGGCGATATTCCCAAGCAGTACCTGCCCCTCGCCGGGCGGCCCGTTGTCGCGTGGGCGCTTGAAAGCCTTGGAAATCAAATACCTGCCGTTCTGGTGGTCGACACGGCCCACGAGGCGCATTACCGCCCCCTCTTAAGCGCCTGCCCCCATATCCGTATCGTGGCGGGGGGTGCCACGCGGCAGGACAGCGTTCTGGCCGGCCTGAAGGCCTTTGGCGATCAGCCGCCGCGTTATGTGATGATCCATGATGCAGCCCGCCCCTTTGCGCCGCATTCATCGATTGAGAATTTGAAGGCCGTGCTGGAAGGCGGTGCCCGGTCCGCGACGCTGGCCGTGCCGGTCGTCGACACGCTGATGCGCGGAAGCGATGTGATCGACCGCACCGGGGTGCAGGCGATCCAGACGCCGCAGGCATTTGTATATGATGTGCTGTTACAGGCGCATCAATCGGCTGGCGGCAAACATTATACTGATGATACGTCACTGGTCTTTGGCGAGGCGGGCATTGCACCGCATTTTGTGCCGGGATGCCCCGATAATTTTAAAATCACCACGCGCGAGGAATTGAGCCGGGCTGAAAAAATGATTTATGCGACTTATGCCGATACGCGCACGGGACTTGGCTTTGACATTCATACTTTTGGTCCGGGATCTTCCGTGCGCCTGTTCGGGGTGGATATTCCATCGCCCAAATCGCTGGTGGGGCATTCGGATGCGGATGCGGGCCTGCACGCCATCGCCGATGCCCTTCTGGGCACGATCGGTGCAGGCGATATCGGAGTGCTGTTCCCGCCGTCCGATCCGCAGTGGAAGGGAATGGATAGTGCCGTGATCGTTGAAAAGGCGCTTTCGCTTCTGCAGGCGAAGGGCGGAATCCTCGTTCATGCGGACATCATGCTGATGAGCGAGTTTCCGCGCATCGGCCCTCACCGCGGTCAAATCGTCGCACGGCTGGGCGAAATTTTGAAATTGCCCGCCGACGCCATAGGCCTTAAAGCGACGACAACCGAAAAACTGGGCGCCATCGGGCGCGGCGAAGGCCTGGCCGTGCAGGCGATCGTAACGGTAAGGATGAAACGATGAGGCTTGAGTACAAACCCCTGCCCGATGGCATGACCATGAAAAACCCGGCGGCGCTGATCGCCACGGGGTTTGGTTCGGGCCGCATGTACCCCGCGCCTGGTACATGGGGGTCGCTGGCCGCATGGGTCATTGGCTTTGTCATGGACAAGCCGACACTGGTCGTCGCCTTCGCGATTGTCACGCTTGCCGGTCTGTGGGCGGCCGCGCGTTTTGAAAAGGAAAGCGGCTCGCATGATAATGGCATGGTCGTCATCGATGAATGGGCGGGATTGTGGCTGGCCATGCTGTTCGCCCAGTTCTGGGATCAGGCGGTTCTGGCCTTTGTGCTGTTCCGGGTTTTTGATATCTGGAAGCCGGGGCCGATCGGCTGGCTGGATAAAAATGTCACTGGTGCTGCCGGCGTCATGGCCGACGACCTTGCGGCAGGGCTTGCCAGCGGCATCATTGTTTACGGGTACGGGCTATGGATCATCTGGTCTTAAGTGTTTTTGAAAAACTGCAGGCGCGCGGGTGGATGATTGCGACCGCCGAGTCCTGCACCGGCGGCATGATCGCCCAGATGCTTACGGCAGTTGCCGGAAGCTCGGCCTTTGTCGATCGCGGGTTCGTCACCTATTCCAACCAGGCCAAGATCGAGATGCTGGCGGTTCCGCCCCTGATGATCGAACAGTATGGCGCGGTATCATCCTCCGTGGCCGAGGCGATGGCGCAGGGCGCATTGCAGAACAGCAAGGCCGGTATCGCCGTGTCCGTCACCGGCATTGCCGGGCCTGCCGGCGGTTCCGATGAAAAACCCGTCGGCCTTGTTCATATCGGTGTCGCAAGCTGGGACGATGTGCGCACCTACAAGCATATATTTCAGGGCGGGCGCGATGCCGTCCGTACCCAGGCGGCGGAAGCCGCGCTCAACCACCTGCTGGAGTTCATGGCATGACCCGCGTTGCAATCGTAACATCGGCCGACGCCAAATATTTTCCGCTTCTGTCTGAATTGCTGGCCTCCATCCTGCGGCACCGGCAGGCGCAAAACCTGTCCGCCATCTGCGTGATCGATGCCGGGCTTACGCCAGACCAGAACAAGACCCTGCTTGATAAGGGGTACACGGTCGCCAACGGCATCTGGCCGGTGGAGTTGTCGGACGACCGTATCGCGGGGCGCGAATTTTTAAAGGCGTGCGTGTCCCGCCCCTATATTCCGCAGCTGTTTCCGGGGCACGATATTTATATTTGGCTTGATGCGGATACCTGGATTCAGGACTGGAGCGCCATCGACCTTCTGGTTGCTGGTGCGCAAAGATCGGGGCTTGCCGTCGTGCCGCAGGTGGACCGCGCCTATGGCAAAACCATGCGCCTGTCGTGGTTCGGCCCCATCCCTTACCGCCCGCGCAGTTTTTATTATTCAAACGCGCGGAAAAGCTTTGGCGGTAAAATCGCGCGCCAGCTTTTTCCGTTTCCAACCATCAATGCCGGGGTGTTCGCGCTTGCCGCCAACGCGCCGCACTGGGCGCGGTGGCAGGAACTGATTACCCAGTGCCTTGTGCGTCCACGCGCGAATATCTTTACGGCGGAACAGCTGACGATGGGCATTATGATCTATGCCGATAAGTACCCGGCTGAACGTCTGCCGTCGCTGTGCAACTGGCTATGCGATACCAAGCCGATGTTCGATATTGTCAGGGGGCGGTTTGTAGAACCGAATTTGCCGCATCAGCCACTGGGTATCCTGCACCTGACGGGGTTGGATGACATGCGCGCCAACAGGAACGTGATGACGGATATCACCTGTACGGACGGTTCCGTCCACCCCATGTCGCTGCGCTACCGGGAGGCCGGGTAAGTTTTTGCGTATTCAGGCGCATGCGTGCTAAGGCAAGGTATGTCCATTTCATCCCAACCCGCCTTGTGTTTAAGCGCTGTCTGGCGCAATCAGGTTCTAAGCGTTGGTCTGCCCCGCCCTGCCAGCGTCAATCATCAGGCTATGGTGATGAATTATCTTTTTGCCCGCATGGCGCAGGCGGGCATATCGCCCACCGGCTCGGGCGTTCATACGGAAGACGACAGGATCGTTTATACATTTCAGTTTTCTGCTGCACAAAGCGATGATGCCCATCGCTTTGCCGTCAAAATGACCGGGCGTCTGGGCAGCAAGGGCCGTCCCGTATCGATCAGATCTTTGCGTAAAGCGTCTTTGCCCGTGTCTCAAATGCGGTAACCATCCGGCGGACCGCCTCGTTGAAAAAGACGCCCATGACTTTCTGAAAGATGGGATTGCGGAATTCAAAGTCGACAAAGAAATCGATGACGCAGGATTTTGGATTGCTGGGCAGGAAGCGCCAGTGATTGGACAGGTATTTCAGCGGGCCTTTCAGGTATTCGACATGAATATGCCCCGGTTTTTCCAGCGTGACCTTTGAGGAAAAGCGTTCGCGGAACATCTTGTACCCGATGACAAGGTCGGCATAAACGACATTGCCTTCACGCTTCCATATCCGTGCCTCAAGGCACCAGGGCAGGAATTCGGGGTAACTTTCAATATCCGCCACCAGACTGAACATCTGTTCAGGCGTGTGCGGCAGGGTTCTGACTTCGGCATGGGTCGGCATGGCCCTATGACATATACATCAAAAAGGCCGATGCAAAGATACCCTCTTGATCAGGAAAACCTGTAATCGCCGCCATCGGCCAGAAAGCCGGCATTTTTCTCCCTTAAGCGGGCGGCGGCATCGTCATACAGGAATGGCAGGAAGGCATAGCGTTTGCCCGCCGTGACGCGGGAAACCTCATGCAGAAGCGAGCATGAGAACACGCAGGCGCCGCCGACGGGCGGTTTGAAGGATTTCGGACCGTATTCGGGGAAGGACACCTCCCCGCCCTCAAAGTCCGCGTTCAAGTTGATGGAAACGGCAAAACGGCGATGGGCCGTGCCCTTGGTCGTGTTGTCCCGGTGCGCGCGGAAATGGTCCTTGGTCGCGCTGTCGTAGCAACCGACCAGATAGCGTTCCATCCGCGTGACTTGGTACTGATGAACTTTCAGGATTTCGGGGACGATGCGGCGCTGAATTTTGCCCTGAATGACTTTCTTCAAGTCTTCGTCGACGATTTCGTAATCGGACCGGCGCTTGTGGCTGTAATCCTTGGCGCTGACGGTAATGCCGTCCTTTTCGCGCATGAAGCCGGAATCGGTGCCGCCATCGGCCAGATACAGACTGATCAGGTGCTGGCAGAACTCGGGCTCGAACACGTCGGGAAGGATGAATACAGGGGCCTGCACCTCAAAGCCGGGATAGCTGTTCACATCCGGCAGGGTCTTAAGATAGGCGGCAACGTCATGGCGCTCCGATCCATCCCCGCTTCCGGTAAAAACCCTGCGCACGCGCATGGTCGGGTCGAGTACGAACCACACATGCCGCAAGGTCAGGTTGCGCACGCCCGGCGGCACATCGATGGGGGCTGAGCCATACAGGCGGCTGACTTCGCCGTTCAGGTCCCAGAAGTGGCGAATACCGGGCATTTCCTCGACAACGCGCTTTTCCTTTTCGTCGTTCGCGTCATTCGAAATGCCAAAAAAGGCGATTTTCTTATCATTGAACAGCGCCCGGTTTTCTTTGAGAATCTTGAGCATGTTCTGCCCCGTCTCGGTCCCTGCGGACACGAAGAAACACAAGACGATGTAACGCCCGCCTGCGGTATCGAAGCTGTAATCTTCGTTGGAGGTGCAGCGCTGGCGGAACCAGGGCGCAGGATCGCCGGCCTCGAGGCGTTTATATTTGAATGCGGGTGCGGCGGACGGGGCGGGATTCGTCATGGCCCCTTTATTATACCTTACTGGCCCGCGTTTTGGAGCCTAGCCTTCCGGCTAGCCTTAAGGCGCTCGAAATCCTCGCCGGCATGGTGTGAAGACCGGGTTAACGGCGTGGCCGACACCATCAGGAAACCCTTGTTCCATGCCATGCGTTCATAGTCCGCGAACTGTTCCGGCGTCACGAAATCCATGACCGGGTGATGCTTGGGCGTGGGTTGCAGGTACTGACCAATAGTGATGAAATCGACATCGGCGGCGCGCAGGTCGTCCATGACCTGACCCACCTCTTCCTTTGTTTCGCCAAGGCCGACCATGATGCCGGATTTGGTGAAAATGGACGGATCGATGGTTTTCGCATCCTGCAAAACCTTAAGCGAAATGAAGTAACGCGCGCCGGGGCGAACGGACGGATACAGGCGCGGAACGGTTTCAAGATTGTGGTTGAACACATCGGGACGTGCGCGTGCGACGGTTTCCACCGCGCCGGCCTTGTTCTTGAAATCAGGCGTCAGGATTTCAATGGTCGTATCGGGCGACAGGCGGCGGATTTCGTTGATGGTCTTGACGAAGTGATCGGCGCCACCATCGGCAAGATCATCCCGGTCGACCGATGTCACGACGACGTGTTTCAGGCCCATTTTCTGGACGCCGATGGCAACCTTGGCTGGTTCGAACGGGTTCAGCGCGTCCGG
>CALBME010000032.1 GCA_937896295.1 uncultured Micavibrio sp. | reverse complement strand
TACAGCCTGCTGGGCACCGATACCAATGACATGATGCAGGCACTGGCGCAGGAAATCGGCCCCATTTCGGCGGAGTTTTCATCCGAGATCAGCCAGGACCAGGCCCTGTTCGGCATGGTCGATGCCCTGTGGAACAAGCGCGCATCACTGGACCTTACCCCCGCCCAGTACGCCACGCTGGAAAAACACTGGAAAGGTTTCGTGCGCAACGGCGCCCTGCTCGATGCCGCCGGCAAGGCAAAACTCAAACACATCGATTCCGAGATGTCGAAACTGGGTCCGCAGTTTTCGGACAATCTGCGCAAAAGCGCCAAGGCGTTCGAACTTCTGGTCACGGCCGAGACCGATCTTGCCGGATTGCCGGAAAGCGCCACTACCGCCGCCCGGGAAGAGGCCGAGGCCAAGGGGCATAAAAACGCATGGCTGTTTACGCTGGATTATCCGTCCTACGTGCCGTTCATGACCTATGCCGACAACCGCGAATTACGCGAAAAGATGTGGCGCGCCTTTGCCAGCCGCGCCTTCAACGACGATTTCGACAACCAGGAACTGGTCAAGAAAATCGTGTCACTGCGCCATCAGCGCGCGAACCTTCTGGGTTACAAGACCCATGCTCATTTCGTACTGGAACGCCGCATGGCGGAAACGCCGGAACGCGTCATGGCGTTTTTGGAGCGCCAGAAAACCGTTGCCCAGCCCATCGCCAAACGCGAGCTGGAGGAACTGAAGGCATTCGCCGGGGTTGAACTAAAACCATGGGATGTCGGGTATTACAGCGAAAAGCTCAAGCAACAGAAATATTCGTTCGATTCCGAAGCGCTGCGCCCTTATTTTTCGGTCGACGCGGTTTTAAAAGGATGCTTCACGCATTGCGAAAAACTGTTCGGCCTGACCTTCCGCGAGGCCAAAGGGTATTCCACCTATCATCCGGAAGTGCAGACCTTCGAGGTCGTGGACACGAAATCGGGCGAGGCCCTTGGTCTTTTGTACGCGGATTTCTTCCCGCGCGACGGCAAAGATTCCGGCGCATGGCAGGGGACGTTCCGCGAACGCCGCATCATGCGCGATGGTCAGACGGGCCTGCCCCTGTCGGTCATCGTGTGCAATTTCACCAAACCGACCAAGGACAAGCCGTCCCTGCTGTCATTCGACGAGGTCGAGACGCTATTCCATGAAATGGGTCACGCGCTGCACACATTGCTGACCGTGATCGATTATCCCAGCGTTTCGGGTACATCCGTCCATTGGGATTTCGTCGAACTGCCCAGCCAGATCATGGAAAACTGGCTGACCGAGAAAGAGACGCTGGACCTGTTCGCCAAGCATTACCAGACCGGCGAAACCATTCCGCAGCACCTGATCGATGCGCTGAAAAAGTCGCAGAATTTCATGTCGGGATGGTTCGTGATGCGTCAGCTGCAATTCTGCCTGCTGGACATGGCGTGGCACAGCACCGATCCGTCCACCATCGGCGACGTGCTGACGTTCGAGCGATCCATTCTCGACCCCCTGGCCCTTTTGCCGTACGAGGCGGGCAGCGTCACCAACAGCTTCAGCCATGTATTCGCAGGCGGGTATTCGGCGGGTTATTACAGCTATCAATGGGCGGAAGTCCTGGACGCCGACGCCTTTGCCATGTTCAAGGAACAGGGGCTGTACAATGCCGGTGTAGGCCTTGCCTTCCGCGATCATATCCTGTCGCGCGGCGGGTCCGAGCCGCCCCTGGAACTGTTCCGCCGTTTCCGCGGGCGGGAGCCGGACCCCGATGCGTCCCTGCGTAAAAAGGGTCTGCTGGACGCGGCGTAAAGGCCCTTTAAGCCCCTGTTATCCTTTGTTTGTTAGAATGCGGACATCATGACCTGGCGCGTTTTGACCCAGAATGACGTTCACAACCTGACCACGCCTGCGCGCGTGATTGAAGTCGGGCTGGATGGATTCGGCATTTCGCGCGATGCGGGCCTGCTGACGCAGGATGTATCCGTATGCACGGCGGTGGCGCTTTTGCCCCGTGATCAGGGCGGCGAATGCGCCCTTCTGCATATCTATGCGAACCCGAAATTATTTCCGCTGGGCGAAGATACGATCGCGCGTCATGCCCGACACCTGTGGCACACATTCACCGAGAACCTGGATACATGCGCAGGCTATGACGCCATCGTGTTCGGTGGGCAGAACGGCGTCATGCCCGCTCACAGCGTATCACGCATCATCAGCGATACGGTATTCGAGAGCGTGACCCATAGCGGTTTTGTCGTATCCACCGATGATCGCCGTTTTTCGAGCGAGCGCGGCATGCAGGCCGTCATCAACCCGGCCAGCCGGGAAATAGCCGTGGCTGAAGATTTTCATTTTTATGATATGGATGCGCTGGACGATGCGCCGCGCCAGGCCGGACGCCCGCTGGAGCTTAAAGGCGCGAAAAAGCCGTCTACATTCACGATCTAGAACAGTTCCTGCAGCATGCAGCGGGCGGAGCCGCCACCGTAGGATTCAACGGTCGGAATACGCGCGGTCACGATCAGGGAAAAATGTTTCCGGAGCAGCGCGATCTGGTCCGGGCGCATCGAGTCGAGGGCACGCTGGGACACGATGAAAACAGGCCGGTTTTCCTTGCCCAACGCCTCAAGCGCGTTGCCGCAGAACGAGCGCAGCTGTTGATTGTCGAATTCGACGATTTCGCGGTGCCTGCGCAGCGAGTCGACAATACGCGCACGGTCTTTTTCCACGATGCATTCCGAGCACACACCCGCCAGCGTCGAGCCGATCCAGATGGTCAGGTCGGTGTGGTAGACGGGTTTTCCGTGGTGGTCGAGGGCGTCGAACATCTGTAATTCATAGCCCATGTCGTCCGCCCATTTACGGGCAAGTGCATCATCGGTGCGGGCAGAACGGCAGGCATAGGCGATTTTATTGACGCGATCGAGCACGAGGGACGAGACCCCCTCCAGCGCCTTGCCGTTGCCTTCAAACCACTTCGCCTTGCCGTAGCGTTTTTCAAGCGTGGCGATCAGGTTGGGCATGCGTTCGGCGTTGCGGTTGGGTGTAAGCATGGGATAGACGATCAGCCCGCCGTCATGCACCGAAAACCAGTTGGGGAAGCCCGCATCAAGACATTCGGGCGGCCCCTGCAGCGTGGTGACGAATATACCGGCGGTGACAAGCGCGTCGCGGTAATCGCGGAATTCCTGAATATAGCGGGCGGAGACGATGGCGGGATCTTCGCGTTCGTCGATCTGGTAATCGTTGGTGGCTTCGGTTTCAGGATTGAAGCCGGGTTTTGCCGGTTCGATCATCAAAAGATGGCGCGTGGACTGGGCGGTCATTTGCTCTTCTTCTTTGCGGTCTTTTTATTATAGCCGGTTTTTGTTGTTTTCGCACTGTCCGGCACAAGGCCGTAGCGGGGCAGGATTTCAGCCTGACGCTTTTTCAGCGCGGCAAGGTCGAAGCCTTCGATCATTTCGTTGAACAGACGGTACCAGTTGATTTTGGCCTGAAGGTGAATGAAGACCGACCCCAGCCCCAGCGCGGCGCGATCCATGAAAACGAATTCACGCGGGATGGCGACGCCGCCGCCGCGCTGATTGCCCAGTTCGCCCAGCCGCTTGTGAACGGCGGCCGCGGTTTCACGGCCATACATGCCGCCCTTGGTTTCGCCGATGACGCGCACCTTGTCGTCGAGTACGGGGCCATACAAAAAGCGCGCCCATGTGTTCAACACCTCGATCACGTCCTTGGACAGGTTCTGGAACCCCCATGTTTCGTAGGCGTGGACGGCGCGGGCGATATCATCCGTCTGCAAGGCGCGATAAAGATCGATCACGCCGCCGACAAATTCGGGGCGGAAAATGCGCACGCAGCCGAAGTCGAGCAGGTTGAGGCCGTCATCCTTGCGGACGCTGTAATTGCCCAGATGCGGGTCGCCGTGAATGACGCCGTAATAATACAGCGGCACATACCATGCGCGGAACAGGTTCATGGCAAGGGTATTGCGACGTTCCTGCGCCGCGTCCTTGAATTCAAGGATACGCCGGCCATCAAGCCATGTCGTGGTGATCAGGCGCCCGGTGGAGAGATCGGACACGACTTGCGGGACAGAGACGCATTCTTCCCTGGCCAGCATTTCGCCGTACATCGCGCAGTAGCGCGCCTCAAGCCGGTAGTCCAGTTCCTCGCGCAGGCGGTCGGCCAGTTCGGCGTGAATGTGCTGCGTATCGATCGCTGAATCCGCGCGCTCATACAGACCGAAGATCATTTTAAGCTGGTTGAGGTCGGCCTCGATCGCGGAGGCCATGTCGGGATATTGCAGTTTGCACGCGACGACGCGGCCATCATGCAGTGTCGCCTTGTGCACCTGCCCCAGCGATGCGGCGGCAGCGGCCTCGCGCCCGAAGTCGCGGAAGTTTTTTTCCCAGCCGTCGCCCAGTTCGGCCTTCATGCGGCGGCGGACAAACGGCCAGCCCATGGGCGGTGCATTGGATTGCAGTTCCTGCAGGGCGCGCGCGTATTCAGGCGGCAACGCCTCGGGAATGGTGGAGAGGATCTGAGCCACTTTCATAATAGGGCCTTTGAGCGCCCCGAGCGCCGCCAGCAGGTCGCGCGCGTGGGTATCGCGGTCGATGTTCAGGCCCAGAAACCGTTCTCCCGCCAGCCGCGCGGCCAGCCCCGCCATGGTGGCGGAAACCTTGGTATAACGGCCGATACGGCTGGTAAGGCGGGAATCGTCTTTCATGGTCTTCTATGTGGCCTGATTTGGCCTTTTTTTCCAGTGGCAGTATGCCTTATTATCACGGCATGAGCCACGCCCTGAAAGACAGAATAGCCCTGCGCGCCCTGCGCGATGCGCCGCATGAAGGGTGGACCATGGATGCGTTGCGCCGTGCCGCCGAAAACGAAGGGCAAAAGGCCCAGATGGCCGCCGCCCTTTTCACCGGCATGGACGACGCGGCGCGTCACATCTCGGCCCTGTTCGACCGGATGATGATGGAACAGTTAGTATCCATCGATACCGAGAACATGAAAGTGCGCGAGCGCATCGCATGCGCCGTGCGCACGCGCCTCGACATCATGGCGCCGTACCGCGATTGTTTACGCGTCAGCATGGCGCACTGGGCGCGGCCGATGCGGTCGGTGCGCGCGGCCAAGACATTATGGCGCAGCGCCGACCAGATCTGGACCTGGGCCGGGGACACGGCCACCGATTACAATCATTATACCAAGCGCGCCCTTCTTTCCGGGGTCATGGCCAGCACGCTGTTATACTGGTTTCAGGATACGTCGCCCGCAAACGCAGGCACGCGCCAGTTCCTGGACCGGCGCATCACCAACGTCTTAAGCGTGGGCAAGGTGATTGGAACATTGAGGAAGAAGGCCGCATGAAGATCTGGATTTTTTGCATCGCCATGCTGGCCGCCCTGCCCGCCTATGCGCAGGAAGACCTGAACAGCATCTATAAGGGATATTCCGCCGATACGGCGCTGATGACCCAGCCGCATCGCGGCGTCAACGAACTGGGCACGTGGCTGTCGGAAACCGCGGCGGGCGCGCTACAGTTCCGCCCCGGCAAGGCGAACGAAAAGCTGACCGAAATCCGGCCTTTGTTCACGGAAGAGGGTTTCAAGTCGTATATCGAATTCCTGACCTATCTTGGCCTTTACGACGCGGTGCAGAAACAGACGCTGCAGATGAGCAGCATCATCAATTCCGCGCCGCTGCTGATCGGTCAGGGGGCCAGCGCGGGGCGTTATGCATGGGCATATGAAATGCAGGCGACCTTAAGCGCCGCAGGCCCGTCCGGCGCCGAGCAGAGCAAGGCCATCACCTTGCGCATCCAGATCGGCCGCAGCCCCACGGCCAACAACCCCATGGGCGTTCTGATCGAAAGCTGGCAGGTTTTCGTCGACAAGCCGGCCAGCGCCGGCACGCCAAATGCCGGTGGACAACCCGCACCCAAACCTTGATCGGCCCCGGGTCCCATTTGTAGGGTGGCCCCGTCCCAAAAAACGAGGAGTACAAGCACGATGGCCAGCCCGTCCCGAGTAGAAACCATTGCCAATGACACCAAAGAAGCCTCCGATGTCGGCGGCGTGGCCGGGGCCCGCCTGAAACAGCTGATCGAGCGCATCGAGCGCCTGGAAGAAGAGAAATCGTCCATCGGCAGCGATATCAAAGACGTTTACGGCGAAGCCAAAAGCACCGGTTTTGACGTCAAAACCATGCGTAAACTGGTCCGCCTGCGCAAAATGGACGAACAAAAGCGCAATGAGGAAGACGAACTGCTGGACCTTTATCGCGCGGCCATCGGCCTTTAAGGATAAAAACCCAACTTAAAGTTCAGAAAACAGCCTGTTCGGGCTGTTTTTTTATACAATGAAATCAATCACTTAAAATTGCATCTATCTTTAAAAGTTCATTATGGAAGCTCGCCTATGATGCCCTTATGAGCAGCAGACAAGCGACCCATACCAAGCACCAAGACGGCGCCAAGCCGCGCGCGGATCGCAGCCTGCTGGACAGCCTGTCGGCGGTTTCGATTGCCATCGACACGATGCCGGAGGCGAGCGTTTCCAACGCCCGCAGCCTGTCCATCCAGTTCATGCGCACCGACGCGATGCTGTCCATGATCCACAAACAGATCCTGGACGCACGCGCCAACCTTGCCGCCCTTGTCGCCAAATACGGCATGAGCGATGCGATGGTGGAAACCCTGACCTATAACTTAAGCGCACTGGAAGCCGCGTATGCGCAGCGTCTTGCCCTTCTGCGCAAGCGCCGCGAGGAAGGTTCGCGCGGCAACAAGACGATTGAAGTGGGTATCGATACGCGCCGCGAACCGATGCGCGCGCCCGAGAAGGCACGCAACTCCAACAGCCTGTGGTGGCTGTGGGTGCTGGCGGCAGCGGAGAGGAAAAACACCTCCGCCTACGCGCCCGCCCTTACCCCCAGCGCAGCGTAATTTTTTTTAAAAGCTTTCGACCGGCGACATATAGGCAGCGTTCATGGCCGCCTGCACCGCGACATCGTTTTTGGCGATTGCATCAGCCCAGCCCTGCGGTGTCATGCCAGCAGCTTCGATCATCGCGGCCTCGATCACAGCGGACGGCATATCGTCCATCGCCACCAGACGAATGGCGCCCTTGTCCCGCACCGATACGAAAGCGTCGCGGACCATGCGCGCGCCATCATTCCAGTCGCGGACGACATCAAGCGCAACGCCTTCAGGTGCAGGAATATCAGCACTGATGAGCAGAAGGATCGGCGTTTCCGCCTTCACCGCGGCGGCGGAAATCTGGCGCACGTCCTGCCAGCCTTGCGCATTTTCAACATGAAGGGCCACGATCTGCATCGGGCCCTTTTTCATGGACGCTGCAATATCCTCGGCCGACATGGCGACAACATTCGCGCACAGAATTTTACCAAGATGCGCGCGCATGACGTCGGTCATCGGCATGCCCGAGGCCACCATCCAGTTATACGCCTGAAAACCGCAGCAGGAGACACGCATGTCCGCAGACATCAGATCGGCGCAGATGGCCGCAAAGCTGTTCTGCACGGACGGCACGGCGCGGAAGGGCACGAAGCCCGCATTCATTTCGATCAGCGCGTCGGTCGTGCCGATCGTATCAATCCAGGCCAGCGCGATTTTGCTTGCGACGATTTCACCAAGCGGCGCCTGTACGACGCGCTGGTTATCCTGGGTGACAAGAGGTGTGCGCGAGAGCGCATTCGATGACATCATGTTTTGTTTCCCCCGAAACTTTCTAAGTAATCCCTTAACTTCGCCCAAGGTATCACGCGGTTTTTAAAATCCGCAAATTTTGCAAATATTATGTCATTATCCTGCATACAGCGTCATGCCAGCCGGCGTAGATTTTTTCACGATCTGCCGTGTTTTGCGGGGTAAAACGCGCATCCGCCTTCCACAGGGATTCTATATTTTCCATACTATCAAAGACCCCTGATTCGAGGCCGGCCAGCGCCGCCGCCCCCCAGGCCGTCGTCTCGACACTGGCGGGCCGTTCGACCGTGCACTCAAGCTGATCTGCGATCATCTGGCAGACCAGATTGTTGCGGGCAAGGCCGCCGTCCACGCGCAGGGTCGTGATGGTCTGCTTCGTATCGGCCGTCATGGCGTTGATGAGATCGCGAGTCTGGAAGCCCTGCGCCTCCAGCGTGGCGCGCACGATATGTGCGGGCGTGGTGCCGCGCGAAAGACCGAAAATGGCGCCGCGCGCATCAGGGTCCCAGTATGGCGCGCCCAGTCCGGTGAGTGCCGGCACAAAAATGACACCGCCGGAATCCGGAACAGACGCCGCCAGCATTTCGCTGTCGGATGCGGCGGGAAAGAGTTTGAGCGTATCGCGCAGAAACTGCACGGCAGCCCCGGCCACGAAAATCGCCCCCTCGATCGCGTAGGTCGTTTTTCCATTCAGGCGCCACGCAACGGTGGTGAGGAGTTTGTTTTTCGACACCGCCGGTTTGGCGCCGATATTCATGAGGGCAAAGCAGCCCGTGCCGTAGGTGCTTTTGACCATGCCCTTTTCAAAACACGCCTGACCGAACAGGGCCGCCTGCTGGTCGCCCAGAATGGCGCGGATGGGAAGCGCGCGTCCAAACAGCGTGGTCTGTCCGAAATCGCCGCCGGAATCGCGTACTTCGGGCAGCATGGACATGGGCACATCCAGCATTCTGCACAGGGACGCATCCCATGCCTGATCATGGATGTTGAACAAAAGCGTGCGCGAAGCATTCGACGCATCCGTCGCATGCACGCCAGCCAGACGCCAGAGCAGAAATGCATCGATCGTCCCAAACATGAGGTCGCGTTCGCGCGCGCCGGGCACGTTATCGAGAATCCAGCGGATCTTGGTGCCGGAAAAATACGGATCGCACAAAAGGCCGGTCGCCTTCTGCACCTTTTTAGCGTTCAGCGTTTTGCAGATATCGGCGGTGCGCCGGTCCTGCCAGACGATCGCGTTGTAAACGGGCTTACCCGTGGCACGGTCCCACACAATGGTGGTTTCACGCTGGTTGGTGATGCCGATGGCGGCGATGGTATCGATACCGACTTTTTCAATCACGTCCCGGCAGACGGCCAGCGTATCGGCCCAGATGCTTTCCGGGTCCTGTTCGACCCAGCCGCTGTGCGGTGTAACCAGCGCGAGTTCACGCTGCGCGAGCGCCAGCACCTTGCCTTTGCCATCGAAGACCAGCGCGCGGGTGCTGGTGGTTCCCTGATCGATCGCAAGGATGTTCTGCATGGTTATTCCCCCAGATACCGCGCAAGCGCGGATTGCGTTTCAGGCCCGGTATGCAGGCCCAGTTTGGACCGGCGCCAGAGAATATCCGCCGAGGTGCGCGCCCATTCGACACGGCGCAGGTAATCGACCTCAGCCTCGAACAGGCCGCCGCCGAAATCGCGCCCGAGATCGGACGGTTTTTGCGCCGCGCCCAGAAAACGCGTCATCCATGTGCCGTAGGCGCGGCACTGGCGCAGAAGCATCTGCGCCTCCAGCGCGGGATACATGGCGGCGATGTCGGCGGCGAATTCCGCGATATCGCCTTCGAGCACGTCGCCGCCGGGAAGCGGTACAGCATGAGTCCAGCTGCCGGATCGTGGGCCGATGTCGCGGGCGATCTGTTCCATCGCGGTTTCTGCGAGCGCGCGCGCCGTCGTGATCTTGCCGCCATAGACAGACAGGATAGGCGCACCGGCAAGACGCTGGTTATAGAGATGATAATCACGCGTGACGGCAGCGGCCTTGCCCTTGCCGTCATCAAACAGCGGACGCACGCCGGAATAGGCCCAGGCGACATCGGCGGGTGCGATCTGGTGCGCGAAATAGCGGTTGGCGGCATCGCACAGATAGGCGGTTTCCTCAACCGTGATGACCGGCGGCGCATCTGGGCCAGCGTCGTGATTAACGTCCGTCGTGCCGATACAGGTGAATTTTTCTTCATACGGAATAGCGAAGACGACGCGGCCGTCGGGTTGCTGCATCAAATAAGACTGATCGCCCTTGTAGATTTTCGGCACGACAATGTGCGAGCCGCGGACAAGGCGCACCTTTGGCGTCACGGGCGTGGTCAGCGCGTTGCGGTCCAGGAACTGCCGCACCCACGGACCCGCCGCGTTCACGACCATGCGCGCGTAGAGACGCATATTGTTCGTGGTTTCGATTTCCCACAGCCCGTCATGCGGGGTGATATCGCGCACGCCGGTCCGCGTATGAATATGCGCGCCATTGCGCGCGGCGTCGACGGCCTGCAGCACCACCAGACGCGAGTCGTCGACCCAGCAGTCGCTGTATACGAAGCCGCGCTGGTAATTACCAAAGAGCGGATCGCCCATGGCAGATTCGCGAAAATCGACGCTTTGCGAATCAGACAGGACGTCGCGGCGGGCCAGATGGTCGTACATGCCAAGGCCCAGACGAATTATCCACGGTTTCCTTGTATTTTCAGAAAGCGGCAAAACAAAGCGCATGGGGCTGACGATGTGCGGGGCGGTTTTTAAAAACACCTCGCGTTCGGCCAGCGCCTTTTTGACCAGACGCAGTTCGCCATACTCCAGATACCGCAGTCCGCCGTGGATCAGCTTGGTCGAAGCCGACGAGGTCGCCGAAGCCAGATCGTTCTGTTCGAAGAGAATCGTGGAATAGCCCCGCCCCGCCGCATCGCGGGCAATGGCGGTACCGTTCACCCCGCCACCGATAATGGCGAGATCATGGACATGGAGGCCGTTGACAGAAAATACGCCGGTATTCACGCTTTCACCTTAAAATCTTACGGGACATTCGGATCAGACACTTATATGTCAGTTC
>CALBME010000031.1 GCA_937896295.1 uncultured Micavibrio sp. | reverse complement strand
ACGACCGCCGCGCGCGCATCCGAAGAAAAACTGAAAAAAGCCGCGCGCGCATCCGAAGCCGCC
Organism: uncultured Micavibrio sp.; assembly: GCA_937896295.1. Classification (GTDB taxonomy): domain Bacteria; phylum Pseudomonadota; class Alphaproteobacteria; order Micavibrionales; family UBA1664; genus UBA6145. The sequence goes on along the minus strand of CALBME010000031.1, from coordinate 2,436 downwards.
GCGGAAATGAAATCCAACCTGCTGGCGACGATGAGCCATGAAATCCGCACACCCATGCAGGCGGTCTTCGGATTTCTGGAACTGATCGGCCAGGAATCCCTGAGCCCGCAGATGGAGGATATGATCAACACCGCCAAATCCTCAGCATCCGGTCTGCTGGAAATTCTGGATGACGTGCTGGATCTGGCCAAGCTTGATGCCGACAAGATGGAACTGGACATGTTCGAGGTGCCGGTGCGCATGCTGGTGCGCGGCACGGTCGAGGCGCTGTCGGTCAAACGCCATGGCCGCAATGTCGCGCTACTGGACGAAATCGGGCATGGCGTCCCCTTCGTCATTCGCGGCGACCCCAAGCGCCTGCGCCAGATCCTGATCAATTTCATGAGCAATTCGCTTAAATTCACGCGCGAAGGATCGGTCACGCTGCGTGTCAGCACGCAGGCTAAAATCGTAAAACCGCTGCAGCCAGACGGGATCGTACTGCGTTTCGAAGTGGCAGACACGGGCATGGGCATGCCGCAGGATGTGTGCGACAAGCTGTTTCAGGCCTTCACACAGGCCGACAACACGACCACGCGTAAATTCGGCGGTACCGGCCTGGGTCTTTCAATCTGCAAAAAACTCGTCAGCCTCATGGGCGGCGAGATCGGCGTCACCAGTCAGGAAGGCATAGGCTCAACCTTCTGGTTTGAAATTCCAACCGTGGCCGTCAGCATGGCCGACAGCAATATGCAGCTGCCATCCCTCGAAGGCCTGGCGGTTCTGGTGGTGGAAGATCACCCACAGGGCCGGAAGGAGATTTTCTCATCCCTGAAATCCATGGGCGCGGATGTCGAGGCATGCGCGACCTATCACGAAGGGCTGGACCTGATCAAACGCCGCCCCTTTGACGTCGCCCTGATCGATCACGGCCTGCCCGACGGCAACGGCCTTGATCTTTTGACCGAAATATCCTCTCTCCGCCCGCACACTGGACTGATCCTGTACACCGTGCACGATGACTATGCGCTACAGCATGCCATTCATTCCCTGGGCGCCACATATCTGTCCAAACCCGCAAGCCGCATCGGCCTTGGTGAAGCCGTCAAAAGCAACGCCAAACAGAACGTGCAGACACTGGCGGGACCGCGCCGCCTGCTGATTGCCGAAGACACCGACATCGTACGCAACATTCTTGAAAAGCAGCTTCATATCATGGGCCATGATATCGAGGTGGACTTCGTCTCGAACGGGCTAGAGGCGCTGGAGGCCCTGAAGACCGGCAATTACGGTATTCTGTTTACCGATCTGCACATGCCAGATATGGACGGCTATATGCTGGTCCATGAAATCCGCAATCAGGAAAAGACAGATCCTGCCCGCGGCCACCTGCCCGTGATTGCGCTGACTGCAGACGTCCAGATGTCCCAGCGCCATTCCTATCTGAAGGAAGGGTTCGACGAATGCCTGCTCAAACCTGTGTCGTTGGGGCAGATGCGCCACCTGCTGATGCGCTGGGGACTTGTCGGGGAACAGGCAGATCCAGTGCAGCAGAATAACCAGCCAGAACAGGCCATCGAAGCCGAGTGCGAAGCCATCAACCTTGACGCCATGCGCGTGCAGATGGGCACGGTGGATGCCGAAACGATCGAGATGGTCGGCATGTTCTGCGACCTGTCCGAAGATCTGGTCCGCAGCATTCGCAACCATTACGAAACGGGCAATTTCTACGCCATGGGTGAAGCCGCCCATTCCCTGAAAGGGGGCGCACGGTCCGCATGCTGCATGGTGCTGGGCGATCTGGCAGGGCTGCTACAGGACCACGCGCAGAATCCCCTGAAGGCGGCGGGGCTGGTGCCCGCCATCGAAGCTGAATTCGCGCGCGTGCGCGAACAGGCCGCAAAACTTCAGAAAGCAATCGCCGCTTAGGCGCTGTGAAGATTGGAGCGGATGATGACGATATCGCCGTCTGAAACTGTCGTCTGGCTGCTGCCATCCGCATAACGGGTAATGGTTGTCACCTGACCGTTGAGGGATGTATTCGACGTTTCACTGACTACAGTCTGCGCGGCCTGCGTCTGCGCAACACCCGCCTGCGCCACACTTCCGTTCTGAACAAGTGAAGCGATTGCGTTATATGCGCCGATGCCTGTGACTGCAGCCATGTGCGGACTCTAGGCCGCGCCATGTGCTCAAAGGCATTTAAAAATGGTTAATGCCCCCGCGAACATGTGGATAAGTGAATCCGCATAAAAAAAACAGGCCCCGCAAAGGGCCTGCTTAAAACCGAATATCTTAAAAAATCTTAACGCTCGGCCAGGACGGAAAAGAACACGTTCGGGCTGCCCGTGGCAGCGCCGTTCTGGAAGCAGCCGCGTGTCTTTTCATTGAACCAGGTCGTGGTCGGCGTGCTGGAAGCCAGCACCGTTTCGGTAACCGGCACGGTCGGCAGCGCCG
>CALBME010000030.1 GCA_937896295.1 uncultured Micavibrio sp. | reverse complement strand
CTGCGCGACGTGATCGCGCAGGCCGGGTTGCAGGCGACCAAGGCGCTGGGGCAGAATTTTCTTCTCGACCTGAACCTGACCAACGCGATCGCGCGGCTGAACGGGCCGCTGGACGGCCTGTCGGTCGTTGAAATCGGCCCCGGTCCCGGCGGGCTTACCCGCGCATTGCTGGTGAATGGGTCGCAGAGCGTTCATGCCATCGAATTTGACGCGCGCGCGGTGGCCGCGCTGGCGCCGCTGGTGGAGGCATCGGGCGGGCGGCTTGTCCTGCATCATCAGGATGCCCTTGAGGCCGATGTGCTGGCCTACGGCGATACGGTGATCGCGAACCTGCCCTATAACGTGGCTACGCCGATTCTGATCGGGCTTTTAAAAGGGGCATCGCGCATCAATTTCATGCTGCTGATGTTCCAGAAAGAGGTGGCCGAGCGCATCGTCGCCAAACCGGACAGCAGCGCCTATGGCCGCCTGTCGGTCATGAGCCAGTGGCTGTGCCAGTGCAAAATCATGAAAACCCTGCCCCCCGGTGCGTTTACCCCGCCGCCTAAAATCAGTTCCGCCGTCGTATTGTTCCAGCCGCGGGTCTTAAGCGAGCAGCCCAAATTCGAGACGATGGAAAAAATCGTGGCGACCGCCTTTAACCAGCGGCGCAAGATGCTGCGTTCCAGCCTTGGCGTGTATGCACAGTATCTGAACGCCGCCAATATCGACGGGGCGTTGCGGGCGGAAGACGTCGATGTTGAATCCTATGTGCGTCTGGCAAAAATCGTGGAGGCGGCATGAAAGGCATTTTCATCACCGGCGCGAGCAGCGGTATTGGCGCGGCACTGGCGCTTGAATACGCGCAAGGCGGCGTGGCCCTTGGCCTGATCGGTCGTGATGCCGCCCGGCTGGATCAGGTCGCGCGCGCCTGCCGTGCCAAGGGTGCGCAGGTGCAGGCGCAGGTGATGGATGTCACCGACCGCGCCGGTATGGAAAGCTTTCTGACACGGTTTGATTCCATCTGTCCCATTCAGTTGCTGATCGCCAATGCCGGGGTAAGCGGCGGTGGTATCGGCGCGGCCGCACGCGCGATGTTCGCCATCAATATCGACGGCGTGTGCAACACGATCGACCCGGTCATGCCCCTGATGATGAAACGCGGCACGGGCCAGATTGCGATGATGGGTTCGCTTGCCGGTTATCGCGGCCTTGCCAGCGCGCCGGCCTATGCGGCATCGAAGGGTTTTGTGAAACTGTATGGCGAGGGCCTGCGCGGGGCGCTGGCAGCTCATGGCGTGCGGGTCAGTGTCATCAACCCCGGATTTGTCAAAAGCCGCATCACGGATGCCAATGATTTTCCGATGCCGTTTTTCATGAGCGCCGAAAAAGCCGCCCGCATCATCGCGCGGGGCTTACAAAAAAACAGGGCCAGGATTGCGTTTCCCTGGCCCATGGCATTCGGTTCGTGGCTGCTTGCGGCGCTGCCGGTTTGCGTTTCGGACTTTATCGTCCGCAGGCTGCCCGCAAAAAATTAGAGCTGGCTTTCCACCCACTGGGTCAGCTGCGCCTTCGGCATGGCGCCGACCTTGGTCGCCGCCAGATTGCCGCCCTTGAACAGCATCAGCGTCGGGATACCGCGCACGCCGTACTTGGTCGGGGTGTGGGGGTTTTCGTCGATGTTGACCTTGACGACTTTGACACGGCCCTTGAGGTCGTTGGAAAGTTCGTCAACGATGGGCGAAAGCATTTTGCAGGGGCCGCACCATTCAGCCCAGAAGTCGACCAGTACCGGCTCGTCCGATTTCAGGACGTCGCTTTCAAATGTGGAATCAGTAGCAGCTTGCGCCATTTTTATACCCCTTGGTTTGTCCTTTATATTCATATTGGCCGGGGTGGCCGGCGGTCAAGCCTTAGAGGGCGTCGGTGATGTCCATCAGCGCCGGTCCGTCGGTCCAGATCAGGGCCGTGCGAATCGCCCGTCCGGGCCAGATTTCCGCCAATAAATCGCGGTAGGTGCGCATCTGGCGGCGGTAGGCCTGGGGGACGTCTTCCACCGTTTTCGGCGCCGGGCGGTTGGTCTTGTAGTCGACCACGGTGATCTGGCCGTCTTCCACCAGAAGGCGGTCCACCTGGCCCGAGACGATGGTATGGGTGCCGGCAGGGGTGACCATGTGGCCGGTCAAAGGCACTTCCGCGCGCGCGCGCGATGAAAACACATGCGCAAAGGCGGGATCGTTCAGCACGTTGAACGTGGCTTCGAGAATTTCGTTCTGTATGTCGACGCCGATGTCGTGCGCAGGACTGGCCAGCCATTGCGCCGCGCGGGGCAGGCGTTCGTCTTCGGGAAGATCGGGCAGAAACTGAAACAGCGTATGAATGAGGCGTCCGCGCTTAAAGCGATGCGATATGTCACCAAACAGGGGCGACATGACGGAGGGGTCGTCCTGATCGGGTCGCGAGGGCATCAAGGGCCGCGGCGGCATGCCGGCATCGGGCGCGGGTTCCAGCGCCCAGGCGGGAAGAGCCGTGTTTATGTCCTTCTTTTCTTTTTCCGGTGCTGCGGGCGGTGCCGGGTCAGTCTGGCGATTTTCCAGCGTCCAGACTCCGTTTTCTTCGTGGCCTATGGCCTGCATCGCGTTTTCGCACGCGAAGTACCATGAATTTCCGGCCATGTTCGCGGCCTTCTGCACACCGCCGATATAAAGCCGGTCGGCGGCGCGGGTCAGGGCGACGTAGAGTAGGCGGCGGTATTCCTCGTCCTCGCGCATGTGCAGGGCATTTTTGCGCATGTCGTACAGATTTGCGGCCGTATCCGACGATGCGGCCCACAGAGGAATGCCGTCTGTATCGTCGCGTTCGGGCCAGAGGACGCGGTCCGATCCGCCGCCGCGCGTGGTGGAGCGGATGGTATCGGGCATGAAGACGACGGGCGCTTCCAGCCCCTTTGAGCCATGGACGGTGATAACCCGGACGACGTCGCCGGCTTCGCCCAAGTCGCGCTTGATTTCGGATTCATCATTCAGCGAGTCCTGTAAAAAACCCTGCAGGCCGCCGCGTTGGCGCATGCCGTAGGTATCGGCACGTGCCAGCAATTCGTAAAGCGGATCGCGCATGTCGGGCCCCAGGCGATGCAGAATCGCGCGCAGGCCGGAACGGTCATCGGCGGGGCAGGGGCCATAGAACAGGGCATGCAGATAGGCCGCCGGCGTCATGCCTTCACGCGTGAGCAGGTTCGACAGCCATGCCGCCACGGGGCCGCCGCGTTCTTTCACCGCCTGCCACAGGTCACGGTTCCCGCGCGGCTGGGCCATATCGAACAAAGTCTGTTCGTCAAAGCCGACGAACGGGGATTTAAGCAGGCAGGCAAGATTGAGATCGTCCGATGGCTGCAGCGTAAAGGCGATGGCCGAGAGGGAATCGCGCACGGCCAGCTGTTTTGTCAGTACCATGCGGTCGATGCCGCTGACCGGGATATCATGGGCGCGCAATGCTTTCAGCAGGCTTTCGGCCAGCGGCGCGCGCCGGGAGAGCAGAATCATGATATCGCCTGCACGGATGCGGCGATTGTCCTGTAGTTTTTCAGACGGATCGTCGATCAGGGCGCGGATTTTTTTCGCCACTTTTTCCGCTATCTGGGCGACCGGGTTTTCGCCAGTCTCGATTTTCAGGGGCAGGGACCATGCCTCGCGTTCGCGCTTTTCAGGGCGTCTGATCAGTGGCC
>CALBME010000029.1 GCA_937896295.1 uncultured Micavibrio sp. | reverse complement strand
ATGCCAAACACGTCCTGCAGCGTTTGAAAGACTCACCCGAAGCCGAAGACCAGATCGCGTTTGCCGATATCATCGTGCTGAACAAAATGGACCTGGTCAGCGAAGACGAAACCAAAGAGGTTGAAGGCGCCATTCGTGCCATCAACCCGTATGCGCAGGTGCATCGCACCACCAACAGCCAGATCGGTCTCGACAAGATCCTCGACAAGGGCGCGTTCGATCTGTCGCGCATCCTTGCGATCGAACCGGAATTTCTTGAGGGCGGCCACACGCATAACCACGACAGCCAGGTTAAAAGCATCGCCCTGACCGCCGAGCGCCCGGTGATCATGGGCAAGTTCGAACAATGGATCAGCGAAGTGCTGGCTGAACAGGGACCGAACATCCTGCGTTCCAAGGGGGTCCTTAACATCCGTAACTCCCCGCGCCGTTTCGTTTTCCAGGCTGTGCACATGATCGCGGATTCCGCACCGGGCAATGCGTGGAAGGACGGCGAAAAGCAGACCAGCAAACTGGTCTTCATCGGCCGCAACCTTGATAAGGCGACCCTGCAAAAAGGTTTCGAGGGGACGCTTGAATCAGCCGCTTAAATCCATCGGGTATACGTTCGCTGCACCGGTCAACAGCACTGCGTTTTCGGTCGATGCGTCGGCCTATGCCTTTGGGCTGGGCGACGGCAGCGTTGAAATATTTCATGACAATGCGCGCAGGAACGTCAAAGTGCACAGCGGTGCCGTGCCCGCGCTTTACGCATATGACGAAGGGTTCATTTCCCTGTCGGATGACGGCACGCTGAAAACCATTGCTACCGACGGCACGGTTCATGATTTTGCCGACTTCAAAGGCGCATGGACCGAAAAAATGGCGGTGCACGTCAACGGCAGCGTCGCAGTCGCCGTGGGCAGGCACGTGCATCTGTGGACGCGCCGCGATGCCGCGCCAAAAATTCTGGGTCCGCACGAAGGCTCAGTCACCGACATTCATTTCGCGCCGGACGGCATGGGTCTGGCGGCATCGCACCGTGACGGCGTGACGTTGTGGGCGTGGCCGCATTTCGAACCGCAGCCCATGCGCCTTGCATGGAAAGGCGCGCATCTGGCCGTGACCATATCATCCGACAAACGATGGGTCGTCACAGCCATGCAGGAAGGCGCCATTCATCTTTGGAACGTACCGATCAAACGCGACTACCAGATGAGTGGGTACCAGACCAAACCCACCCGCATGGTGTGGAGCGCCGACCGCAAATGGCTGGGCACGTCCGGGGCGGAGACCGTCGTGATCTGGCCGTTTGACAAACAGGGCCCGGAAGGACGCGAGCCGATACAGCTGGGCTGGTCCAACGGGGCGATGGTCACGGCATTGGCCGCCCACCATGAAGAACCGGTCATGGCCGCCGGTTTCGGTGACGGCGCCGTCATTCTGCTGGACCTTATGAACAAGAAAGCGTTCAACGCGGCGGCCCCCTCCGGCCACATTGTTACGACAATTACATTCGCGCCGACTGGCGGCGCCTTTCTTGCGGGTACGGCGCAGGGCGGCGGCGTGCTGTTCACATTCGATTCATAATCACATGACAAATTGTCGCACCTACCCGCAAAGCCAATAAATCCGGGCGTGAGCGGACTCTTCACCTGCCGAAATCCATACAGATGTAACGTTAATCTGTATTAAAATGATGACTCATAACTGGACATTCAACCATTTCCAGAAAGGGTCAGAATAACCCATGATGCCGCGTGTCATTGAGCGTCTTATCCATAAAATCGAGGATGACGTTAAAAAGTTCTCCAAAGACAACGAAACTATTGCCAGCCAGACCAACATGCTGGCCCTGAACGCCACGATCGAAGCGGCGCGGTCGGGAGAAGCAGGACGCGGATTCATCGTCGTTGCGAACGAGGTCAAATCCCTTGCCAAGCAGGCCAAGGAAAATTCCGACAAATTTAAATCGTTGATTATCAAACGTATCGGATACGGCATTGATGTCACCGAGAAGATGGTCCAGCAGGTCGAGGGCGGACGCCTCACCGACATGGCGCAGACCCTTGTCCAGATCATTGTGCGCAACCTGTACGAACGCACTGCCGACTGCCGCTGGTGGGCGACGGACGAAGCCTTCTGGCGCTGCGTCGAGACGCCCAGCGCGGAAAACCGCGAGCATGCGACGAAACGCCTCGGCGTCATTAATAAATTTTACGGCGTATACATGAACCTGGTGCTGACCGATACCGAGGGCAATGTCCTGGCGATTTCACGCCCCGACCTGTTCCCGGCCGCCGCCAGCGCCAACGTGAAAAAAGAACGCTGGTTCTATGAAGCCATGAACACGCAAAGCGGAGCGGATTACATCGTGGACGAAATCCACACCTCGGCGATCCACAACAACAACATGGCGGCCGTGTATTCGGCCGCCGTGCGCCGCGGCGGCGAGCTGCAGGGCGAAGCCCTGGGCGTTCTTGGTGTTTTCTTTGACTGGGGTCCGCAGTCACGCACCATCGTCGTGAACGAGCCGACGCTGACGGACGAGGAAAAGACACGTTCACGCGTCCTTCTGCTGGACGGCAAGCAGCGTATCATCCAGTCATCGGACGGACAGGGCATTTACAGCCAGTACGATCTGCAGACCGGCGGCGCGCAGAGCGGAAATTATTACGATCAGGCGGGCAACATCGTCGCGTTCGCCCGCACCATCGGTTACGAGGAATATGACGGCCTTGGCTGGTACGGGGTTGTCATTCAGAAACCGGTCAGCCGCGAGGAAATTGAAAAAAAGCTTACGTCTGACGGTATCTAATTAAAGTACGGCGCATGTGTGAAGACATGCGCTTTTTTATTGATCACTACTGACAAGTAAAAAGAGAGAAACTTAATGCTTAAGAAAATGAACCTCAAACTGCTGGGAGCCGTCAGCGCGCTGATGTGTCTTGCGCCGGATGCGTTCGCGCAGGCCGCCGCCCCGGTCATCGACAAAGGCGATACGGCGTGGATGCTTGTATCCGCCCTGCTCGTCCTCATGATGACCCTGCCGGGTCTTGCCCTGTTCTACGGCGGCCTGGTCCGCAAGGACAACGTTCTGGCCGTGCTGATGCAGACGCTGGCTGTTGCCTGCATCGTCAGCCTGGTCTGGCCGATTATCACCTATTCCATGGTTTTCACCGAAGGCACCGGTTTTTCAGGCGGCCTTTCCAAACTGTTCCTGAAAGGGGTGGGCGTTGACTCGGTCACCGGTACCATTCCGGAAACCGTGTTCATGCTGTTCCAGATGAAATTCGCGATCATCACCTGCGCGATTATCCTGGGTTCGATCGCGGACCGTATCAAATTCTCGGCCGTGCTGGTGTTCTCGGTCCTGTGGTCGATCTTCGTCTACGCGCCGATCGCCCACTGGGTCTGGGGTCCGGGCGGCTTCCTCGGCGGCGTCGGCATGACCGACTACAAAGGCCTGCTGGGCTTTGGCGTCGCGCTGGACTTCGCCGGCGGTACCGTCGTCCACATTTCCTCGGGCGTTGCCGGCCTTGTCGCCGCGCTTGTCCTTGGCAAGTCGGTCCAGGTTTCGCAGTCTTCTTCCAACAACCTGATCCTGTCCGTCATCGGCGGCGCGTTGCTGTGGGTCGGCTGGTTCGGCTTCAACGCCGGTTCCACGCTGGCTGCCAACAACCTGGCCGGTATGGCGTTCCTGGTGACCAACACCGCTGCGGCCACTGCCTGCATGGCGTGGGTCCTGCTGGAATGGATGGTCAAAGGCAAACCGTCGGTCGCGGGCGCCCTGTCCGGCTTCGTCGCCGGCCTCGTCGCCATCACCCCGGGTTCGGGCTTCGTCGATTTCGGCGCCAGCATCGTGTTCGGTATCGCGGCTTCCGTGTTCTGCTTCTTTGCCGTGGCGTTCATGAAAGAACGCCTTGGCTATGACGACTCGCTGGATGCCTTTGGCATTCACGGCGTGGGCGGCATTGTCGGCGCGTTGCTGACGGGTGTTTACGCCTCGCCGGCGATCAACCCGGTCGGCGTCGGTCTTCTGGCCGGCAACCCGAACCAGGTCGTTGCACAGGCGCTGGCCGTTGTGGTCACAGTGGCTTACTCAGCCGCCGTGACGTTCATCATCCTGACGCTGCTGAAATACACCATCGGCATCCGCGTCGACGAACACACCGAGCGTTCGGGCCTGGACATGGCCCTGCACGGTGAAAAAGTTCACGTGTACAACTAAGCTTTCTCCTAAGTGGAAACTAAAACGGACCCTTCACGGGTCCGTTTTTTTATGCGGCTCTTTGGTCATCTTTTCGTGAACAACGCCACCAGCTCAACGTGGTGCGACCACGTGAACTGATCGATGATGCGCACGCTTTCCAAGCGGTAGCCGCCATCGATGATGGTGCGGGCATCGCGCGCGAAGGTGGCGGGATTGCAGGACACACCGATCAGGACAGGCGTTTTGCCGGATGCGAGATTACGGCTTTGTTCCTGCGCGCCGGCGCGGGGCGGGTCGAAAACAATGGCGTCGTATTTGTTCGCCTCGTCCCGGCGCAGGGGATTTTTAAACAGGTCGCGGCGCAGCGCCTTGAGCGGTTTGCCGCCCGCGGCCTTTTCCAGAGCGGTGATGGCGGGGCCGACGCTGTCGAAGGCATCGACCTGCCCGCGTTCGAGCATGGGCCCGGAAAACGTGCCACAGCCGCAGAACAGATCGGCAAACCGCCCCTTTTCCGGCAGCAGCTCCATAACCGCGTCGGTCAGCGCCTTTTCCCCTGCCCTGGTCGGCTGTAAAAACGCCATGGGCGGCAGTTTCACGTCCAGCGCGCCAAAGCGGATACGTATGGGTTCGCGTTCGATCATCACCTCAATCGGGTCGCGGTCGCGCGCGCGCCAGCCGATGCGGTTGATACGCGATGTATGCGCCATCTGCGCAATGGCCTCGCGCAGCGGCAGGTCGGGCTTGCCCTTCTTACCGACAGGACCGGTGATGATGATGTCGAACTGGCCGTTGACGAACTGAATGAAGACATCCGCCGCCTTGCCTTCCTGAAGAATGGGAACCAGCAGCATCACCAGCTTGTTGCGCAGACCCATGATGGCGGGATCGGCCACCAGGCAGGCATCAATCGGCGTTACGCTATGCGTGCGGCGCTTGTAATACCCAAGCGTGACAAGGTTGTTTTTCTTGTAAGCCGCAAAGGTGGCGCGGCGGCGATTGCCCGCAGGCAGAAAAACCGGGTCGAGCCAGACCCTGGGCCGCACGCCTTTCTTTTCAAGCGCATCGCGCACGATTTCAACTTTCCAGTCGCGGTAGAAACCATCTTCCGCATGCTGCATCGTGCATCCGCCGCAGACATCATAATAAGGACAGGGTGCCGCCACGCGATGGGGCGAGTGTTTGACGACTTCGACCAGATCGCCGCGAATGATGCCGTCATCACCGCGGCGGATTTTTGCCTGAACAGAGTCGCCCGGCAGTGTACGGTCGACATAAATGCGCCCGCGCGCGGAATCGTGAATTCCGTCGCCCTTTGGTCCAAGTTGATGAATTATCAAGTCGCCAGCCATTAGAGTTGGTTTTATAGGACATTTGCTTTGAAAAGGGCAAAGGTTTAATCTCCCTTCCATGGTTGAGGACACCCTTGCCGCATTTTTAAAGAAAAATCCCGACATTCAGGATGTCGATGCGTTCATTATTGATGTGAACGGCGTCGCGCGCGGCAAACGCATGCCGGTCTCAAGCGCGAAGAAGGTTTTTTCATCGGGCCTGCGCATGCCGCGTTCGGCCTTTGCCGTCGATATCTGGGGCCAGGACGTTCTTGGCGCCAAGCTGGTCCTCGAAACAGGCGACGGCGACGGCGTATGCAAGGGCGTTCCCAGCAGCCTTTCCCGGGCCACATGGGTCAAGCATCCCACCGCGCAGCTGATCATGTCGATGCAGGAAAGCGACGGTTCGCCCTTTTTCGCGGATCCGCGCCATATCCTGAAAAAGGTACTGGATCTGTACGCCAAAAAAGGCTGGACGCCCGTGGTGGCCGCCGAACTTGAATTCTACCTGGTCGATCCGAAGGCTGATGAACGCGGCGACCCGCAGGCGCCGATTGCCCCGCGATCCAAGGTACGGTCACGCGAGTCGCACATGTTCAATCTGGACGAGATGGCGGAGTTCAACGACGTCCTGACCGAAATCCACGATACGTGCCGCGCGCAAAACATCCCCACGGATACGACCATTTCGGAAAACGGCCCCGGCCAGTTCGAAATCAACCTGATGCACGGGGCCGATGCCCTGCTGGCCGCAGACCAGGCCGTCCTGATGAAGCGCGTGGTGCGCAACGTTTCGCGCAAGCATGGGCTGGACGCGACGTTCATGGCCAAGCCCTATGTCGGCAAATCCGGCAGCGGCCTGCATGTGCATTTCAGCATTCTCGACCAAAACGGAAAAAACATCTTTGCGGCACCCACCGGCAATAAAGGCACGCCGGCCCTGCGACACGCCGTCGGCGGCCTGATGAAGGCCATGCCGGATTCCATGCTGGTGTTTGCGCCGAACTTAAATTCCTATCGCCGTTTCGCGCCGGGCGCGCACGCCCCCACATCGGTATCGTGGGCGTACGACAATCGCACAGCGGCCGTGCGCATTCCCGAAAGCGACGCCGTTGCCACACGGCTTGAGCATCGCGTGGCGGGGGCGGATGCCAATATTTACCTGCTGATGGCGGTGATGCTGGCGGGTGCCTATGACGGCATGGTCAACAAGATGAACCCCGGGCCGGCCCTGAAAGGCAATGTGTGGGATTCCAAGGCAAAACTGCTGCCCAACACCCTGCCCGATGCGCTGAAGGCATTCGAAACATCGCCCTTCATCGCCAAATATTTCGGCAAACATTTCCGCGGCGTCTATGCGGCCTGTAAACAGCAGGAAAAGGACATCATGGACAGCCGCGTTTCCAGTGCGGAAATAGAAGCCTATATGCGTCACATCTGACGCCCTTTTCGGAACCCTACGCGCCTTTCATCTGTTGGTCTGCCGATCCCACATCATGAAAGGAGCCTGTTATGGCACAACGTATTCAAGGAAAACGCGTCGCATTCCTGGCAACAGACGGATTTGAAGAATCCGAACTGATCCAGCCCTGGGACGCCGTCAAGAATGGCGGCGGCATTCCTACGCTTATCTCCCTTAAGCCCGGCGAAATTCAGGGCATGAAACATGACGAAAAGGGCAAAAAATGCACCGTCGACAAGATGATTGGTGACGTCAACGCTGATGACTACGACGCCCTTGTCCTGCCGGGCGGCGTGGCCAACCCCGATGCCTTGCGCATGGACAAAAAAGCCGTCGCCTTTGTCAAAGCGTTCTTCGAAGCGAAAAAGCCGGTTGCCGCCATCTGCCACGGGCCGTGGACACTGGTGGAAGCCGGTGTCCTGAAAGGCCGTACCATCACATCGTGGCCGTCACTTAAGACCGACATCATCAATGCCGGTGGCACATGGGTGGATGAAGAGGTCCATACCGATCAGGGCCTTGTCACCAGCCGCAAGCCGGACGATCTGCCCGCGTTCTGCGCCAAGATGATCGAGGAAATTGCCGAAGGCATCCACGACCGTCAGAAAAAAGCAGCATAAGGAGACCGCGTCATGCCACAAGCCATGGATCATGTGCCACCCACCCCGGTCGAACGCGCCCGTAACAAGGGTGGTTTTCCCTGGGTTGGCGTGGCCCTTCTGATCGGCCTGTTTTTTGCGGGGGTCCTGTTTTTCCTGCTGCCGCTTATTGCCTCCATCCAGCAGCAATAGGCGCATACCGTATATTCTTCGTAGAAGGCCGCCCGGAAAGGCGGCCTTTTTCTGATATACGCAAATGATTTTTAATAAACCTGCTTCTGGTATATGTTTTCAGGATGCCTTTTTATGTCGATACGTTTCTTTTAAAAAGCTTTATCGCCATTGCTGAAACAGGAAGCTTCAGCCGTGCAGCAGAATCGATGGGGCGCACCCAGTCCGCCCTCAGCCTGCAGATCAAAAAACTTGAAGAGAGTCTTCAATGCACGCTTTTCGATCGCAGCAATCGACAGGTTGTCTTAACGGAACAGGGCGAACTGTTTATCGGATATGCACGGCGCATCATCGAATTGCAGTGGGAGGCGTATAGCCGCCTCAACGAGCCGGACATCAAGGGACAGATCACGCTCGGCACGCCGGAAGACTTCGCCACGCATTACCTTCCGGGTATTCTTGCCACTTTCTCAAAACAGCATCCGCATGTTCAGCTGAACGTACATTGCGACCTTACGCTCAACCTGATGAACGGGTTTCGTAAAGGTCATTACGACATTGTTCTGGTGAAACGCGATCCTGAATCCGTCAAAGGCGGCATGAAAGTCTGGCGCGAACCGCTGGTCTGGGCCGCGGCTGATTCATACCAGATCAAGACGCCTATTTCGCTCGTCCTCTCTCCCCAGCCATGTATCTACCGCGCACGCGCGCTGGCCGCCCTCGACCGGACGCATAAGCCGTGGCATATCGCCTATACCAGCCCGAGCCTTGCCGGAACCATCGCGGCGGTAAAGGCGGGACTGGGCATTGCCGTGCTGCCCGCGAACATGGTTCCTGAAGGATTGAGCCCGGTCCGCGGCCCCATTAAGCTGCCCACGCTTTCGGATTCGGAGATCGCCCTGATGAAAAAAGACAAACTTTCCAAGGCCGGTCAGGCACTTGCGGAACATATCGTTCATTCGCTGAATTAGTTATTCTTATAAACCTGCCTCTTTTATTGTTTTTTTTAATATTGTCCGTTTCGTATTGAAATTGGATCAGGCCCGTCATACATCTTGTTCATGAAGCGGGCCGGGCCCCTCTGACGATAGGCTTCTATCGTGATGTCGGACCGCATCGGGGAGTTCCCGGTGTTGGTCATTTCTTTTTTTCTGACACCAGATCTCCTCATAACGTCTAACGTAAAGGAGGATGGAATGTCAGTTAGACTCTTTACATCTCTGCTCTATCGATCGTTACGGCTTCAGCACAAAATTGAGGCTGAACAGTCACGGCCATGGCCTGATCGATTTAAACTCATAAAACTCAAAAAAATCCGCCTGGCGCTCAAAGACCGCATGGAAAGCATCATCCGTGCAAGTCTTGCGCCGTCTCAGCCACAGCGTGCGCCGGTACCGGTTCGCGCCATTCATTATTTCGATAAACCAAAGAAAGGATTCTAACCATGTCTTTGCTTGTTTCCCCGATTGACGGCTCACCTATGCGCCAGATCCACCGCCATGGCATCGAAATCGATGTCTGCCCCACAACCGGGGGCGTGTGGCTGGACAAGGGCGAGCTGGAAAAACTGATCGCCCTTATCAAGGAAGAGGCGGCGAACGATCTGCCGCCCCAGTATGAAGCACGCCCGCAGGCGCGTCACAAGCGTCACGACTATGATGATGACCGGTATGACGACGATGATTATCGCCGCCACGGTTACAAGAAGAGCAAGATGTCAAAGCTTCTGGATATTTTTGACTAATCCGGCCATCACCGCATCCCGCCACCCGGCGGGATGCGTCTTCCATTTTTATCGCACGTAAGGGGATTGCGCGTATGAATATGCTTATGGATTTTCTGACCGCTGACTTTCTGGGTAAGGAGGCATGGGTCTGGTTTATGTTTGCCGGCATCGTTGCCACGCTGCTCATTCTCGATCTCGGCGTGCTGCACAAGGACAACCACGTTATCAGCGCCAAGGAAAGCCTGTGGATGAGCGGCGGGTACATCCTGATCGCCGTCCTGTTCGGCAGCTGGATCTGGTGGGAAATGGGCGAGGATTCCGGGATGAATTACATGACCGGCTTCTTTGTCGAAAAGACGCTCGCGCTCGATAATATTTTTGTGATCTCTCTTATTTTCTCGTATTTCGCGGTTCCGCAGAAATATCAGCACCGCGTGCTGTTCTGGGGAATTCTGGGGGTGATCGTCCTGCGCGGCCTGATGATCGGCCTTGGCGCCACGCTGGTCAGCCAGTTCAGCTGGGTCCTGTACCTTTTCGGCGGCTTCCTGGTGCTTACCGGTATCAAAATGCTGTTTGCCAGCGGTCATCAGAAAAGCATGGGCGACAACATTCTGGTCAAGTTCATGCGCCGCCACATGCGCGTGACCGACACCCTGCATGAAGAGAAATTCTTTATTCAAAAGGAAGACCCCAAAACCGGGAAACTGGTTCGCTATGCCACGCCGTTGTTCCTGGCCCTTCTGATGGTGGAATTCGTGGACATCGTGTTTGCGGTCGACTCCGTCCCCGCGATCTTTGCCATCACGACCGACCCTTACATCGTCTATACCAGCAACATCTTTGCCATTCTGGGCCTGCGCGCTCTGTATTTCGCGCTGGCCGCGA
The DNA here is from genome assembly GCA_937896295.1 of uncultured Micavibrio sp. Classification (GTDB taxonomy): domain Bacteria; phylum Pseudomonadota; class Alphaproteobacteria; order Micavibrionales; family UBA1664; genus UBA6145. The sequence goes on along the minus strand of CALBME010000029.1, from coordinate 4,513 downwards.
TGATGCACCGGTTTGTTTACCTGAAATACGCCCTTTCGGCTGTGCTGATTTTTATCGGGGGCAAAATCTTCTGGAACCAGATGGTGGGCAAGATGGACCCCGCCCTGTCCTTGTCCATCACCCTGCTGATCCTTGCTTCCGGCATCGTCTTTTCATTGCTTAAGACACGCAAAGACCAAGCGATTTCATAAGGAGGAATACAATGAACATACTTAAAACCGGACTTCTTCTTTCCCTGCTGACAGCCCTGTTTGGCTGGATCGGCTGGGCCATCGGGGGGCAGACGGGCATGATGGTCGCGCTGGCGGCCGCCATTGCCATGAACGTGGGGTCCTATTGGTTTTCCGATAAGATCGTCCTCAAAATGTATGGCGCGCAGCCCGTGGATCGCGGGCCGCTATACGACATGACCCGTCAGCTTGCGCAGCGCGCGGGGCTTCCCATGCCCAGGGTTTACATCATCGACAGCCCCCAGCCCAACGCCTTCGCCACGGGACGAAATCCGCAGAATGCCGCCGTGGCGGTGAATACCGGGTTGATGGATATCTTAAGCGAGCGCGAGCTTGCCGGTGTGGTCGCCCATGAACTGGCCCATATCAAAAACCGTGACACGCTTATCATGACAGTCACGGCGTGTATTGCGGGCGCCATATCCATGATCGCCAATTTCGGCGCGTTTTTTGGCGGCGGGCAAAACGATGACAAGGAAGGCGGGCACCCCATCGCCGGGCTTGCCATGATGATCATCGCGCCGCTGGCCGCCATGCTGGTGCAGATGGCCATTTCGCGTACGCGCGAATACAGTGCCGATAAGACCGGCGCGGATATCTGCGGCGACCCCATGGCACTTGCCGGGGCACTGGAAAAACTGGAGCTGTATTCAACGCGGATTGACAATCCCGCCGCTGAAAAAAACCCGGCGACGGCGCATATGTTCATCATCAACCCCCTGCATACGCGCAAGGTCGACAATCTGTTTTCCACGCACCCGAATACGGGTAACCGCATTGCGGCCCTGCGCAGGATGTCTTCGATTTAGGCACAGTGCATGCAGAAACATGCAAAGACAGCCGGGTTCTATCCGGCTGTCTTTATGAGTATTTCTCATAGACTTTATTTAAACAATCAATTTTGTCAATCCTGATGAATTGTGTTTCATATCGGCGTTTTAATGGAGCGCCCTTATGACCCTGTTCGATTTATTCACCCAAAACCTTCTTTCGCCGCCGATTTTATTTTTTGCCCTTGGCATCCTGGCCGGCATCATCAGGTCGGATCTGGAAATTCCCGAAAGCATCAGCCGTTATCTTTCGTTGTACCTGATGATGGCCATCGGTTTCAAAGGCGGCGTCGCCATCGCGAACACAGACCAGTTTACGCCGCAGGTCTGGGGTACCATGGCCGCCGGCGTGGGCATCGGCCTCTTACAGCCCTTTCTTGCCTATGGCCTGTTACGCCTGACCAGCCATATCGACAAGGCCACCGCGGCCGCGATTGCGGCGCATTACGGCTCCATCAGCATGGTCACTTTTGTCACCGCCACATCGTTCCTGAACACGAACGGCGTGGTTTACGCAGGATACATCGTTGCCGTTCTTGCATTGATGGAGGCGCCCGCGATCGTATCCGGGCTTTTCATTGCGCACCGCACATCGCCGGAGACGCAGCACCCGGATAAGGATAAAAGACTAAGCCGTGATATCCTGACGAACGGGTCCATCCTGCTTCTGTCCGGGTCTTTCCTGATCGGGTGGATTACGGGCGAGCCGGGTATGGAAAAGGTGGAGGCGTTCCTGGTCGGCCCCTTTCAGGGCGTCCTGTGCCTGTTCCTTCTCGATATGGGCCTTCTGGTGGCCCGGAACCTGCAGCACTTACGGGACTTTACACTGTCGCTGGTCATGTTCGGCCTCTATATGCCGCTGATCGGCGGGCTGGCCGGCCTTGCCACCAGTTACGCACTGGGCCTTGATGTCGGGACGGGCATGCTGTTCACCGTGTTATGCGCCAGCGCCTCTTACATCGCGGTTCCGGCCGCCATGCGGCTGGCCCTGCCCGAGGCCAGGATCGCCATCTATCTGCCGATGTCACTTGCCCTGACGTTTCCGTTCAACATCAGTCTGGGCATTCCCCTTTACTATGCCGCAGCGACGCGTTTTCTGTCGTGACGAAGGCTCCGGCCAAAAGAAAAGCCGCCCGAAGGCGGCTTTAGCTTTCTGATTGAATCCTCCGCTACACGCATGCAATCAGAGTGATTGTACAAATGCGCCTTACTTCCTGGCGCACCAGCATATCTACCAGATCATCCCGGCTCTTACAGCAGGTACTGCGCTGAAAAAAGTAGCGCAATTCTTACTATTAAAGTATTTCGGCTGGAAGATAGGGCGGCATATAGAAATCAACGCACCTGCGTATGTTGATTTTCTCCTCATGCGTGGCGTTATGCCCTACTGATATTCCTATGCTGTAGGGCATGGCGTATTTTTTGGTAGTGACCAGATTATATTCGGGATCGGCGGGGTTTTTATGCTTTTTTATTTCGCTTGAAAGCATATCTCTGACATATGGCGGAAAAAAATCATCGCTCGGACGGCCAATCATAATGTTATTATCTTCAGAGACTACAGCTGTAAGCGGCTCGGATCTTGATATTGAAAAGGCCTTCTCAAAATCATCACGCACGTTGCCACAACCGCCTAAATGTCCGTATTCAGCATACGACCAGACAGAACCAAACCCCAATAACGCGCTCGGTATTTTGGCCGTGCGCTCCACTATCAGACATAGTCCGTAACGGTTCTGTATACAATCAATGATCAGGTTTTTGAAGGCGGCATAGCGACCCTTCCCTGAACCCGGATCATAAACTGGAATGGCGACCAGATATGTGTGCTGTTTCTCATTCACCATCGTTCCGGATATTTCGAAATTCTCATGCGCAGGCAGCAATTCGTAAAAAGCTCTACGCCATGTCCAGTCCTGCTGGTCTAAAGGAATATTGAGATGTGATTTTAGAGACGCCATAGCTTATTTCACCGCGTAATGCCGGATGTTCGATAGCTTACCGGTGTGAATGTCCAGTTCGCATTCATGTCCTAAATGCGTCACGGCTAACCATCTACCGCTTGTGTCCTTATTATTAACGACGTAAATGAAAGAATCCGGACGGCGATCATTTTTCACTGGAGATTCGATTCGCCAGACTTCATGCCCATTCTTATCAATGCACAATACATTCTGATTGATGAGCTTGAAATCATCCGCATTGATAATGTGAAGCCACATTTCATGAGGACCTTGCATCAAACCTAATTTCTGGGCATACCCGAGAGATCGATATTGGATAACAGCCTTTTCTCTATCCTGGCAAATTATCTCCTGAATCTTGTCTAAGGCTTCGTATATGCAACGGCCATTGAATAATAATTTTAATCCATTTATCTCGAACATTTTTAAATTTCCTTAGGGCGTGAATTTATCTGCCTTTAACCACGAGAAAAACTGTTCGACGGAAACAGCCTTACCATACTCCATATTTTCCTTTGCTTCAGGAACAATCACTTGCTGCACATCTGTAATTGTACGCGATACCGTCGCTTCAAATAAAGCGCCGAGTTTCGCCCGGGCCGCAGTTACGTATTTAGGCTGATCATCCGGATTAAATTTATCACCTGGAAGCGCTAATTGTTTGTGCAGAGCTATGCCTAACCCAACGCCATGCGCATGAAATTGAAAATTTAACTCCCTAGAGACTTGCTTCATTTCCTCAAGAGAAAAATGGTAATCTCCCTCAGGCCTTCCCTCTCTTTTAAATACCCTTCCAAATTCTTGCCTCTCCTCTTGATTATTTGGCCCTTTAACCACTATATCATCGGACCGATGTTCCTGCGTATATGTTTGACCTCTGCTTTCATAGTCAGAACGGGCCAAAGCGTTCATGTAATCTGACAGGTAAACATTCAAAGCGACATCTGCTGCAAAGATGTTAGCTACATCCTCGGTAAATCCGTGGCTTTGAAGTTCAGCCCGCGTATAAACAGCACGTCTTTGGGGTTTATCTGGCTGACGATTAGTTCCATCAAGTCCATTTGATAAGATCCAAAACGAATAATATCCCTGAAGGTGTGGCCGGAGAAAACGTTCAGCTTCAATATATAGCGCCCGGCGTAACGGCATGTCAGGTTAAATCCTTCAATCCGTCGGGCAGCTTCCATAAGCCACGTAATGAGAACTTCCGGATCTGACGTTTTTAAAATCTGGTCTGTTACATCTGCTTGCGGGTGCTTTTTAAACAAAAGCGCAGCGCATGCCTTTAATCTTGAGAGATAATTCATTTTTTGTATTTTTCCTTACAATTACTGGAGGAATATAATACAGTTGAACCTTAAAATGCTTTCAAAATCCATACATTTTGGTTGGCACGGTTCATGGATAAAAAAGACAAAACCATTATAGCGATTGGCGGCGGCGGTTTTTCTCACGAACCGGAAAACCCGCTGCTGGATTTATACGTATT